>NZ_JBEZED010000016.1:0-193283 GCF_040648675.1 Micromonospora sp. NPDC049101 | reverse complement strand
CCGCCGACCATGCGGTGATGACCTCGGTACGTCGGTGTGGGTCGGTAAATGTCGCACCGAGGATCGCCAGGCTGTTCGGCAGGATCAGGGCCCCCGCCCCCGGTGATCATGGAGTTATTGCCACTCGCGTCGGCGTGTCGTGGCAATAACTCCATGATCAACGCGGCCGGGTGGGGGTGGGGTGGGGTGGGTGGGGTTAGGGGGTGGGGTGGGGGGTGCGCCAGCGGGAGAGGGCCAGGGTGGCGGAGTAGCCGGCCAGGACGATCACGTGGAACAGGTAGAGCCACAGGAGCACGGCCACGCCGGCGCCGATGTCGTCGAAGCCGCCGAAGGGCACGCCCAGGTCCAGCGGGAGCGAGGCGAAGAGCACGAAGCCGTGCAGGAAACCGGAGAGGTTCGCCGCGGTGAACGACCCGATGCCGAGGGTGGAGAGCCAGTCCGGTGAGGCCGGCCCGACGACCCGGAACACCCACACCAGCACCGGCGTGAGCACCAGCCAGACCGCCAGGAACGACAGCACCACACCGAGCACACCGAGCCAACCACCCTGGCGTACGAGGCGGGTGGTCAGCGGCAGCGCCAGCAGGATCGACAGCAGCAGGGCGGGTGCCGGGGCGAGCAGGGGCAGCAGCAGGAGCCGGCCCCGCCAGCCGATCAGGTGCTCGTCGGAGCGGGGGGCGGCAACCGAGACGAACGCCCGACGCAGGCCCTCGCCGTACAGCGAGGCGGGCAGCAGGGAGGCCAGCGCCAGCAACGGGGTCAACCCCACCCCGGCGTCGACCAGCGCCTCCACCGCCCGAGGCGCGCCGATCGCGGTGGGCAGCGCCTCCACGGCGTACGAGGTGAGTCGGCGGACCCGGTCGGCCCCGGCCACCAGTGCGGTGAGCCAGATCGCCAGCAGGGCCACCGGCACCACGGCGATCGCGCCGTAGAAGGTGATCGCGGCGGCGTGCAGCGACAGGTCCCGGCCGCGCACCGGGCGGAACGCGGCACTGGTGATCCGTTTCGTGCGCTGCCATCCGTTGCCCATCGGGTCCTCCTTCCCTGTCGTCGGGGCCGTCACTCCTTAAGATCGCCGGTCATGACTGTTCTCACCACCGAACGCCTGATCCTGCGCGATTGGACCGACGATCCGGCCGATCTGGCCCGGATCTACGACATCTACTCTCGTCCGGATATCACCCGCTGGCTGGCCGTGTCGCCGGGTCTGCCGATGACCGATCCGGCCCAGGCCGTCGAACGGTTGCAGATCTGGCGCGACCGGCACGCCGACGACGGCGGCCGGTACGGCACCTGGGCGATCGAGGTACGCGACACCGGCCAGGTGGCGGGCACGGCGCTGCTCAAGCCGCTGCCGGGAACGCCCGAGACGCAGCTCACCTCGGACATCGAGACGGGCTGGCACCTGCACCCGGATTCGTGGGGTCACGGCTACGCGACCGAGGCGGCCCGTGCGCTCACGGCGCGGGAGCTCGCCACCGGTACCCCGGAGATCTACGCGCTCGTGTCGCCGGGCAACGATCCGTCGATGGCGGTCTGCCGGCGACTCGGCATGACGCACGTGGGCCGGCGCACCGACTGGTACGGCGGCGAGGAGTTGGAGACCTTCGTCCTGGCGGCACCGACCGCCTGAACACCAGGGCGCGCCTGTGCCCGCGCGGCGAGAGGGCCGGCGCGTCGAGAAGCCTGATGCCGGTGAGTCATCTTGATGACTCACCGGCATCACTCATGTGCCGAGGACCGCGCCACCCACGGTGGCCGCGACAGCCCCGCAGGGCGCGCACGGCCATAAATAGTCACGTCGGTCGAAGTGTTGACGCTCCCGTAGCACGTCAGTAATCTTTGGCCAAAGTAACGCAAGATCTCGACAAACGTGTGCAGGATTTCTTGCATACCCTCGGAAGATTCAACGGGCCTCCTGGAGAGGTCCGTTGATGGTCGTCCCCACCGCCGCACCCCCACCCCCGTGGTCAAGCCGCCGCGGCAACCGTCCCCGACGACAAGGACAGTGATGAGACGAACGAATCTGTTCAGGATGGTGGCGGCGACAGCCGCGGCCACGCTGATGGCCACGGCGGGGGCGACAGCCCTCGCGAACCCGGCGAGCGCCGGTCGCGCCGGTGCCTCGAACGCCACCCGCCCCGCCGACCCGGCAGCCGCACCGGGCAGCGGCTTCGCCGCTGCGGCCACCAATCTCGCGCAGGGCCGCCCCACCCAGGAGAGCGGCCACGCCGACGTCTACGACTCGTCGAAGGTCGTCGACGGCAACGCGGGCAGCTACTGGGAGAGCGTCAACAACGCGTTCCCGCAGTGGGTGCAGGTCGATCTCGGCTCGTCGCAGAACATCAACCAGGTCGTGCTGAAGCTGCCGACCTCCGGTTGGGGAACCCGGACGCAGACGCTGAGCGTGCGAGGCAGCACCAACGGTTCGTCCTTCACCGATCTGGTCGGGTCGCAGACCTACACCTTCAACCCGGCGAGCGGCAACGCCGTCACGATCAACTTCGGCTCGACCTCCACCCGATACGTCCGGATCACCATCACCGCCAACAGCGGCTGGCCGGCCGGGCAGCTCTCCGAGCTGGAGGTGTACGGCAGCGGCGGCACCACCCCGGACACCACCGCGCCGAGCGTTCCGGGCAACCTCTCCTACACCCAGTCGGGCACCACCATCGGCCTCACCTGGGTCGCGTCCACCGACAACGCGGGCGGCAGCGGCATCGCCGGCTACGACGTCTACCGCAACGGCGCGTTCCTCCAGTCCATCGGCAACATGACCACCTTCAACGACACCCAGCCGGCGACGGCCACCGTGTCCTACTACGTCCGGGCGCGCGACGCCGCGGGCAACCTCTCCGGCAACAGCAACACGGTGACCCGTACCGGCAGTGGTGACACCACCGCGCCGAGCACCCCGGGGACGCTGTCGCCGAGCACGTCGGGCAGCACGATCACGCTCACCTGGGGCGCGTCCACCGACTCCGGTGGCAGCGGGCTGGCCGGCTACAACGTCTACCGGGGCGGCAACCTGATCGCGACGCTGGGCACTGTCCTCACCTACCAGGACACCCAGCCGGCGACCGCGACCGTCTCCTACTATGTCCGCGCCCGGGACGGCGCCGGCAACCTGTCCGGCAACAGCAACACTGTCACCCGGACCGGCAGCAACCCGCCGGCCTGCACCAACGTGGCATCGGGCAAGGCCATGACGGCGAGCGGCTCGACCTTCAGCTTCACCCCGAACAAGGCGAACGACGGGCAGCTCGGCACCTACTGGGAGGGCGCGGCGAGCTACCCGCAGAACCTGACAGTGGCGCTCGGTGCCAACCACTCCATCTCCGGCGTCACCGTGCGGCTCAACCCGGATTCGGCCTGGGGCACCCGTACCCAGACGATCCAGGTCCTCGGTCGCGACCAGGCGTCGTCGGCGTACACCAGTCTGGTGTCGGCGGCGGCCTACCAGTTCGTCCAGGGCACCAACGCGGTGAGCATCCCGGTCAGCGCGACCACCGCGGACGTGCAGTTGCGGTTCACCGGCAACACCGGCGCGCCGTCCGGCCAGGTGGCCGAGCTTGAGGTGTGCGGCACGCCGGCGCCCAACCCGGACCTGGTGGTCAGCTCGGTGACCTGGTCGCCGACGTCGCCCAGCGAGGTCTCCCCGGTCACGCTCTCGGCCGTGGTGCAGAACATCGGCTCGGCGGCCGCGGGTGCCACCACCGTGAACCTCAGCCTGGCCGGCGCGGTCGTCGGCAGCGCCTCGGTGGGCGCGCTCGCCGCGGGCGCCTCGACCACCGTGTCGGTCAACGCGGGGGCCCGGCCGATGGGCAGCTACGCCGTCACGGCGGTGGTCGACCCGACCAACACGATCGTCGAGCAGAACAACGGCAACAACAGCTTCACCGCCGCGTCGCCGCTGGTGGTCGCGCAGGCCCCGGGGCCTGACCTGCAGGTGCTCAGCATCGCCTCGAACCCGCCGAACCCGGCCGTGGGGGCGTCCGTCACCTTCACCGTGACGGTCCGCAACCGGGGCACCACCGCGACCGGCGCGACAACCGTCACCCGGCTGGTGGCGGGCAGCACCACGCTCAACACCAACACCGCCTCGATCGCGGCCGGCGCGACGGTCACCGTGGCCGTCACCGGCAGTTGGACCGCCACCAGTGGCGGGGCCACCATCACCGCCACCGCCGACGCCACGAACGCGGTCACCGAGACCAACGAGACCAACAACGCGTTCAGCCAGTCGATCGTGGTCGGGCGCGGGGCGGCCCTACCGTACGTCTCCTACGAGGCGGAGGCCGGCCGTTACCAGGGCACGCTGCTGGAGCCGGACGCGCTGCGCACCTTCGGGCACACCAACTTTGCCAGCGAGTCCTCCGGCCGCAAGTCGGTGCGGCTGAACAGCACCGGCCAGTTCGTCGAGTTCACCTCGGCCAACCAGGCCAACTCCATAGTGGTGCGCAACTCCATCCCGGACGCGCCGGGTGGCGGTGGCATCGAGGCGACCATCAGCCTCTACGTCAACGACGTGTTCTCCCGCAAGCTGACCCTGTCGTCGCGGCACAGCTGGCTCTACGGCAACACCGACGGGCCGGAGGCGCTGACCAACACCCCGCAGGCCGACGCCCGACGGCTCTTCGACGAGTCGAACGCGCTGCTGGCGCAGTCGTACCCGGCCGGCACCCGCTTCAAGTTGCAGCGCGACTCGGGTGACACCGCCTCGTTCTACGTCATCGACACGATCGACCTGGAGCAGGTGGCACCGGCGGCGAGCCAGCCGGCCGGCTGCACCTCGATCACGTCGTACGGTGCGGTCCCGAACGACGGGCTCGACGACACCGCCGCCATTCAGCGGGCGGTGACCGACGACCAGAACGGCCTCATCGGCTGCGTCTGGATCCCCGCCGGGCAGTGGCGGCAGGAGCAGAAGATCCTGACCGACGACCCACAGAACCGGGGTACGCACAACCAGGTCGGCATCAGCAACGTCACCATCCGGGGTGCCGGCATGTGGCACTCGCAGCTCTACACGCTCACCGAGCCGCAGAACGTGGTGGGCGGAATCAACCACCCGCACGAGGGCAACTTCGGCTTCGACATCGACAAGAACACCCAGATCTCCGACATCGCCATCTTCGGCTCGGGCCGGATCCGGGGCGGTGACGGCAACGCCGAGGGCGGTGTCGGTCTGAACGGTCGCTTCGGTACCGGCACGAAGATCAGCAACGTGTGGATCGAGCACGCCAACGTGGGTGTCTGGGTGGGTCGCGACTACGACAACATCCCCGACCTGTGGGGGCCGGCCGACGGGCTGGAGTTCACCGGGATGCGGATCCGCAACACGTATGCCGACGGCATCAACTTCAGCAACGGCACGCGCAACTCGCGGGTGTTCAACTCGTCGTTCCGCACCACCGGCGACGACGCCCTGGCCGTCTGGGCCAACCCGTACGTCAAGGACCGCAGCGTCGACATCGCCCACGACAACCACTTCGTCAACAACACCATCCAGTTGCCCTGGCGGGCCAACGGCATCGCCATCTACGGCGGCTACGACAACTCGATCGAGAACAACCTGATCTACGACACCGCCAACTACCCGGGCATCATGCTGGCGACCGACCACGACCCGCTGCCGTTCTCCGGCACGACGCTGATCGCCAACAACGGCCTCTACCGCACCGGCGGCGCGTTCTGGAACGAGGACCAGGAGTTCGGTGCCATCACCCTCTTCCCGGCCACCCGGGACATCGTCGGCGTCACCATCCGCGACACCGACATCGTCGACTCCACGTTCGACGGCATCCAGTTCAAGAACGGCGGCGGCAACATGCCGAACGTCGCCATCACCAACGTGCGGATCGACAGGTCGAACAACGGCGCCGGCATCCTCGCCATGAGCGGCGCACGGGGCAACGCCAACCTGACGAACGTGACAATCACCAACTCGGCCGACGGCAACATCGTCATCCAGCCGGGCTCGCAGTTCGTCATCACTCCCTGATCCACACGCTTTCCAGGAAGTCGGGGTGTCCGCGGGCTGCGGACACCCCGACTTTCGTGCTGGGCACTGCGGCGCAGGGTCCGTCGTGGCCGTCGCGCCGCCGGCAGCGGCCAGCACCGTCGAGCGCGGCGTCACAGAACACTCGGGTACGCAGAAACTGCGCGTCCTCCTCGCTCAGCGTGATCTCGCCGAAGTCGAGAACGCCGAGGTGGCCGAGCGAGTCCCGCAGCGCCACGGCCAGGGCGGTGGCCCCGCTCGCGCCACTCGTCCATCGAGATCTTGGAAGATTCCGGCCCCGGGAGGGGCGCTTTCCCTCCAAGATCTGTCGCAGGTCCGGGTCGCTGTAGGTTCCGGTGCCGGCCCTCGCGTCGGCGGGATGGCCCCGACTGGCGGCGCGTCTTGCCACCCCCGGCCTATCGATCAGGGCCAGTACGGGTCGTGAGTCACCTGGGTGTCGGACTGGGTGTGCGATGACGCACAACTGGGGCGGCGGTGGCTAGGCTGACCTGAGCAGAATGTCCCGCTGAGGGGGTGAGCCCGGATGGCCCAGGCAGCGTTCGCGCCGGAGCCGGCGCCGCAGCACACCGAGCCGTCGTTCGACGTGCTGCGGTGGCACGACGAGCCGTGGACCGCGCAGCTCGCCCTCGACCTGTTGCCGGAGACCAACGGCCCCAAGGTTGAGGTCCTGAGCGGAAGCGTGATCGTGACACCACATGCGGGAATCGATCATCAGTCGGTCGAGCGGGAGTTGCCGTACGTGCTGCACCGTGCTGCCCGCAAGGCCGGATTCTGGGTCTATCCGGAGATCAACGTGATCTCCGGGCATGATCTTTTCATCCCGGACATCGCTGTGCTGCGCAACTCGGGCGGTGGCCGCACGACTGTTCCGATCGCCGAGGCGGTGCTGCTGGGGGAGATCGTTTCCCCAGGTAACCGGCGCAAGGACGTGATCGACAGGCCCCGGGAGTACGCGGCCGTCGGAGTGCCGTTCTTCCTCCGGGTGGACCTTCGCAACCGGGTGCCGACCATCGCCCTGTTCGAGTTGGTCGACGGTGAATACCGCCCGTTGGCCGCCGCTGCGGCGGGAAGCACCTTCGCGATGCGGGAGCCGTTCGAGTTCGCCATCGACCCGGCCGAACTGCTCGACGAGGAGGCATCGCCGGCCGCAACCACCGGTGACTCGGCTGACGACCTCGCTTGATCGACACGGCTTTCAGGAAAACGGGGTGTCCGGGTGCCGGGGATAGCCCGACTTCCTGAAAGCCGAGTCGATCATTGCCGGTCGCCGCCGGGCGGGGCGGAAGGTGCGGGCGGGGAGGGTTGAGGCTCCCAGCGGGCGTTCAGTGCCGGTGGGGGAGAATGGCCGCGTGACTTCCCCCCGTGACCTCGTCCTGCTCGGGTCCACCGGTTCGATCGGTACGCAGGCCATCGACATCGTCCGGCGCAACCCGGACCGGTTCCGGGTGGTCGCCGTGGGTGCGGGCGGCGGCAACGTCGAGCTGCTCGCCACGCAGGCCCTGGAGCTGGGCGTCGAGGCGGTCGGGGTGGCCAAGGCGTCCGCCGCGCAGGATCTGCAACTCGCGTTCTACGCCGAGGCGAGCCGGCGCGGCTGGGCCACCGGTGACTTCAAGCTTCCCAAGATCGTGGCCGGGCCGGACGCCATGACCGAGCTGGCCCAGTGGCCCTGCGACATCGTGCTCAACGGGGTGGTCGGCTCGCTGGGCCTCGCTCCTACGCTGGCCGCGCTGCGTGGTGGTCGTACCCTCGCGTTGGCCAACAAGGAGTCGCTGGTTGCCGGCGGCCCCCTGGTCAGGGGCGCGGTGACGCGGCCGGGGCAGATCGTGCCCGTCGACTCGGAGCACTCGGCGCTGGCCCAGTGCCTGCGGTCCGGGTCGCGTGGCGAGGTGCGCCGGTTGATCGTCACGGCCAGCGGCGGCCCGTTCCGGGGTCGGCGGCGCGACGAGTTGACGCAGGTCACACCGGAGCAGGCGCTCGCACACCCGACGTGGAACATGGGGCCGGTCGTCACGATCAACTCGGCGACCATGGTAAACAAGGCGCTTGAGGTGATCGAGGCGCACGAGTTGTTCGACGTGCCGTACGCCGACATCACCGTGATGGTGCACCCGCAGTCGGTGATCCACTCGATGGTCGAGTTCGTCGACGGGTCGACGATCGCCCAGGCCAGCCCACCGGACATGCGGCTGCCCATCGCGCTCGGCATCGGTTGGCCGGACCGGGTGCCCGAGGCGGCCACGGCGGTCGACTGGACGGCGGCGCACACCTGGGAGTTCGCGCCGCTCGACGACGAGGCGTTCCCGGCCGTCGCGCTGGCCAAGGCCGCGGGGGAGGCCGGGCGCTGCCGCCCGGCGATCTACAACGCGGCGAACGAGGAGTGCGTGGCGGCGTTCGTGGCGGGCCGACTGCCGTTCCTCGGCATCGTCGACACCCTCGAACGCGTGTTGGAGGAGGCCCCGGACTTCGACGAACCAGGTACCGTCGAGGACGTGCTCGCGGCCGAGTCGTGGGCACGCGCGCACGCGCAGGAGATCATCGCGGGTTCGGTGGAAGGAGCTTGATGTCGTACCTGCTCGGGGTGGTCCTCTTCGCCCTGGCCATCCTCATTTCGGTGAGCCTGCACGAGGCTGGTCACCTGCTGACCGCCAAGGCGTTCGGGATGAAGGTCACCAAGTTCTTCGTCGGCTTCGGTCCCACCGTCTGGTCGTTCCGGCGGGGGGAGACCGAGTACGGCCTCAAGGGCATCCCCCTCGGCGGCTTCTGCAAGATCGTGGGAATGACCCCGCAGGACGACGACGTCGAGCCGGGCGACGAGTCGCGGGTGATGTGGCGCTACCCGGTGTGGAAGCGGACGATCGTGATGGCCGCCGGGTCGATCACGCACTTCGCGCTCGCCCTGATCACGATCTGGATCCTCGCCGTCTCCGCCGGCCTGCCCAACCCGGACTTCCCGACCACCGACGCGCAGGCCCGCCAGGAGCCCGCCGTCATCCGGCTCAGCGAGTGCGTGGTGCCGGAAAACTCGCTGCGGGCGTGCACCCCCGCCGACGCGGCCAGCCCGGCCGCCCAGGCGCAACTGCGCGACGGTGACCGGATCACCTCGATCAACGGCAGGACGATCGGCAACTACGGCGACCTGCTCACCACGCTGCGCGCGCTCAAGCCAGGGGAGACCGCGCAGATCCAGTACGTCCGCGACGGACAGCCGGGCACCGCCAGCACGGTGCTCGCGCAGACCCAGCGTCCGCCGCTGGACGACCCGAACGGCGCCGCCGCGCCGGTGGCCGCGCTCGGCGTCGGGCTCGTCCCCAGCACGCCCACCCGCGTGACGTACGGCCCGGTCGGCGCCTTCGGGGCCACCGCCGACTTCACCGGCCAACTGGCCGTCGGCACCGTGCAGGCGTTGCAACGCCTCCCGCAGAAGGTCCCCGCCCTGTGGACCGCCCTCACCGGCGGCGAACGGGACGTCGACACCCCGATCAGCGTGGTCGGCGCCAGCCGACTCGGCGGCGAGGCGGTGGAGAACAACGCCTGGCTGGTCTTCTTCATGCTCTTCGTGTCACTGAACTTCTTCATCGGCGTGTTCAACCTGCTGCCGCTGCTCCCGGTGGACGGCGGCCACATCGCCATCGCCTGGTTCGAACGCGCCCGCTCCTGGCTCTACGCGCGGATCGGCCGGACCGACCCCGGCCGGGTGGACTACCTCAAACTGATGCCCTTCACGTACGCGGTGATCCTGATCGGTGGCGCGTTCACGCTGCTGACCATCGCCGCGGACGTCGTCAACCCCATCACGCTCTTCTCAAGGTGAGTGCCTGAAGTGACAGCTATCAGTCTCGGTATGCCCGCCGTGCCGCCCCCGCCGCTCGCTCCCCGTCGGGCCAGCCGCCAGATCATGGTCGGTTCGGTGCCGGTCGGTGGTGGCGCTCCGGTGTCCGTGCAGTCGATGACCACGACCCTCACCTCCGACATCAACGCCACGCTCCAGCAGATCGCCGAGCTGACCGCGTCCGGCTGCCAGATCGTCCGGGTGGCGGTGCCGTCCCAGGACGACGTCGAGGCGCTGCCCGCGATCGCCAAGAAGTCGCAGATCCCGGTGATCGCGGACATCCACTTCCAGCCCAAGTACGTCTTCGCCGCGATCGACGCCGGCTGCGCGGCCGTCCGGGTCAACCCGGGCAACATCCGCCAGTTCGACGACAAGGTCAAGGAGATCGCCCGTGCCGCGGGGGCGGCGGGGGTGCCGATCCGGATCGGCGTCAACGCCGGCTCACTGGACAAGCGCCTGCTCAGCAAGTACGGCAAGGCCACCGCCGAGGCGCTCGTCGAGTCGGCGCTGTGGGAGTGCTCGCTGTTCGAGGAGCACGGCTTCCGCGACATCAAGATCTCGGTCAAGCACAACGACCCGGTCGTGATGATCCGCGCCTACCGGCAGCTCGCCGAGCAGTGCGACTACCCGCTGCACCTCGGCGTCACCGAGGCCGGTCCGGCCTTCCAGGGCACCATCAAGTCGGCGGTCGCCTTCGGCGCCCTGCTCGCCGAGGGGATCGGCGACACCATCCGGGTGTCGCTGTCCGCCCCGCCGGTCGAGGAGATCAAGGTCGGCAACCAGATCCTGGAGTCGCTGGGCCTGCGCGAGCGCGGCCTGGAAATCGTCTCCTGCCCGTCCTGCGGACGCGCCCAGGTGGACGTCTACAAGCTCGCCGAGGAGGTCACCGCCGGCCTGGAAGGGCTGCCGGTGCCGCTGCGGGTCGCCGTGATGGGCTGCGTCGTCAACGGTCCCGGCGAGGCCCGGGAGGCAGACCTCGGCGTGGCCTCCGGCAACGGCAAGGGCCAGATCTTCGTCAAGGGCAAGGTCGTCAAGACGGTGCCCGAGGCGCAGATCGTGGAGACGCTCATCGAGGAGGCGCTGCGGATCGCCGACGAGATGGGCGCCGAGCTGCCCGAGGAGCTGCGCGGGCTGATCAGCGGCCCGACGGTCACCGTGCACTGATCTTCCCGCTACAAACAGCGGCCGTTCCCCGGGTGGGGAACGGCCGCTGTGCGTTCCTGGTCTTTTCGCGCTGTGGCGTCACTCGGATTCGGCGAGGATCGCGTACAGCTTGCGCCGCGTCTCGTCGAGCACCTGGGCGGCCCGCTCACGCTGGTCGTCGGTGCCGTTCATCATCACCTGGCGCAGGGCGTTCATCGCCTGCGCGCCGGAGTCGCGGATGTCGTGCCAACTGGTCACGGTGCCCTGGGCGACGTCCGCCCACGCCGGGGCCTGCGCGGCCTCGGTGGCCTCGGCCTGACCGGCCTCGGTGACCGTGAACCGCTTCCGCCCGCCGCCGGACTCCTCGGTGCTGGCGACGATCACACCCTCGTCCTCCAGCAGCTGAAGGGTGGGGTAGATCGACCCCGGGCTCGGCCGCCACGCACCACCGGTGCGGGAGTCGATCTCCTGGATCATCTCGTAGCCGTGCATCGGACGCTCGGTGAGCAGCGCCAACACGGCGGCTCGGACGTTGGGGCGTCGTCCTCGGCCCCGGCCACGGCCCCGACCGCCCCAGGGGCCGCCGTGTCCGTGCCCGTGCGGACCGGGCGGGACCGGCGGGAAGCCGAACCCCCGCATCCGGGCCTCGTGCAGCGGGTGGTGCTCTCGATGGAACCTCATCGGGTTCTCCTTCATCTCGTACTGTCGCTGATGCATCAACGATATATCGGCAATGCGTCGCCGACAAGTCTTCGGTTGCCCCGGGTGCGGCGGTCCTGCTCGCCGGCCTTGTCACTCGGCCGGCGGGGCCGGGGGTCGATCTGGCAGGCTGGTAGTCGTGCTGACGGTGCCGGTACGCCAACTGGGGGAATCGGAGCGCCGCGCGGTCGAGCGACTACTCGACCATGACCCGTTCGCGGGCGCGCAGGTCGCTGAGCGGATCGCCGCGCGCGGCCTGTCCTGGTGGAGGGCCGAGGGCCGGATCCTGGGGTACGGTGCGCGGCGCAACCTGGAATCACTGTGCTGGCTCGGCGGCAACCTCACGCCGGTGCTGGCGAGCGACGCCGCGGTGGCCGCCTTCGCCGACCTGCTCGCGGGCGAGGAGCGGCTCTGCTCCTCCATCGTCGGCCGAGCCGATGCCGTGCTCGGGCTGTGGGACCGGCTCTCCGACACCTGGGGGCCGGCACGAGACGTTCGCCCCAACCAGCCACTGCTGGCCGCCGACGCCCTGCCACCCGTACCGGCCGACCCGGAGGTCCGCCAGGTCCGCTCCGGCGAGGTCGACCTGCTCTTCCCGGCCGCGGTGGCCATGTACACCGAAGAGGTCGGCGTCTCCCCGCTCGCCGAGGACGCCGGGCGCAGCTACCGCCGGCGGGTCAACGACCTGGTCCGGGCCGGTCGGGCGTACGCCCGCTTCGTCGACGGCAAGGTCGTGTTCAAGGCCGAGTTGGCCGTCGTCACCAAGCGGACGGCACAGGTCCAGGGCGTCTGGGTGGCACCGGAGTGGCGGGGCCGGGGGATCGCGACGGCCGCCATGGCCGCCGTGGTCCGCGACGCGCTGCTGCGGGTCGCCCCCACGGTCAGCCTGTACGTCAACGACTTCAACCTGCCGGCCCGCCGGGTCTACGAGCGCTGCGGCTTCCAGCCGATCGGCACCCTGGCCACCGTCCTCTTCTGACCGCTGCGTCTCGCGGGTCGCCGGTGGGGTTCGGGGGTGGCTGACGCCCTGCTCAGGGGCGGAAATTCGGTTGAATCTGGGCGTTGGCGCCGGCAGGCTGAAGTCTCCGCCACCCCACCTCCGGAGGACTTTCCATGCGCCTGCTCCGTGATATGTGGGGCACCTCGACCCGTCGAATGACGACCGTGGCGGTCCTGATCGTGCTCGGCGCCGCCGGTCAGGCGGGCGCGTCGGCGCTGGCCGGCGCCGTGTTGGTGCACCGCTCGGCCGGCTTCTTCGCCGTGCTGGCCGCGGCGCTGGTCGCCGTGGTTCTCAGCGACCTCGCGGTGAGCCTGCTGATGGCCGGGGTGACCGCCGACTGGTCCGCCCACGTGCGCCGCCGGCTCTGCCGGGTCGCTCTCGGGCAGGACCTGCCCACCCTGGAGACCACCCCGGTGGGCGAGTTGCTGGACCGGATCGACGGGGACGTCTACCAGGTGGCGTCGGCGATCCGTAACCAGGGCACCCGGCTCGCCCAGGGGCTCTGCGTCGGCCTGCTGTCGATGGTCGTCGCGTTGTTCGTGTGGTGGCCGGCCGGGGTCGCGATGCTGCTGCTCACGGTGGTGCTCGCGGCCGGTCTGCGCGGGCCGACGGCGCGGATCGCCCCGGCCCGGATGGCCGAGGAGGAGGCGTGGTCCGACCTGGCCGCGGTGATGGAGGAGGCGGTGCACGGGCAGGACGACGTACGGACCAGCCTGGCCCGACCGTACGTGTTGCGGTTGTACGCCCGGCGGGCCGCCGCCGTGCTGTCCCGGGGCGGTCTGGTCTGGGTGTTGTCCGCCCGGGTGGCCGCGGCCGCCACCGCGACGATCCGGGGTGGCATCGGCGTGGTGGTGCTCGGCGGGGCGTGGGCGTTGGCCACCGCCCGGATCGACGCCGCCCGGCTCACCGCCATCTGGCTGCTCGCCCTGGCCTTCGGCGCCACCGCCGAGCACGTCAGCCGGATGGTGCCGGAGATCCAGGAGGCTCTCGGCGCGTGGGCCCGGGTGCGGTTGCTGCACAAGGCTCGGCAGGAGCCCGTCGGCGGCGCCAGCCCGACCGAGGGTGACCTGCGCATCCGGGACCTGACCTTCGAGTACCAGGTGAGCGGTTCGGAGAACGACCGGGCCGCCGCGCTGCGTGGGCTCAGCCTCACCTTCGCGCGCGGCCGCTCGTACGCGCTGATCGGGCGGACCGGTTCGGGCAAGTCGACGCTGGCGAAGGTGCTGACCAGGGCGGTCGACGTGCCGCCGGGCACGGTCTTCCTCGGCGGCACCGACCTGTGCGACCTCGACGTCGAGCAGTTGCGCCGCTGGGTGGCGCTGGTGCCGCAGCGTACGGAGATCCTGGCCGGCACCCTCGCGGAGAACGTCGCGCTCTACGACCCGGAGTTGCTCGACGCCGCGGCCCGAGCACTTGACGAGCTGGGTCTGGCCGGCTGGATCGCCGAGCTGCCGGACGGGCTGGCGACCCGGCTGGGGGAGGGTGGGCACGTGCTCTCCGCCGGGCAGGAGCAGCTTGTGGCGTTCGCCCGGATCCTGGTCCGTGACCCGCACGTGGTGATCCTCGACGAGGCCACCGCGCGTCTGGATCCCGTCACCGAGGCTCGGGTGCAGCGGGCCACCGAACGACTGCTGCGCGACCGGATCGGCATCGTCATCGCCCACCGCCTCTCCTCGGTGCGTCGCTGTGACGAGGTGGTGGTGCTGGCCGACGGCGCGGTGGTCGAGGCCGGCCCGCTGGAGACGTCGACACGCTTCGCCGAACTGCTGGCGACCAGTCACGCCGCCGCGTACGCCGCGGTGGCACCGAACGGCCGCACCGGCACCGGCACCGACCTGCTGGTCGGCCCCGACCTGGCCGCCGCCTGGCCGGGCGGCCCGCCGACAGCCGGCGACTCCGACCTGGCCGGCGCCTGGCCGGGCGGCCCGTCGAATGCCGCCGACTCCGACCTGGCCGGCGCGTGGCCGGGCGGTCCGGCGACCACACCGGTCGGGCCGACGCGGACCGAACCGCCACCGCTGCCGCCCGTCCCGCCGGCCCGGACGCTGCGGGAGATCGTCCGACTGTGCACCAACGATCCCCGGTACGGGATGGCCGCGATCGGGCTGTTCCTCGGGCTCAGCCTGCTGGGGCTGGACGGCCCGGTGCTGCCCTGGCTCTGGGCCGACCTGGTCGACGGCACCGGCAACCCGTACCTGCCCGCGGCCGGGATCGTGGCCGGGCTGCTGGTCACCCTGCCGTTGCCGTACTACACCCACGTCTGGTTCCCGCAGTGGTGGGTGCGGCAGATGCTGCGGATCGGCCTGCGCCTGGTGCACGGCCAGACCGGGCCGCGCCGGGTCAGCTCGCACACCCCGGCCGAGGTGGTGGCGCAGGGCGGCGACACCGAGCGGGTGGTCCAACTCGCCGACAACGTGCTGGACCAGAGCGTCGCGCTGGTCCTGGTGGTCGCCATGACGGCGGTCACCGGCAGCGTCGTACCGGGGCTGTTCTTCCTCGGCACGATGGTCGTCTCCGGGCTGGCCGCGACGCTGTTCGGGCCGAAACTCGAACGTGCGGCCCAGGCGACGGTGACGGCGCGGGCGGCCTTCGCCACGGCGCTGGTCTCGGCGCTCTCCGCGGCGCGGACGGTGAAGCTCGCCGGCGCGACCACTGCGGTGCTGCGCCACCTGGCGGGCCTGGACGTGCTGCGCAGCGACCGGCAGCGGCGGGAGATCTCGGTGCAGGTGTGGGCGCGTTCCACGCCGTCGATGGCCAGTGGGCTGTTGCCGATCGGCGCGTGGGCGCTCTACCTGGGCGGCTCACTCTCCGCCGGTGCGGTGCTGGTGGCCGTCTCCACGCTGGGGGCGGCGCGCTGGTTCGCCTGGACGACGGCGTCGTTGATCTCGCAGTTGCCCTCGGCGCGGGTGTGGACCCGGCGCACGACGGCGATGACCGGGGTGAGCGCGTACTCCGCGGGGGTTCCGGCTGTCGACCTGGCCGCCGGGACGGCGCCCGCGCCGACGCCCGCGCCGCGGCATCCGCTGCGCCGGCTGGAGCTGCGTGGCTTCGGAGTGGTGCACTCCGACGGTACGGTGGCCGTCCGCGAGGTGGACCTGACCGTGCAGCGGGGGCAGTTGGTGCTTGTCGTCGGGCCGGTGGGTTCGGGCAAGTCCTCGTTGCTGCGGGCGTTGGCCGGGATCGTGCACCACACCGGCGAGCTGACCTGGAACGGCGACCCGGTCACCGAGCCGGAGCTGTTCCTGCGGCCCAACCAGGTCGGCTACGTCGGCCAGTTGCCCCGGGTGCTCTCCGGCACGGTGGCCGACAACATCGCGCTGGGCCACCAGGTGGACGCGGCCGGCGCGGTCAGCACCGCCCAGCTCGACCACGACCTGGCCGCCGCCGGCGGTGGGCTGGGTCTGCTCATCGGGCACAAGGGCACCCGGCTCTCCGGCGGGCAGTTGCAGCGGCTGGCGCTGGCTCGGGCGCTGGCACCGCGTACCGAACTGTTGGTCGCAGACGACGTGTCGTCGGCGCTCGACGTCACCACGGAGCTGGCGTTGTGGCAGGCGTTGCGCGAACACGGGGTGACGGTGGTCGGCTCGACCGCGAAGCGTGCCGCGCTGGTCCGCGCCGACCACGTGGTGGTGTTGCTCGGCGGCACGGTGGCCGCCCAGGGCACCTGGCAGGACCTGGAGGGCGACTGGTCGCACCTGGCGGGCTGACCCCTCGGACGGCGGCAGCGCGGGCTGACCTCTCGGACGGCGGCAGCGCGGGCTGATGCCTCGGACGGCTGCCGGGAACGGCAGCCGTCCGAGGCGGCGGGATCAGGCGCGGGCGTACTGCGCTGGCCCGCTGTGGACAACGCCGAGCTTGGCGGCGGCCCGGCGCGGCCAGTACGGGTCGCGCAGCAGCTCCCGGCCGAGCAGCACCAGGTCGGCCTCGCCGCCGGCCACGATCTGCTCGGCGTGCTCGGGCTCCACGATCAGGCCCACCGCGCCGGTCGGCACGCCGGCCTCGCGGCGGATCTGGGCGGCCAGCGGCACCTGGTAGCCGGGGCCGAGCGTGATGCGCTGGTCCGGGCTCACCCCGCCGGAGGAGGCGTCGACCAGGTCCACGCCGACTCCGGCCAGCTCGCCGGCGAGTACCACGCTGTCCTCGATCGTCCAGCCGCCCTCGACCCAGTCGGTGGCGGAGATCCGGGTGAGCACCGGCACGTCCTCGCCGACCGCGGCGCGCACCGCGCGGGCCACCTCCAGGGTGAGTCGCATCCGGGCGGACCGGTCGCCGCCGTAGCCGTCGGTGCGGTGGTTGGTCAGCGGGGAGAGAAACTCGTTGAGCAGGTAGCCGTGCGCGGCGTGGATCTCCACGGCGGCGAAGCCGGCGGCCAGCGCGCGTTCGGCGCCGGCGGCGAACGCGTCGACCACGCCGGCGATGCCGGCCTCGTCCAGGGCGGTCGGCGTCCGGTAGCCGGCGGTGAACGGCTCCGCACCGGGGGCGACGGGCGTCCAGCCGCCCTCGGCGTCCGGCACGCCGCCGCGTTCCGGCGCCCACGGGCGGTAGGTGGAGGCCTTGAACCCGGCGTGTGCGAGCTGCACGG
Source organism: Micromonospora sp. NPDC049101 (assembly GCF_040648675.1). Lineage (NCBI taxonomy): Bacteria > Bacillati > Actinomycetota > Actinomycetes > Micromonosporales > Micromonosporaceae > Micromonospora > Micromonospora sp. NPDC049101. Next base: position 176,008 of record NZ_JBEZED010000016.1, on the reverse strand, counting down.
CCGGCACCGCGCCGTGTGCGGCGACGAACGCGGTCACCGGCCGCCAGGCGTCCACGTGCGCGCCGGACCACAGCCCGGTGTCCTGCGGGCTGATCCGCCCCTCGGGGAGTACGGCGGTCGCCTCGGTCAGCACCAGGCCGGCGCCGCCGACGGCGCGACTGCCGAGGTGGACCAGGTGCCAGTCGGTGGGCAGGCCATCCGGGCCGGCGGAGTACTGACACATGGGCGCCATGGCGATCCGGTTGGGCAGGGTGACGGCGCGCAGGGCCAGGGGAGTGAACAGGGAGCTCATGGGGTCATCCTCTCGAAGACGGCGACCGGCCCCTCCGGGGAGGGGCCGGTCGCCGTCGGTGTGCTGTGGTCAGGCGGGAACGGGGGTCAGCTCGGGGCGGGTCTCCGCGACCGGCTCCGGGTCGGTCAGGTCGCGTCGACCGGCGGACTCGTACGCGGCCCGGTCCAGGGTGCCCTCGCGGGCGGCGACCACGGTCGGCACCAGGGCCTGCCCGGCCACGTTGGTGGCGGTGCGGATCATGTCCAGGATCGGGTCGATGGCCAGCAGCAGGCCGGCACCCGCCAGCGGCAGACCCAGCGTGCTGAGGGTCAGGGTGAGCATCACGATCGCGCCGGTCAGGCCGGCGGTGGCCGCCGAACCGACCACCGAGACGAACGCGATCAGCAGGTAGTCGCCGACGCCGAGGTGCACGCCGAAGACCTGCGCCACGAAGATCGCGGCGAGTGCCGGGTAGATGGCGGCGCAGCCGTCCATCTTCGTGGTCGCGCCGAACGGCACCGCGAACGAGGCGTACTCGCGGGGCACGCCGAGGCGCTCGACGGAACGCTGGGTCACCGGCATGGTGCCGACCGAGGAGCGGGACACGAAGGCCAGCTCGATCGCCGGCCAGGCGCCGGCGAAGAAACGCAGCGGGTTGAGGCGGCCGGCGAGGATCAGCACCAGCGGGTAGACCACGAACAGCACGATGGCGCAGCCGACGTAGACGGCGGTGGTGAACTTCGCGAGGGGGGCCAGCAGGTCCCAGCCGTACGAGGCGACGGCGTTGCCGATCAGGCCGAGGGTGCCGATCGGGGCGAGCCGAATGACCCACCAGAGCGCCTTCTGGACGATCTCCAGCAGGGAGCGGTTCAGCGCCACGAACGGTTCGGCGGCCTCGCCGACCAGCAGGGCCGCGGCGCCGATGACGACGGCGAGGAAGACGATCTGCAGGACGTTGCCCTCGACGAACGCGCCGACCGGGTTGGTGGGCACGATGCCGGTGAGGAAGTCGGTCCAGGAGCCGGTCTTCTTCGGCGCCGTGGCGCCACCCAGGTCGAGGGTCACGCCCTTGCCCGGGTTGGTGAGCAGGCCGAGGCCGATGCCGATGCTCACCGCGATCAGCGCGGTGATGCCGAACCACATCAGGGTCTTGAGGGCGAGCCGGGCGGCGTTGGCCACGCCGCGCAGGCTGACCACGCTGACCACGATGGCGGTGAAGACCAGCGGCGGTACGGCGAGCTTGAGCAGTTGGACGAAGAGGCTGCCGACGGTGTGCAGGGTGCTGGTCAGCCAGCTCAGGTCGTTGCTGCGGGCAACGAAACCGAGCACGACGCCGAGCACGAGGCCGAGCAGAATCTGCACGGAGAAGGGAATCTTGCGCAGGCTGAAGGGCATGAGGAATCTATCCAATTGTCCGGTCTGATCAGGGCGGGCGTGGGAACGCGGCTAACCCGGACAGATGCCACTGGCCTGTAGTCGGAGATCGACATACAGGCGGACAGTGAGGCCCCAGACATTGCTCATCGCCAATCGACGATACCCCGCCGGCGGGATATCGCAAGGAGCGGTAGGCGTGAGGATCCTTACAAGGGGGTTGCCGGCCGGCGGTCCAGGGCCAGGGCGGTGGCGGTGGCGACGCCCCAGGCGACCACCAGCGCGAGGACCAGCCGTTCCAGCACACCCGCCAGCGCGCCCCGCCCGACGACGAGCATGGCCAGCCCGACAGTCGCGCACAGCGGCAGGGTCAGCGTGGCGGTCACGCCGGCCAGCCGACGCACCACCGGCCCGGCCGGCACGGACACGGCGAGCGTGAGCATGGCGAAGACCACCGACGCGGTTGCCGCGATGCTCGCGCCGCCGTGCACCAGATCCGCCGTGGTGGCGCGCTCGAACGGCGGCAGCGGGCAGCCGGCGGAGCAGGTCACCGCCCCGGACACGGCGGCGAACACGGCACCGCTGGCGAGCAGCGCCGGGGCCGCCGCCCACACCCCCGGGGGCAGCGCCGCGCCGAGCAGCAGCAACGCGCCGGCAAGGGCCAGGACCCCGATCCGGTACGTCGCGGCGTGTCCACTGCCGGCGATGCCCGCCTCGCTGACGTACCCGGTGAGCCCCGGACCGGGACCGGCGACCACGGCGAACGTCACCGCGACCGCACCGGCCAGCGCGCAGCCCGCCGCGGCGGAGCCGGCGACCCGGCGGGCGACGTCCGAGCCGGCCCTCGGCGCGGTGGTGGGGCCGGACCGACCCGGCTCAGCCACGCCCGTGTGGCGTGCGCCAGCCCGACTCGTCCGGCCCGAGTGGCACGATGCCGCTGGGGTTGATCTCCCGGTGCGTGCCGTAGTAGTGCCGCTTGATGTGGTCGAAGTCCACCGTCTCGCCGAAGCCCGGGGTCTGGAACAGGTCCCGGGCGTACGCCCACAGCACCGGCATCTCGGTCAGCTTGTTGCGGTTGCACTTGAAGTGGCCGTGGTACGCGGCGTCGAAGCGGACCAGCGTGGTGAACAGCCGCACGTCGGCCTCGGTGATCGCGTCACCCAGCAGGTAACGCTGCCCGGCCAGCCGCGCGGAGAGCGCGTCCAACCGGGCGAAGAGCGCGCGGAACGCCTCGTCGTACGCCTCCTGGGAGGTGGCGAACCCGCACCGGTAGACGCCGTTGTTGACGTCGGCGTGGATCTCGGCCATCAGCGCGTCCATCTCCGGGCGCAGCGCGACCGGGTACAGGTCCGGCGCGTCGGGTGCGTGCAACGACCGCCACTCGGTGGAGAAGTCGAGGGTGAGCTGCGGGTAGTCGTTGGTGACCACCCGACCGGTCCGGGTGTCGACGAGCGCCGGCACGGTCACCCGGCCGGTGTAGTCCGGGTCGGTGGCCAGGTACGCCTCGGAGAGGAAACCAACGCCGAGGACCGGGTCGAAGCCGTCCGGGTCGAGAGCGAACGCCCAGCCCCGCTCGTCGCGGATCGGGTCGACGGTGCCCAGCGAGATCGCGTCGTCCAGCCCGAGCAGGCCGCGCACGATATTCGCCCGGTGCGCCCACGGGCACGCCCGGCACCAGATCAGCCGGTACCGGCCGGCCTCCAACGGCCAGCGGTCCTGCTCGTCCGGCCCGCCACCGGGCGGGGAGGTCGAGTCGGCGGTGACCCGACCGGTGAACCGGTTGGGCTGGCGGACGAACGCGCCGCCGCCGCTGGTCTCTGCGCTGAACTGGGCCCGGGCCATGCCGTCAACCTATCCGCTGCCGGCGCGGATATCCTGGCGGCCGGCAGCCCCCGCGATCCGGTGGGCGTGCCCCCACCCCCGCCGTCTGCACCCCTAAGGACTCGCGATGACCGTGGCATACCTGGTGGCCGGTGTCCGCACCCCGATCGGTCGGTACGCTGGCGCGCTGGCCGGCGTCCGCCCCGACGACCTGGCCGCGCACGTGATCCGCGAGTTGGTCGCCCGCCACCCGTCGGTGGACTGGGCGCGGGTGGACGACGTCGTGCTCGGCTGCGCCAACCAGGCCGGCGAGGACAACCGCAACGTGGCCCGGATGGCGGCGCTGCTCGCCGGCCTGCCCGAGGAGGTGCCGGGCAGCACCGTCAACCGGCTCTGCGGCTCCGGCCTGGACGCCCTGGCCACCGCCGCCCGCGCCATCGTGGCCGGGGACGCGGAGTTGATGATCGCCGGCGGGGTGGAGAGCATGAGCCGGGCGCCGTTCGTCATGCCGAAGGCGACGTCGGCGTTCTCCCGCTCGGCCGAGGTGTACGACACCACACTGGGCTGGCGGCTGGTCAACCCGTTGATGCGCGACGGGTGGGGGGTCGACTCGATGCCGGAGACGGCGGAGAACGTGGCCGCCGAGTACGGCGTCAGCCGGGCCGAGCAGGACGCCTTCGCGTACCGCTCGCAGCAGCGTGCGGCCAAGGCGCAGGTCGACGGCCGGTTCGCCGAGGAGATCGTGGCGGTGTCGGTGCCGGCCGGTCGGCGCGAGACCCGGCTGGTCGAGGTCGACGAGCACCCCCGGGAGACCACGCTGGAGAAGCTGGCCGCGCTGCCCACCCCGTTCCGCGACGGCGGCACGGTCACCGCGGGCAACTCCTCGGGCGTCAACGACGGCGCGGTCGCGCTGCTCGTCGCCAGCGAGGCGGCGGTTGCCCGGTACGGCCTCACCCCGCTGGCCCGGATCGGCGGTGCGGCGGTGGCCGGCGTACCGCCCCGGATCATGGGGATCGGTCCGGTGCCGGCGACCCGCAAGTTGCTCGACCGTGTCGGCGTCGAGATGGGTGCGGTGGACGTGGTGGAGCTGAACGAGGCGTTCGCGGCGCAGTCCGTGGCGGTGTTGCGCGAGCTGGGGTTGCCCGTGGACGCCGACCACGTCAACCCGAACGGTGGGGCCATCGCGCTGGGGCACCCGCTCGGTGCCAGCGGCGCACGGCTGGCGCTGACCGCCGCCCTGGAGCTGCGCCGACGCGGCGGACGGCGGGCGTTGGCCACCATGTGTATCGGCGTCGGTCAAGGCATCTCGCTGATGCTGGAGTCAGCCGCCTAGAGTGGTGCACACCACACGACCCGCGGGTCGGCCGGTGCTCGCGCACGCCCGTCGACGCCGGTGCCCTCCCGCGCCGCGGCGATGAACTGGGGAGCACGCTGATGCCGGACGAACTGCCGACCGAGATCGATCTGACCAGGCCGAGCGCGGCCCGGGTGTACGACTATTTCCTGGGTGGGGCGCACAACTTCGAGATCGACAGGCGGCTGGCCGAGCAGATCGCGAGCATGACCCCGAATCTCGCCGCCACCATGCGCTCCGGCCGGGAGTTCCTGCGTCGGGCCGTCCGGGTGTTGCTGGACGCCGGCATCGACCAGTTTCTCGACATCGGCTCCGGAATTCCCACTGTGGGCAATGTGCACGAGGTGGCTCAGGGGGTGAACCCGAAGGCTCGCGTGGTGTATGTCGACATCGACCCGGTGGCCGTCGCGCACAGCCGCGAACTGCTCGCGGGCAACGAGCTGACCGGCGTCATCCACGCCGACCTGCGCGAGCCGGAGCGGATCCTCACCGAGACCCGGCAGCTCGGGCTCATCGACTTCAGCCGGCCGATGGGCATCCTGCTGGCCGGGGTGGTGCACTTCGTCCCGGACGCCGACCGTCCGGAGGAGATCCTGGCCACCCTGCGGGCCGCCGCCGCGCCGGGCAGCTACCTGGTCGTCTCGCACTCCACCTTCGAGGACCAGCCGCAGGAGATGCTGGACGCCCAGCGGCTCTCCGCCAGGACGGCCACCGAGATCACCCTGCGCTCCCGTGCCCAGGTCACCGGCTTCTTCGGCGACTGGACGGTCCTCGACCCGGGCGTGGTGCACATGCCACTCTGGCGTCCCGACTCACCGTCCGACGTGGACGAGCACCCGGAGCGGTTCGGCGCCTTCGGCGGCGTCGCCCGGTACGACCAGCCCGCCGGCTGATCGACATGGCCGCCGTCCCGGACCCGGTCGGGGTCGACGCCGGCCGGGCCGACGTCCAGGGGTTCGCCGCAGACTGGGCCCGCGCGGTCCGTCGCCTCGGGTTCGTGCCGTTCAGCGCGGCCGAGACCGAGCGGCTGCTGCTGACGCACACGATCCGGCTGGCGGAGGCGGTGTGGGCCGAGCCGTTCCGCTCCGGCCCTGCCGAGGAGGTCGGGCGGGCGCTTGTCGAGGCGCACCTCAGCGAGCCGCGAGCCCTGGAGTGGACGCTGCGGGCACTCGGTTCGGACTTCTCGCGGCGCGTACTCGGCGCCGCCGAGCGGCCGGCGGACCTGGCGGAGCGGATCGCGGCGCTGCAGGGCCGGCTGGCCGCCGGCTTCGCCCGCGCGTTGCGCGACCGCACCTTCAGCCAGCAGGAGCGGATCGCCCAGTCGGCCTGGCAGGCGCGTGACCAGGTCGAGCAGGCGCTGCGCGACAGCGAGGCCCGATTCCGCGCGGTCTTCACCGGCGCCGCGATCGGGATCGGCATCGCCGGCGTGGACGGCCAGATCATCGACGTCAACCAGGCGTTCGCCGACATGCTCGGCTACTCGATCGAGGAGTTGCGCGAGATCAACGTGGCGGCGCTGTTCCACGCCGACGACGCCGCCGGGATGTGGGAGCTCTACCAGGAGCTGATCGAGGGCAAACACGACACCGCCCGGGTGGAGAAGCGCTACCACCGCAAGGACGGCAGCGTGGTCTGGACGGATCTGGCCGTCTCGCTGATCCGGCACGGCGACGGCCGACCGCGGTTCACCGTCGCGATGATCGAGGACATCACCGAGCGGTACGAACTCCAGCAGCGGCTGCGCTTCCAGGCGCTGCACGACCCGCTGACCGGGCTGCCCAACCGGACGCTGTTCTTCGAGACGTTGAACCGGGTCCTCGACGCCGCCGGCACCGGGCGGCGGGTCGGGGTGTGCTTCCTCGACCTGGACGGCTTCAAGGCGATAAACGACAGCCTCGGCCACGACCTCGGCGACCAACTGCTGGTGATGATCGGCCGCCGGCTGGCCGCGTGCGTGGCCGACCGCGGCCACCTGGTCGCCCGGATGGGTGGCGACGAGTTCGTGATCCTCGTCGACGGGGGAGACGACATCGACGACGCGGTGGCCGTCGCGGAGTCCGCGCTGGCCGCCGTCGCGGCCCCGGTGCACGTCGGAGACCACCAGTTGGCCGTCTCGGCCAGTGTGGGCATCGTGCAGTGCCCGGCGGCGGAGACCACCGCGTCGGAGCTGATGAAGGCGGCGGACACCACGCTCTACTGGGCCAAGGGGGCGGGCCGGGGCCGCTGGGCGGTGTACGACCCGGAGCGCAGCGCCCGGGACATCGCCCGGTCGGCACTCGTCGCCGGGCTGCCGGCCGCCCTGGACCGGGGCGAGTTCGTGCTGCACTACCAGCCGATCGTGTCGCTGCTGGAGGGCACGATGCTGGCGGTGGAGGCGCTGGTCAGGTGGGAGCACCCGGAGTTGGGCCTGATCGGGCCGGACCGGTTCATCGGCCTGGCCGAGGAGACCGGCCTGATCGTCCGGCTCGGCGAGTGGGTGCTGCGGCAGGCCTGTCAGGACGCCGAGCGGTGGCGGCGGGAGTTTCCCGCCGCCCGGCTGGTGGTCAGCGTCAACCTGGCCGCCCGGCAGGCCGACGACCCGGCGATCGTGGACACGGTGGCCGACGTGCTGCACACCAGTGGGCTGCCCGCCGAGCTGCTCCAGCTGGAGCTGACCGAGAGCGCCGTGATGGGCAGCGCCGGTGAGCCGCTGCGCAGCCTGTACCGGCTCGCCGCCCTCGGCGTCCGGCTGGCCGTCGACGACTTCGGCACCGGTTACTCCAACCTGGCGTACCTGCGACGGTTGCCGATCCACTGCCTGAAGCTCGCCGGCCCGTTCGTCGAGGGCATCCGCGCCGACGGGACCGACCTCGCCGCCGACCACCGCGACGAACGGATCGTCGACGCGTTGGTCCGGTTGGCGCACGCCCTGGAGCTGTGGGTCACCGCTGAGGCGGTGGAGACCGGGGTGCAGGCGGAGCGGCTGCGGGCGCTGCGCTGCGACACCGGGCAGGGCCGGTACTTCGGCGCCCCGGCCCCGGCCGACGAGATCACCGCCCGGCTGCGGGGCGGTGCGACGTGAGCGGGGCTGGGGTGGCCGGCGGTCGGCGGGGCCGCACCACCGTGGACCGCCCGCCGGACGGCGTGCGCGAGGGGCACCTGCGGTCCGGTCGGCTCGGTCCGGTCGGATGGCGGCGAGGGAGGGTGGCGGCGTGGACCTGACGGATTCGCAGACGGCGGTGACAGTGGTGGCCGGGCTGGCCATCCTGGCCGGGTTGGCCGGCGTGGTGGTGCCCGGCCTGCCGGCGTTGCCGCTGTGCTGGGGCGGCGTACTGGTCTGGGCGATCTTCGGCGGTGCCGGGATGGGCGGGTGGGCGGTGTTCGCCGCCGCCACGGTCGTCGCGGCGGGCGGTACCGTGATCAAGTACGCGTGGCCGGGTCGCAACCTGAAGCGCACCGGTGTGCCGACGTCCACGCTGCTCGCCGGCGGGGTGCTCGGCATCGTCGGGTTCTTCGTGGTGCCGGTCGTCGGGCTGGTGCTCGGCTTCGTGGCCGGGGTGTGGGCGGCGGAGCGGCTGCGGCTGGGCAGCAACCAGTTGGCCTGGCCGTCCACCGTGCAGGCCCTGAAGGCGGCTGGCCTGTCGATGCTCGTGGAGTTCCTGGCCGGCCTCGTAGTAGCAGCCCTCTGGGTAACCGGCCTCGTCCTCACCTAGCCCCCCGTCCCCGTCCCGCGGGCTTGGGTGGGGGCGGGGCGCGGGGCACTTTTTGGGTACGGCGGGATGGCCGTACGTGAGAGAGAGGCGTGCCCCGCGCCGTGGGCCGGGCGGTCCGAGTGCCCGGCGAGTGGCCCGTGGATCGGGCCTGGTCACGGGGTCAAGGATGCGGGTCGGAGCGGCCGGACGGCAACGCAATTAGCCCACCGGCGGTGAGATTCCCACCCGCGACGTATTGACCGTCTTGATCGGCCGGGTCGACACTTTGCGCACTCGCACGCGGAACCACCTCAGGGAGGTGTGCAGTGGCAACGACCCCGATGCCGACCGCCGAGCAACCGATGGACGACGACGCCCGACGGCTCGCCGAACTCGGCTACAAACAGGAGTTGCGCCGCAAGTGGAGTGGCTTCTCCAACTTCGCCATCTCGTTCTCGATCATCTCGATCCTGGCCGGCTGCTTCACCACCTTCGGCCAGGCGTGGAACAACGGCGGGCCGGTCGCCATCTCCTGGGGATGGCCGCTGATCTCGCTGTTTATCCTGATCATCGGCTTCTGCATGGCCGAGTTGGTGTCGGCGTACCCGACCGCGGGCGGGATCTACTGGTGGGCGGCCACCATGGGGCGCCCGGTGCACGGCTGGTTCACCGGCTGGTTGAACCTGATCGGCCTGGTGGCGGTCACTGCCTCGGTCGACTACGGCTGCGCGACGTTTCTCAACCTCACCCTGTCGGCGCTCTTCGACGGCTGGGCCGGCACGCTACGCCAGGCCTTCCTGCTCTTCGTGGTCATCCTGGTGCTGCACGGCCTGATCAACATCTTCGGGCACCGGATCATCGACGTACTCCAGAACGTCTCGGTCTGGTGGCACGTGGCCGGCGCGGCCGTCGTGGTGGCCATCCTGGTCCTCGTCCCGGACAACCACCAGAGCTTCCAGTTCGTGTTCACCGAGCGGTTCAACAACTCCGGCTTCGGTGACGGCGACATCGGTGGGCTGACGTTCTGGTTCTACGTGCTGCCGCTGGGTTTCCTGCTGACCCAGTACACGATCACCGGCTTCGACGCCTGCGCGCACGTCTCCGAGGAGACCCGGGGCGCCTCGCAGGCCGCCGCCCGAGGGCTCTGGCAGTCGATCTTCTATTCGGCCGTCGGTGGCTGGATCCTGCTGCTGGCGTTCCTCTTCGCGGCCACCGACGTCGAGGCGGTCAACGCCGCGGGCGGCTTCTCCGGAGCCATCTTCGAGTCGGCGTTGACGCCGGTCTTCTTCAAGATCGTCATCATCATCTCCACCATCGGCCAGTTCTTCTGCGGGATGAGTTGCGTGACCTCGATGAGCCGGATGGCGTACGCGTTCAGCCGGGACCGGGCGGTGCCGGGGTGGCGGCTCTGGTCGACAGTCGACCGCAACGGCACCCCGGTCAAGGCGATCATCGGCGCGACCCTGGCCGGCCTGGTGCTGACCCTGCCGGCGCTCTACGAGAGCTCGGCCGGCATCCCGATCGCCTTCTACGCGGTGGTCTCCGTCGCGGTTCTCGGGCTCTACCTGTCGTTTCTCATCCCGATCGCGCTGCGACTGCGGATGGGCGACCGGTTCGTGCCCGGCCCGTGGACGCTCGGGCGGAAGTACCGGCCGCTCGGCTGGATCGCGGTGATCGAGATCGCGATCATCGCCGTCTACTTCGTGCTGCCGATCGTGCCCGCCGGGGTGCCCGGCAACGACGACTTCACCTGGTCGGCGGTGAACTACGCGCCGCTGGCCGTGGGCGGGGTGCTGCTGGTGGTCGCCGTGTGGTGGTACGCCTCGGCCCGTCGGTGGTTCACCGGCCCCGTGCGTACCGTCGAGGAGCGTGCACCGGCGGACGAGGCGGCACCGGTCGACGGCCCGGCCTGAGTCGGCGCCCGGCGGGGCGGGCGGCGCGCCCGTCCCGCCGGGTTTGCCACAGTCGCCATCGGGGGCATTGACGGTGATCCGGTTTGCCAGTAGACCTTGGTGATGGAGGCCCGCGCATGACGAAAGCTCCGTTCACGCTGGAAGAGTTGCGGGTCGCCGTCCAGGCCGGCGAGATCGACACCGTGGTGCTGGCCCTGGTCGACATGCAGGGTCGGTTGCAGGGCAAGCGGTTCCACGCGCCGTTCTTCCTCGACCAGGTGGTCGAGCACGGCAGCGAGGGCTGCAACTATCTGCTCGCCGTCGACGTCGACATGAACACCGTCGACGGGTATGCGATGTCGAGCTGGGACCGCGGCTACGGCGACTTCGCGATGGTGCCCGACTTCGGCACGTTGCGCAGGATGCCCTGGCAGCCGGGCTCCGCGCTGCTGCTGGCCGACCTGACCTGGCTGGACGGTTCCGGTGACGTGGTCGCCTCGCCCCGGCAGATCCTGCGCCGGCAACTGGCCCGGTTGGCCGAGCACGGGCTGACCGCGTACGCGGGCACCGAGCTGGAGTTCGTGCTGTTCCGCGACTCGTACGAGGACGCCTGGCGGCGCGGCTACCGTGATCTCACGCCGGCCAACCAGTACAACGTGGACTACTCGCTGCTCGGCACCGCCCGGGTGGAGCCGCTGCTGCGCCGGATCCGCACCGAGATGGCCGGCGCGGGGCTCACGCCGGAGAGCGCCAAGGGTGAGTGCAACCTCGGCCAGCACGAGATCGCCTTCCGCTACGACGAGGCGGTCGCCTGCGCCGACCACCACGTGATCTACAAGAACGGGGCCAAGGAGATCGCCGCCCAGGAGGGGATGGCGATCACCTTCATGGCCAAGCCGAACGAGCGGGAGGGCAACTCCTGCCACATCCACTTCTCGCTGCGCGACGGCAACGGTCGCTCGGCGATGCTCGGTGACGGGCCGGCGCACCTGTCGCCGACCGGGCAGCGGGTGCTGGCCGGGCTGCTGGCCACCATGCGGGAGTTCAGCCTGCTGTTCGCCCCGAACATCAACTCCTACAAGCGCTACCAGCCCGGGTCGTTCGCCCCGACCGCGCTGCGCTGGGGCGTGGACAACCGCACCTGCGCGCTGCGGGTGGTGGGGCACGGGCAGGGCATGCGGGTGGAAAACCGGGTGCCCGGCGCCGACGTCAACCCGTACCTGGCGATCGCCGGGCTGGTCGCCGGCGCGCTGCACGGCATCGACGGAAAGCTGGAGTTGGGCGAGGAGTGCACCGGCAACGCGTACGACGACCCGCAGGCCGAGCGCGTCCCCAGCACCCTGCGCGACGCCCTGGCCCTCTGGGAGGGCTCCACGGCAGCCCGGGAGGCGTTCGGCCCCGAGGTGGTAGCCCACTACGCCAACCAGGCAAAAGTAGAGCTGAAGGCCTTCGACGCGGCGGTAACGGACTGGGAGCTAACCCGTGGCTTCGAACGCCTCTAACCCCCCACCCCCGCCCGTTGCCCCCGCCCCCGCCCGTTGCCCCGTCGATCATGGAGTTGTGCTGGGTGGAAAGTCCCGTCCGGCGGCTTTTGTCAGGCACCACAAGTCCATGATCGACCGGGATGAGGAAGGGGCGGGGGTGGGGAGCGCGTGACGGTTTTGGTGGAGCCGGCTTCTGGGGCCGGTTTTCTTGAGGTTGCCGCTGCCTCCCGGGAGGAGGTCGACGCGGTCATCTCTCGGGCCGCCTCGGCCTTTGCGACGTGGCGTTCCGTTGCGGCGGGGGATCGGGCTCGGTTGCTGCGGCGGTTCGCCGCCGTCGTGGACGCGCACCTGGAGGAGCTGGCCCTGCTGGAGGTGCGCAACTCCGGTCACACCATCGGCAACGCCCGGTGGGAGGCCGGCAACGTCCGCGACGTCCTGGACTACTACGCCGGTGCGCCCGAGCGGCTGACCGGGCGACAGATCCCGGTGCCGGGCGGGTTGGACGTCACCTTCCACGAGCCACTCGGCGTGGTCGGCGTGATCGTGCCGTGGAACTTCCCGATGCCGATCGCCGCCTGGGGTTTCGTCCCGGCCCTCGCCGCCGGCAACACGGTGGTGCTCAAGCCCGCCGAGTTGACCCCGCTCACCGCGCTGCGGCTGGCCGAGCTGGCCCGCGAGGCGGGCCTGCCCGACGACGTGTTCACCGTGCTCCCGGGCCAGGGCGCGGTGGTGGGGGAGCGGTTCGTCACCCACCCGGCGGTCCGCAAGATCTGCTTCACCGGCTCCACCGAGGTCGGCACCCGGATCATGGCCGGCTGCGCCGCCCAGGTGAAGCGACTCACCCTGGAGTTGGGCGGCAAGAGCGCGAACATCGTGTTCGCCGACGCCGACCTGGAACGCGCCGCCGCGACCGCGCCGGGCGCGGTCTTCGACAACGCCGGCCAGGACTGCTGCGCCCGGTCGCGGATCCTGGTCCAGCGCACGGTGTACGACAGGTTCCTGGAACTGCTCGAACCGGCGGTACGCGCCTTCCGGGTGGAGGACCCGTCCCGGGAGAGCGCCGAGATGGGGCCGCTGATCTCCGCCGCCCAGCGCGACCGGGTCGCCGGGTTCCTGCCCGGTGCACGTGTCGCGTTCACCGGCTCCTGCCCCGACGGGCCCGGCTTCTGGCACGCGCCCACCGTGCTGCTGGCCGACTCGCCGGCCGACCGGCACTGGCGGGAGGAGATCTTCGGCCCGGTGGTCTCGGTGCTGCCGTTCGACGACGAGGCCGACGCCGTCCGGCTCGCCAACGACACCGAGTACGGCCTCTCCGGCTCGATCTGGACCCGGGACGTGGGTCGGGCGCTGCGCCTGGCCCGTGCCGTCGACTCGGGCAACCTCAGCGTCAACTCGCACTCCTCGGTGCGCTACTGGACCCCGTTCGGCGGGATGAAGCGTTCCGGGCTCGGCCGCGAGCTGGGCCCGGACGCGCTGCATTCCTTCACCGACGTCAAGAACGTGTTCATCGCGACAGAGGAGTGACGCCAGTGCAGGGTCGGTTGCAGGACCGGGTGGCCGTGGTCACCGGAGCGGGCAGCGGCATCGGGTTGGCCACCGTGCGGCGGTTCGCCGCCGAGGGGGCCCGGGTGGTCTGCGTGGACATCGACGCGGAGGCCGGCACGAGGGCCGCGCAGGAGTGTGGCGGCGAGTTCGTGGCCACCGACGTGGCCGACGAGTCGGCGGTACGCGACCTGTTCGACGGGGTGGCCGACCGGCACGGGCGGGTGGACATCGCGTTCAACAACGCCGGCATCTCCCCGCCCGACGACGACTCCATCCTGGACACCGGCCTGGACGCGTGGGAGCGGGTGCTCCGGGTCAACACCACGAGCGTCTACCTCTGCTGCAAGTACGCGATTCCACACATGCGTCGTCAGGGCAAGGGCTCGATCATCAACACGGCGTCGTTCGTGGCGCTGATGGGCGCGGCGACGTCGCAGATCGCGTACACCGCGAGCAAGGGCGGGGTGCTGGCGATGACCCGGGAGTTGGGTGTGCAGTTCGCCCGCGAGGGCATCCGGGTCAACGCGCTGTGTCCCGGCCCGGTGGCCACCCCGTTGCTGCTGGAGCTGTTCGCCGCCGACCCGGAGCGGGCCGCCCGCCGGCTCGTGCACGTGCCGATGGGCCGGTTCGGGCAACCCGAGGAGATCGCCGCCGCGGTGGCGTTCCTGGCCAGCGACGACGCCTCGTTCATGACCGCCGCGCAGTTCGTGGTCGACGGCGGCATCACGGGCGCGTACGTCACACCGCTGTGAGGAGGCCGCTGATCGGGATCAGCTCGTATGTCGAACCCGTCGACTGGGCGGCCTGGCGGGGTGTGCGGGCCGTGCTGGTGCCCGAGGCGTACGCGCGGGCGGTGACGGCGGCGGGTGGCCGTGCGGTGGTCCTGCCGCCCGATGACGTGGACGGCGAGGTGGTGGCCGCCCTGGACGGGCTGCTGCTGGCCGGTGGCGCCGACGTGGGTCCGGGGCGGTACGGCCAGCGGCCGGACCCGCGTACCGAGGATCGGCCGGACCGGGATGCCGGTGAGCTGGTGCTGTTGGCCGCCGCGCTCGCCGCCGGACTGCCGGTGCTGGGGGTGTGTCGGGGCATGCAGTTGCTCGCCGTCGCCTACGGCGGCACCCTGCACCAGCACCTGCCCGACGTGGTGGGCCACGAGGGGCACCGTCCGGCGCCCGGCGTCTACGGGACCCACGCGGTGCGGTTCGCCCCGGGGAGTCTGGCCGCGCGGGTGCTGGCCGGGGTGGACCGGGTCAACTCGTACCACCACCAGGCGGTCGCCGACCCGGGTCGACTCGCGGTCACCGGGTGGGCCCAGGACGGCGTGGTCGAGGCGGTCGAGGATCCGGCGCTGCCGTTCGTGCTCGGCGTGCAGTGGCATCCGGAGAACGAGCCGGACCCCCGCCCGATCACCGCGCTGGTCCGGGCGTGCGGTGTGACGTAGCTCGCCCCGGTCGGTTGGTGGGGCCGGTGGGAGGATCGGCGCATGGGCAAGGTCTATCCGGAGATCGACGGTCGACTACGTGACTTCATCGCGGGCCAGCCGGTCTTCTTCGTGGCCACCGCGGCGTCCGACGTCGAGGGGCATGTCAACGTCTCACCGAAGGGCATGCGGGGCACGTTCGTCATCCTCGGCCCGCACCGGGTGGCCTACCTCGACTATCACGGCAGCGGGGCGGAGACCATCGCCCACCTGCGCGACAACGGCCGGATCACGCTGATGTTCTGCGCCTTCGACGGGCCGCCGAAGATCGTCCGACTGCAGGGCCGGGGCCACAGCGTCGCGGTCACCGAGGACGCCTTCGCCGACCGGCTGGCCGAGTTTCCCGCACCGCCGGACGTGCACGCCGTCCGGGCCGTGATCACCGTCGAGGTGGACCGGGTCAGCGACTCCTGCGGCTACGCGGTGCCTCTCATGGACTTCCGCGCCGAGCGCGACCTGTTACTCACCTCACACTCCCGTCGTAGCGCGGATGACCTGGCGGTTTACCGGGCCACCAAGAACGCGGCGAGCATCGACGGGCTGCCGGTCTTCTGACTGGTCGGGCGCCCCGGCGACCGCCGCTCGTCGCGCGGCGCGCTCACACCCTCCGGTGCCGGACGGCTCGCGCGTAGGTAAACAGCGCCCAACCGCCGTCTTGCGTTACGTTGCTGGTCCGCTGGGGTACAAGTCGAGGCACGGCGGGTAAAGATCAACGGTCGTGGGGTGCCGGCCGGAGCGGGAGGCTGTATGAGCTCGGCCCAGGGGGGTGCGGACATCGGGCGCTTCGTCGCGCCCGGTCCGGAGGCTCCTCCGATGCTGGCGGCGGCGTTCGCGGCCGGCGGCGAGATGGGCGAGCTGATCAGCGGCTTCGACTGGTCCACCGGCCCGCTGGGCGAGCCCGCACGCTGGCCGCCGGCGCTCTCCAACGCGGTCGGCATGATGCTCGCCTCCAGTGCGCAGATCGTCATGTTCTGGGGCGACGAGCAGCTCGCCTTCTACAACGACGCGTACCGACCGACCATCGGCGGCAAACATCCGGAGGTGCTCGGCCAACCGGCCCGGCAGCACTGGGCGGAGACCTGGGCGGTGCTCGGCCCGCTGCTCGACGGTGTGCGGAGCACCGGGCGCTCCTACCGCGGTGACGACCACCCCTTCCTGCTGGACCGGCACGGCTTCGTCGAGCAGACCTACTTCAACGTCTCGTACGACCCGATCCGGGGTGCCGACGGCTCGGTCAGTGGCGTCTACTGCATCGTCAACGAAACCACCGGCCGGGTGCTCGGCGAGCGCCGGCTGCGGGCACTTGCCGAGCTGGGTGCCGAGTTGAACGACACGGGCAGCGCTGCCGAACTCGGCCGGAGCGTCGCCGAGGTGCTCGGCCGGCATCGGGCGGACGTGCCCTTCGCCCTGATCTACCTGGCCGACGACAGCGGTCGTCTCGCCCTGGCCGGGTCCACCGGCACCGCCCCGGCCACGGTCGGCGACACCGCCGAGCTGCTGGCCCGGGTGACCGCCGACACCGCGCCCGCGACCGTCGACGTGGCCGACCTGCTCGACCCGCCGCCGGCCGACGCCGCCGACCAGGCCCTCGTGCTGCCCCTGACCGCGACCAACCAAACGGTCGGCGCGCTTGTCGTCGGTGTGGCCCGCCAGCTCCCGCTCGGCGCCGACTACCGCGACTTCCTGGAGCTGATCGCCGCCCAGGTCTCCCGCGCGGCCGGCACCCAGCGGGCCTACGAGCAGGAGCGGGCCCGCGCCGCCGAGCTGGCCGCACTGGACCTGGCGAAGACCAACTTCTTCGCCAACGTCAGCCACGAGTTCCGCACCCCGCTGACCCTGGTGCTGGGCCCGCTGGAGGACATGCTGGCCGATCCGGCACTGCCCCCGGCCGAGACCGACCGGCTCACCATGATGCACCGCAACGCGTTGCGCCTGCTCAAACTGGTCAACACCGTGCTGGACTTCTCCCGGCTGGAGTCCGGTCGCCTCGCCGCCCGCTACCAGCCCACCGACCTCGCCAGCTACACCGCCCGGTTGGCCAGCACCTTCCGCTCGGCGACCGACCGGGCCGGGCTGCGGCTGGTGGTGGACTGTCCACCGTTGCCGGCGCCGGTCTTCGTCGACCGGGACATGTGGGAAAAGATCGTCCTCAACCTGGTGTCGAACGCCGTCAAGTTCACCTTCGACGGCGAGATCCGGGTGCGGGTCCGGGCGGTGGACGGCCTGGCCCGGCTGGAGGTGACGGACACCGGCGTCGGCATCCTGCCGGACGAGCTGCCGCACGTCTTCGAACGGTTCCACCGGGTGCCCGGCGTGCGCGCCCGCACCCACGAGGGCACCGGGATCGGCCTGGCGCTGGTCCGGGAGCTGGTCGAGATGCACGGCGGCGTGACCGGGCTGGTCAGCCAGGTCGACGAGGGCAGCACCTTCACGGTGACCATCCCGTTCGGGTCGGCACACCTGCCCGCGGACCGGGTCGCGGCCTTCGACCCGCTGCCCCCGGGCGAGCCCGAGCAGGCCCGGCTCTACGTGGCGGAGACGGCGCTCTGGACCGGCGTCGAGCCGGCGCGCGAGTTCGCCAGCCAACCGGCGACCGTCGCACCGGCCGGCCGGATCCTGGTCGTCGACGACAACGTGGACCTGCGCGAGCACGTCACCCGACTGCTCTCCCCGACCTGGGAGGTGGTCACCGCGAGCGACGGGCTGGCCGCTCTGCCGCTGGCCCGCGAGGGCGGGTTCGACCTGGTGCTCAGCGACGTGATGATGCCCCGACTGGACGGGTTCGGGCTGGTCGGCGCGCTGCGTGCGGACCCGCGTACCCGTCATGTGCCGATCGTGCTGCTCTCCGCGCGGGCCGGCTCCGCGGAGGCCGTCGCCGGCCTCTCCGCCGGCGCCGACGACTACCTCACCAAGCCGTTCTCCGGCCAGGAGCTGATCGCCCGGGTCCGGGCCAACGTCGAGTTGGGCCAGCTCCGCGGCCAGATCATCCGTCGGCTCCGGGCGCTGGCCGACGCGGCGGTGGCGGTGAACACCGCCCGGTCCACCGCCGACGTGCTCCAGGTCGCCGCCCGGCACGCGTTGAGCCTCGCCGAGGCCGCGCGGGTGGTGGTCACCGCCGCCGGGTCCCGGTCCGAGGCGGACACCGGCGGCGCCACCGCCGCCGACCCGTCCTTCGTGGCCGACCTGACCGGCACCGCCGGCGAACCGCTGGGCGAGCTGCGGGTCTGGCGTCCGGCCGGCGACGACGCGCAGACCGACGAGGCCGCCTTGACCCAACTGGCCCGGCTGGTCGGGGTACGCCTGGAAAACGCCCAACTCTACGAAGCCGAACACCGCATCGCGACCACCCTGCAGCACAGCCTGCTGCCCCGGTCGCTGCCGCAGCTACCGGGAGCGGTGTTGGCCAGCCGGTACCTGCCCGGTACCGCCGACGTCGAGGTCGGCGGCGACTGGTACGACGCGATAGACGTCGAGGACGACGACCTGGTGCTGGTCATCGGCGACGTGGTCGGCAAGGGCGTCCAGGCCGCGGCGGCGATGGGGCAACTGCGCAACGCGCTGCGGGCGTACCTGCTGGAGGGCTACGACCCGGCCGAGTCGCTGACCCGGCTCAACCGGCTGGTCGGCTCCACCGAGGGTCGCTCGTTCGCCACGGTGGTCTGTCTGCTGTTCAACCCGCGCACCGGCCGGCTGCGGTACGCGAGCGCCGGTCACCCGTCCCCGCTGGTGATCACAGGAGGTGACGTGTCGTTCCTGCACGACCGTGCGCTCGGCCCACCGATCGGCGCGATCCCCGCCGCGACGTACGAGGCGGTCGACGGCGAGTTGGCCGCCGGCAGCCGACTGCTGCTCTACACCGACGGGCTGATCGAGGACCGTCAGCTCGGCATCGACGCGGCGCTGGCCCAACTGCGCGTCGACGCGGCGACCCCCAGCGAGCACGTGGTCGACCTGATCGACGCGGTCGTCGAGCGGGTCGACGGGCGTCCGCGCCGCGACGACGTGGCGGTCCTCGCCCTCGAGGCGGCCGAGCTGAACCGTTTCGCGTTGCGGCTGCCGGCGGACCCGACCCGGCTGAGCGTGCTGCGCAAGCGCCTGGAGGACTTCCTCGTCGCGCACGCCGTCGACGAGACGGACGTGTTCGACCTGACCGTGGCGGTCTCCGAAGCCGCGGCCAACGCCATCGAGCATCCGATCCACCCGGCCGAGCCGATGATCAGCGTGGCGGTGGCCATCGAGGACCGGACGGTGACGGCCACCGTGCGCGACAGCGGGCAGTGGCGTGAGTCGACAGGCTCCGGCTTCCGGGGGCGTGGCCTGGCGCTGATCAGGGCGTTGGGTGAGCTGTCGGTGCGGCGCACCGAGGAGGGCACCGAAGTGACCCTGCGCCGGGAGCTGCGGGGCTGACCGCAGGGCGCGGATCGGCTCAGGCCGGCCGCAGCCAGCTCTGCTCGCCCAGGCCGGAGATCTCCAA
This sequence comes from Micromonospora sp. NPDC049101, assembly GCF_040648675.1. Lineage (NCBI taxonomy): Bacteria > Bacillati > Actinomycetota > Actinomycetes > Micromonosporales > Micromonosporaceae > Micromonospora > Micromonospora sp. NPDC049101. The sequence goes on along the minus strand of NZ_JBEZED010000016.1, from coordinate 156,642 downwards.
CACCCGGCGGACCTGCCGTGACGGCAGGACGGTGAGCACGCCCGGAAACTGCTGGGCGAGCCGGACCAGGGCGTGGATGGCGGCCGAGTCGAAGAAGGTGACGGCGCTCAGGTCGAGCGTGATCCGCCGGGCGGGCTCGCGCAACGCGGTCTGGAGCATGGTCTCGGCGGTCGCCATGTCGACCTCACCGGCCACCACCACCTGGAGGTGGTCACCGTCGATCTCCGCGCTGGCGGAGAAGACGGGTGGTGCTCCCCCTTGATCCACGCTGCCACCATGGCACAGCCGACCTGACAGGGCAACAACCGCCCTGCGGCGCCCGTGGCGCGGGTCACCAGCGGCCCCGGCGATAGGCTGATGGCATGACCGTCCGTCCGCCGCTGACGCCAGGCGCGCTGTCCCCGATGCGTCCGGTGCCACCCCAGATCGCCCGACCGGAGTACGTGGGCAAGGAGCGCCCGACCCAGTGGCGCGGCTCGCACGTGCAGACGCCGGAGACCATCGAGAAGATGCGGATCGCCAGCCGGCTCGCCGCCCAGGCGACCCAGCTCGCCGGCGAGCACTGCAAGCCCGGCGTGACCACCGACGAGATCGACAAGGTGGTGCACGAGTTCCTCTGCGACCACGGTGCGTACCCGTCGACACTCGGCTACCGGGGCTTCCCGAAGTCCTGCTGCACCAGCCTCAACGAGGTCATCTGCCACGGCATCCCGGACTCCACGGTCCTGGCCGACGGCGACATCATCAACGTCGACGTGACCGCGTACATCGGTGGGGTGCACGGTGACACCGACGCCACCTTCTGCGTCGGCGAGGTCAGCGAGGAGGCCCGGCTGCTTGTCGAGCGGACCCACGAGGCGATGATGCGCGGCATCCGCGCGGTCGTCCCGGGCCGGCAGATCAACGTGGTGGGCCGGGTCATCGAGTCGTACGCCAAGCGGTTCGGCTACGGCGTGGTCCGCGACTTCACCGGCCACGGCATCGGTGAGGCCTTCCACAGCGGTCTCTACGTGCCGCACTACGACAGCCCGCGCCCCACGGACATCATGGAGCCCGGCATGACGTTCACCATCGAGCCGATGATCACACTCGGCACCTACCAGTACGACATGTGGGACGACGGGTGGACGGTGGTCACGAAGGACCGGAAGTGGACGGCCCAGTTCGAGCACACCATCGTGGTGACCGACGACGGTCACGAGATCCTGACCCTGCCGTGAGCGCGAGGAACGCAGCGCAGCGGAGTCCCGCAGTCGCGAACGAAGGGCAGGCGCCATGACCGACACCCCAGCGGCGCTGCGCGAGGCGCACCACGCGGACGTCTCCGGCGGTTGGCTGCGCCCGGCCGTCTTCGGAGCGATGGACGGTCTGGTCACCAACATCGCCCTGATCGCCGGCGTCGGCGGCGGCGGGGTGTCGCCCCGCAGCATCGTGCTCACCGGCTCCGCCGGCCTGGTCGCCGGTGCGATCTCGATGGGGCTCGGCGAGTACACGAGCGTCCGCTCCGCCAACGAGCAGGTCGCCGCCGAGGTGGCCAAGGAGCGACGCGAGCTGGAACGGCACCCGGAGGCGGAGGCCCGGGAGCTGGCCGACGCCTGGGTGGCCCGGGGGCTGCCCCGCGACCTGGCCACCCAGGTCGCCGAGGCGGTGCGGCGCGACCCGGAGGAGGCCCTGCGGGTGCACGTCCGCGAGGAGTTGGGCGTCGACCCCGACGACCAGCCCAGCCCGTGGGCGGCGGCGATCTCGTCGTTCCTGTTCTTCTCGGTGGGCGCGCTGGTGCCGCTCCTGACCTACCTGTTCGGCGCCACCGAGTTGTGGCTGGCCCTCGCCGTCGGCGGGCTCGGGCTGTTCGCCGCCGGCGCGGTGGTGGCCCGCTTCACCCAACGTCCGTGGTGGACCAGCGGGCTGCGGCAACTGCTGCTGGGTGCCGCGGCCGCCGGCGCCACCTACCTGATCGGCTCGCTGATCGGCATGCCGGGCGGGCTCTGACGCGGCCCGGGCCGCTCGCGGGCCGGCTCGGCCTAGGGCGTGTGTCAAAGCCCCTGGCCGGCCTGCGGCGGGCCCAGACGACGACCGGCCGCGTTGGGAATTGGCCCGGATACAACACCGGTATCCGGGCCAATTCCCGCCTTGCCGGACCGCCGCCTGGACTCCGCCTCGGCTCGACCGAGGACTTTGACACACGCCCTAGCCGGCCGACGGCGGGCCGGTCGGCACGAGCCGGAAGATGTGGATCTCCCGGCCACCGGCCCGTTGCACGTACGTGCGGTACGCGGGCCACTCGGTCACCAGCAGCTGCCACAGCCGGTCCCGTTCGGCGCCGGACGCCAGGTCGGCCCGCACCGGGATCAGCCGGCCCTTCAACTGCACCGCGGCGGTGGGATCGGCGAGCAGGTTCATCGCCCAACCGGGGTGCTGGGTCTGCCCCCAGTTGGAGCCGATCACCACGTACGTGTCGCCGTCGGGGACGTAGAGCAGGGGATTGCTGCGGGGCTTGCCGGAGCGGCGGCCGGTCGTCGTGATCACCAGGGACGGGATCAGGCCGAGCGCGACCACCCGCCCCCGGGTGAGTCGACCGACCACCCGGTCGGCGGGGACCAGCAGGCGTGCGGCGGCGCCGAACCAGCGGTGATGACCGACTCGACGGGTGATGTTTCCCAGCGCTGACACGCCGATCAGTCTGCCGCCTGCCCGGCCCCGGCGGCACCCCCGTACGCGCCCGGATCATCAGCCGGCCGGCCACCGCACCGGTGTCAGTCCAGCCGCCGTTCGATCGGCAGTCGGGCGCGGGTGAACAGGCCCGCCCCGAGCATCGCCACCACCGGCACCAGCACCAGGACCCCGAGCACGGGCCAGGGCACCAACAGGGGGTACGGATCGGACGCCGGCCAGTCGCTGGCGTACTCGCGGTTGACCGAGACCAGCACGATCGCGGCGGTGCCGAGGCCGGCCACGATGCCGAGCACCGAACCGACACCGGCGATGATTCCGGCCTGGCAGATCGCCAGCATTCGGCGTACCGCCGGCGCCGCGCCGACGGCCGCGAGGGTGGTCAGCTCCGCGCGCCCCTCGGCGGCGGCGAGCGCGGTGGCGATCCCCGCCGCCCCCACCGTGATCACCCCGGCCGCCGCCGCGAGCAGCAGCAGCAACGGTGAGATGTCGCGGGGACCACCGCCGTACTCCACGGACACCATGAAGGTGCCGAAGGGCCGCAGTGCGCTGGTGAACCGTTGCTCCTGGTACCGGTCCGGCGGGGTCGAGGTGCCGATCACCCAACCGGCCGGCGACCAGGTCAGGCCGAGGTGCCGGGCCGCGGACGCGGAGAGCAGCAGTTGGGGTTGGCTGACCACCCCGCTCAGCGCGTACCCGGGCAGGTCGGTGGTGGTCGACCCGTCCGTTCCGGAATCCACCTGGTTCACCCGTACCGTCACCAGGCCGTCGTGCAGGTAGCGCGGGTCGGTCACCACCACGCCCCCGGCGCGCAGCACGGCGGTGGCGGCGGCGGTCGTCGCCGGGTCCGCACCGGTGAGCAGCGGCAGTGCGGTCCCGTCATCCACTCCCGTCTGCACGTAGCCGCCGTCGTAGCCCAGCGCATCAATCCGACAACGCGGGTCGGCCCGGGCCTGTCGACGCTGCGCCGCGGAGAGATCGACCCCCGGCTGCCAGGGGCATACCTGCGCGGGTGGGAGCGCCGGCGCGACGTCGCAGTAACCCTTCCGGGACGCGCAACTCACCGAGTTGATCGGGGCGATCGCGTCGGCACCCAACTGTTCCCGGGCGATGGTGGCGACCTGGGCCAGGGTGGGTAGCCGCGCCAGTTCGCCCGCGTAGACCAGCACGTTGCCGGTCGGCACCAACGGCCGGTAGGAGCGGGACTCCCGGGCGTCGCTGCTGGCCAGGAACCCACCGAGCGCCACGCTGCTGGCGACCGCGGCCATCACGGCGCAGATGGCGGGCGCCGCGGCCGCCCGGTTGCGGCTGGCGTCGCGCAGCGCGATTCGCGGTGCCAACGGCAACATCCGGCCGAGCCGGGCGAGCGCGCCGATCAGCGTGGGCGTGCAGCACACCAGGCCCAACTCGCCGAGGATGAGGCCGGTGAGGATCACCGCCGGGGAGATACGGGCGGCCCCGAACGCCGCCAACCCCGCCCCGCCGACCACCAGCGACAGACCGAAGGCCAACCACCGGGTCCGGGACACCGGTGGGGTACGCCGTCCGGCGAGCCCGGCGCTGACGTCCTGCCGTGCGGCGGTCCAGGCCGGTGCCAGCGCGGCGAGCACCCCGGCCAGCACCGCGACCCCACCGAGCAGCACCAGCGCGGTCGGCCAGCACCGGTACCCACCGAAGCGGGCGTGGAAGACGTACTGCTCCACCAGCGGACGACCGGCGAACGCCGCGGCGACGCCGACCAGCAGGCCGGCGACGGCGCCCAGCACACCCAGCACCACGCCGTCGGCCAGCACGACCCGGCGAAGCTGGCCGGCATCCCCGCCGGCCACCGCGACGAGCGCCAGATCCCGCCGTCGGCGACGGATGCCGACCGCGAAGGCCGGGCCGACCAGCAGCACGACCTCCAGCAGCCCGAGGCCGGCGATGAGCACACCGGTGCTCAGGCCGCCGGTGCCGCTCGGGTCGACCGGGCCGAGCCACGTCCGCTTCCGGTCGTCGGCCGGTGGACGGGTGGTGACCACCACCCCACGCTCGTTGAGTCGGGACACCAGCGCGGCGTCGACGGTGCCGGGCACGTCCGCCAGCCAGTTGGTCGCCGAACTGGAACCGGTCGGTGGCACCGCACCCGGATGCAGCGCCACCACCATTCCGAGATCGTCGGGAAACTCGACCACCCCCACCACGGTGTAAGCGCGGCTTCCGTCGGCGAGGGCCACGGCGCGGCCGAGGCGCAGGTCCAGGCGGCGTAGCGCCGCCGGACTGACCGCGACCTCGCCGGGCTGCCGCGGTGCCCGGCCCGCCCGGAACCGCACCAGCCCGCGGGCCAACGGGTCGCCGAGGTCCAGCACCCGCCCCTCCACGTCCTCGTCGAGGCGCGGGCCGCGCAGGGTCAGTGGGATGCGGGTGCGCACCTCGGTGACCCGACTGCCCGGTCCCAGCAGCGCACCCACCTGGGCGGAGGTGGCCCGGGCGTTGGGCGGCTGCTGCTCGCCATTTCGGACGTACCAGGTGCCACCCTCCTCGTCCTGCCGTACCGGCGCGTCGGCGATCCAGCGCAGCTCCGCGTCGGCCACGCCGAGCCGACGGTCGATCCCTTCGGCCGGGGTCAGCTCGGCCATGTCGTAGCTCGCCGCGAGGAAGGCCAGCGCCGCCACCGGCAGGGCGATCATCGCGAGCACCAGGGCGGTCCGACGTCGGGCCCGGCGGGACTCCCGCCGGGCGATCCGCAGCGCCGCCCGCCAGGAGCCGGTCAGCTCGGCGAACCGCCGTCGACCGACCGGGGCGCCGGGCGCGACCGGCCGTGCCGTCGCGGTGTCGACCGGAGCGGGGGCCCGCGTCGGACGGCGGATCGTCACCGGCCGCTGCCGGACAGCAACTGGTCGACGCTGCCCAGCGGCGCCGTCGTGTCGACCAGGACGCCGTCGCGCAGGAACACCACCCGGTCGGCCCAGCCGGCGTGCCGTGCCTCGTGGGTGACAAGCACCCCGGCGGCGCCCGCGTCGATCCGGCGGCGGAGCAGGTGCAGCACCGCCTCACCGGTCTGCGAGTCCAGTGCCCCGGTGGGCTCGTCGGCGAGCACCAGCCGCCGTTCGCCCACCAGCGCGCGGGCGATGGCCACCCGCTGCTGCTGCCCGCCGGAGAGCTGGTCCGGAAAGCGGTCACCCAACGCGGGCAGACCCACCTCGGTGAGCGCGGCCATGGCCAGTCCGCGAGCCTGCCGTCCACTGGTGCCGTCCAGCTCCAGCGGAAGCGCCACGTTCTCCAGTGCGCTCAGGCTGCCCAGCAGGTTGAGCTCCTGGAAGATGTAACCGATCCGACGGCGGCGCAGTTGGGCCAGACCGCGACGGTCCAGCGCCCCCAGCGGTTGCCCCTCCACCCGGACCTCGCCGTCAGTCGGGCGGTCCAGGCCACCGGCGAGGGCCAGCAACGTCGACTTGCCGGAGCCGGACGGACCCATCACGGCGACCAGCTCGCCGGGCCGAACGACCAGGCTGACCCCGCGTAACGCGTGCACCGCCGCCGGTCCGGCACCGTGGGTGCGGTGGACGGCGCGGAGCTCCAGCACCGCGTCGTCCGGCCCGCTCACCGTCGGGCCTCCTCGCCGGCCCAGCGTGTCCCGTCCCGCGCATCGGCGTCATCCGCGCGCGGTGGGGGAGGTGCCGGGCCGCTGGGCCGGTGCCGCACCAGACTGGTCTCGCAGTGGTCCAGCCAGCGCACCTCCGCCTCGGCCTGGAAGACCATCGAGTCCAGTACGAGGCGCCAGGGGAGGTCCTCCGGTCGGTCGCTGCCGTACTTCAGCCGGGTCAGCTCCTGCAGAGCCCGCATCGTCGCGCTGCGCTGGGCCTGCACCACCGAGCGGACGTCCACCCCCGGGGTGGTCAACGCCAGGGCCAGCTTGATCGCCAGCTCGTCACGGGGTCTGTCGTTGCGGCTGACCGGCGTGGCGAACCACAGCGCCAGGTCTGCCCGGCCGGCGTCGGTGATCTCGTACGGGCGCTGCCCGGCCTCGCTCTCCGGCAGCGGGCGCACCAGACCGTCTCGTTCCAACCGGGACAGCGTGGTGTAGACCTGCCCGATGTTCAGTGGCCAGGTCGAGCCGGTCGACTCCTCGAACGCGGCGCGCAGCTGGTAGCCATACATCTGGCCGCGTTCGAGCAGGGCGAGCAACCCGTGACGGATGGACATGGCAACGGAGTATGCATACCTGGTATGCGTACCGCAACCGGAACGGAACGGTTCAGGTTGGCCGACCGGGAAATGGGACAGTCAGCGGGGTCAGCCCGGCCGTCCTGCGCCACCGGGTGGCCCGCACCGCGTACTCGACGAGGGCGGCCAGCGCCTGGTTGCGCTCGGCTCCGGTGGTGGACGCCAGAGCGGCCCGCCAGTGCGCGGCCGTGCGCTCCTCCACCTCGGCGGCGAGCCGCAGGGCGCTGGCCCGGTCGGTGACCGGGAACGGCAGCGCGTACCCGGCGCGGTCGGGCGGCACGACGCCGCCGGCCGCGCTCAGTTGCACCACGAGCGCGTCGCGTCGGCTTCGATGCGCGGCCTCGGCCTGGTGCGCGGCGTCCCGCGCCGCCCCGGTGAGTCGGACCCCGATCCGGCCGTAGGCGTAGATGGCCGCGTACTCGGCGGACAGGGCGGAGGCGAGCGCCTCCCCGGCGGATGGCTGCCTCACTTCAGTGCCTCCTGGTGCGTGGCTCGGGCGGCGGCGATCGACCCGAGCAGTGCGGCCCGTTCCGCGCTCGCCGCGGCACAGGCGGCGGTGGCCGACTGCTGGGCGGTCTTCTCCAGCCGGCGCAGGGCGGCGAGCGCGCCGGCCTGGTCGGCGGCGGGGGCGGTGGTGGGTGTGGCGGCCGCGGTCGGCAGGGCGACGCCGATCACCCGGGCCAGCTCGGTGGCGTGCGCGGTGTGCGCCTCGGCGATCGGGCCGAGCCGCCCGGCCAGGTCGGGATGCGCGGTCGCGCTCGCCTGGTACGCGGCGGCGAGCGCGAGTGACTCGTCCACCATCGGCCGCAGCGGGTCCGGTGGTGGCGCCGGCTCGTCATCACGGTCGAAAAGATCACAGCCGGTCAGCGGCACCGCGGCGCCGCCGAGCGCCAGCAACGCCCCGGCGCGCAAGAGCTTTCGCCGGGAATGTCCGGATGCTTGGTCGCGCTGTGTCGTTCTGCCGGTCCCCACCCGGCAAGTCAACACCATGCCCGCCGGTCCGGGGGCCACCGCCGTCGGTGCGCCGCCCGGCCCACCGACGGGCAGGCGCGTTACGCTCTGCGCAGCCACCGGCGCGTCCGCTCCGGTGGTGTGCCGGCATGTCGGGACGACCGATCACCGTCGACCAGGGAGAGGGTGCGGAGATGACGCAGCGTGGCCGTGCCACCAGGTCGACTGGGCGACCCCGCGACGGCGCGGGTCCCCGTGGCGGTGACCTCGCCGCGCGCCGTGCGCGGTTGCGGGCCGTGATCGAGCCGGTGGTCAACGACGCCGGCTACGACCTGGAGGACCTGACGGTTTCCCGGGCCGGTCGCCGGCACGTGGTGCGGGTGATGGTGGACGCCGACGGCGGGATCGACCTGGACGCCGTGGCCGACGTCTCCCGCGCGGTCTCGGCCGCCCTGGACGCCGCCGAGGAGACCGGTGGCGACATCGTCGCCGGTGAATACCAGCTGGAGGTCAGCTCGCCGGGCGTCGACCGGCCACTCACCCTGCCCCGCCACTGGCGGCGCAACGTGGGCCGGCTGGTCAAGGTCACCGCTCGGGGCGGGGCCGCGTTGCCCGGCCAGCGTGGCGAGCAGCCCGCCGGCGACCGCCAGCTCACCGGCCGGGTGGTCGCGGCCGACGACGAGGGCGTGCAGTTGGAGACCGACGGCGGTCGCGCCTCCTGGACGTACGCCCAGCTTGGCCCCGGCCGGGTGCAGGTCGAGTTCACCCGGCTCGCCGAACTCGGCGAGCCGGACGAAGAGTTCGACGACGCGGACGATTCAGACGAGATCGACGATTCAGACGACATCGACGACGAAGATGATGTGGAGGACGAGGAGAGGTGAACATCGACCTCGCGGCGCTGCGCGCACTCGAGCGCGAGCGGGAGATCCCGTTCGACACGATTCTCGCGGCGATCGAGACCGCGTTGCTGACCGCCTACCGGCACACCGATGGAGCCGAACCGCACGCCCGGGTGGAGATCGACCGCAGGTCGGGCGCAGCCCTGGTGTACGCGCAGGAGATGGACTCGGACGGCAGTCTGGTGCGGGAGTGGGACGACACCCCGCACGACTTCGGCCGGATCGCCGCCATGACCGCCAAGCAGGTGATCCTCCAGCGTCTGCGGGAGGCCACCGACGAGGTGCACTTCGGTGAGTACGTGGGCCGCGAGGGTGACCTGGTCACCGGCGTGGTTCAGGCGCACGAGACGCGTACCGAGAAGGGCATCGTCAGCGTCGACCTCGGCAAGCTGGAGGGCGTGCTGCCGCAGTCCGAGCAGGTGCCCGGCGAGCGGTACGCGCACGGCGAGCGGGTCCGCTGTGTCGTGGTGCACGTGGCCAAGGGCATGCGCGGGCCGCAGATCACCCTGTCCCGGTCGCACCCGGGGCTTGTCAAGAAGCTGTTCGCGTTGGAGGTGCCGGAGATCGCCGACGGCACCGTGGAGATCGGCGCGATCGCCCGTGAGGCAGGTCACCGCACGAAGATCGCCGTACGCTCCACCACCCCCGGGGTGAACGCCAAGGGCGCCTGCATCGGCCCGATGGGCCAGCGGGTGCGGGCCGTGATGAGCGAGTTGCACGGTGAGAAGATCGACATTATCGACTGGTCGGACGACCCGGCCACCTTCGTCGGCAACGCGTTGTCGCCGGCCAAGGCGCTGCGGGTCGAGGTGGTCGACCTGGCCAATCGGGCCGCCCGGGTGACGGTTCCCGACTTCCAGCTCTCGCTCGCGATCGGCCGGGAGGGGCAGAATGCCCGACTCGCGGCCCGATTGACCGGTTGGCGGATCGACATTCGGTCCGACGCGGAGCAGACCGCCCCCGCCGCGCGTGCGGCAGCTGATCACGTGCGGGAGCCGGGCGGCGCGATCTCGGGCAGCTAGGGGTAGACTTCTTCCAGTGGTACGACGCGCAACGCCGGAACGCACCTGTGTGGGTTGTCGGCAACGTGCGCCGGCCAGCGAATTGCTGCGGATCATCGCGGTCAGGGACGAGGCTGGTCTCAGTCTCCGGCCTGATCCGCGCCGCAGGCTGCCGGGTCGGGGAGCGAACATGCACCCGGATCCGGCCTGCTTCGCGCTGGCGGTGCGCCGCCGCGCCTTCGGGCGTGCGCTGCGCAGCACCGAGGTCCTCGACCACGGTGTGCTGGCGGAGCACGTCGATGCGCCAACCACTACGTCCGGTCAGCCCGACCGGGCGAGGGTCGCTAGCAGGGTAGGACGACCGACATGAGCACACGATGAAGTCCCTGAAATGACCAGGCTTCAAGTGCACGAGTGAGGTCGCTGCGGGTGCTGCCCGCACGACCTCGGAGTGAGGAGTGCAGTGGCAGGCAAGGCCCGCGTACACGAGCTTGCAAAAGAGCTCGGGGTCGAGAGTAAGACCGTTCTCGCCAAGCTGAAGGAAATGGGCGAGTTCGTGAAGTCCGCGTCCAGCACCGTCGAGGCGCCCGTCGCCCGACGGCTGCGTAACGCGTTCGTGGCGTCCGCCGGTGCTCCGGCACCGGCCGCCCCGTCGGCGCCCGCGCCGACGCCGGCTTCCAACCCGACCCCGACGCTGTCCCCGACCCCGGGCGCGCCCCGGGTCTCGGCCAAGCCGATGCCGCCTCGGCGGCCGGCCGCGCCGGCGCCCGGCCCGAAGCCGAAGGGCCCGGTGCCCGCTGCACCGCAGCCCGCGGCTCCGGTCGCCAAGCCGGCGAGTGCCCACGACATCGAAGTGGCGGCCGCCGAGGCGCGCGCCGCCGCGCTGAAGGCTGAGCAGGAGGCCGCGGTCAAGGCCGCGCAGGCCGCCCGCCAGCAGCAGCGGGACAACCCCGTTCGCCGGGAGCCTCCGGCCGACGGCGGCAACCGTCCCGGTCCTCGGCCGGGTCCCGCCGCGATGCCACCCCGTCCCGGTTCGCCGGCCGCTCGTCCGAGCACGCCGGCTCCCGGTCCGGGTGCCCGGCCTGGCGGTCGTCCGCCGGCGCGTGGCGCGGGTAACAACCCGTTCGGCATCCAGGGTGGCCAGCAGCAGCGGCCCCCGGCCGCCGGTGCGGGTGGTCCCCGGCCCAACAGCCCGGCGGGCATGCCGCCGCGGCCGAGTCCCAACTCCATGCCGCCGCGGCCCAGCCCGGCGTCCATGCCGAGCCAGCGTCCGGCTGCTGGTCGCCCCGGTCCCGGTGGCGCTGGTCGCCCCGGTGGTGGCGGCGGTGCCGGTCGTCCCGGTGGCGGTGGCGGTGGCTTCCGTGGCGGTCCCGGCGGTGGCGCCGGTGGCGGTGGCGGTTACCGCGGCGGCCCTGGTGGCGGCGCGGGTGCCGGCGGTGGCGGTGGCTACCGTGGCGGTCCCGGCGGCGGTGGCGGTGCTCCCGGTGGCGGTTTCCGCCCGGGTGCTCCCTCCGGTGGTGGCGGTCGTCCGGGTGCGGGTGGTCGTGGCCGTGGCGGCGGTGCCGCGGGTGCCTTCGGGCGTCCGGGTGGCCGGCCGACGCGCGGTCGCAAGTCCAAGAAGCAGCGCAGACAGGAGTTCGACAACCTGTCGGCTCCGACCATGAGCTCGGGTGCTCCCCGGGGTCAGGGTCAGATCGTCCGGCTGTCCCGTGGCGCCTCGCTGTCCGACTTCGCGGACAAGATCAACGCCAACCCGGGTTCGCTGGTCCAGGAGATGTTCAACCTGGGCGAGATGGTCACCGCGACCCAGTCCTGTTCTGACGACACCCTGCACCTGCTGGGTGAGCACCTGGGCTTCGACATCCAGATCGTCAGCCCGGAGGACGAGGACCGCGAGCTGCTCGCGCAGTTCAACATCGACCTCGACGCGGAGGTGGCCGAGGAGCGTCTGGTCAGCCGTGCGCCGGTGGTGACCGTCATGGGTCACGTCGACCACGGTAAGACCAAGCTGCTCGACGCGATCCGTAAGGCGAACGTCGTGGCCGGTGAGGCGGGTGGCATCACCCAGCACATCGGTGCCTACCAGGTCCACGTCCCGCACGAGGGCGAGGACCGGGCGGTGACCTTCATCGACACCCCGGGTCACGAGGCGTTCACCGCCATGCGTGCTCGTGGTGCCCAGGTGACGGACATCGTGATCCTGGTGGTCGCGGCCGACGACGGTGTGATGCCGCAGACCATCGAGGCGTTGAACCACGCCAAGGCGGCCGACGTGCCGATCGTGGTCGCGGTCAACAAGGTCGACAAGCCGGACGCCAACCCGGACAAGGTCCGCCAGCAGCTGACCGAGTACGGCCTGGTCGCCGAGGAGTACGGCGGCGACACCATGTTCGTCAACGTGGCCGCCAAGCCCGGCATCGGCATCGAGGAGTTGCTCGAGGCCGTCCTGCTGACCGCTGACGCGTCACTGGAGCTGACCGCTCCGATCGACGGACCGGCGCAGGGTGTGGCCATCGAGGCACACCTGGACAAGGGTCGCGGTGCGGTGGCGACGGTGCTGGTGCAGAAGGGCACCCTGCGGGCGGGCGACTCGATCGTCGCCGGTGGGGCCCACGGCCGGGTCCGGGCCATGCTCGACGAGAACGGCAACCAGCTCACCGAGGCCGGTCCGGCGCGTCCGGTCATGGTGCTGGGTCTGACCGCGCCTCCCGGCGCGGGCGACACGTTCCTCGCCGCGGCGGACGACCGCACGGTGCGACAGATCGCCGAGCAGCGGCAGGCACGGCGGCGGGCGGCGTCCTTCGCCAACTCCCGTGGTCGGGCCACCCTCGAGACGCTCATGGAGCAGCTCAAGGAGGGCGAGAAGACCTCGCTCAACCTCATCCTCAAGGGCGATGTCTCCGGTTCGGTGGAGGCTCTGGAGGACGCGCTGTTCAACCTCGACATCCCCGAGGAAGTTCAGCTCAAGGTCCTCGACCGGGGCGTGGGCGCGATCACCGAGAGCAACGTCATGCTCGCGAGTGCCTCGTCCGAGCCGGTCACGATCATCGGCTTCAACGTGCGGGCCTCCAACAAGGTCCGCGAGATGGCCGACCGCGAGGGCGTGGAGATCCGGTATTACACCGTCATCTACCAGGCCATCGAGGAGATCGAGGCAGCGCTCAAGGGCCTACTCAAGCCGGAGTACGAGGAGGTCGAGCTGGGCAGCGCGGAGATCCGCGACGTCTTCCGCTCGTCCAAGATCGGCAACATCTCCGGTTGCATCGTCCGGGCCGGTGTCCTTCGGCGCAACGCCAAGGCGCGCCTGCTGCGAGACGGGGCGGTCGTGGCGGACAACCTCACGATCAGCTCGCTCAAGCGGTTCAAGGACGACGCCACCGAGGTCCGCGAAGGCTTCGAGTGTGGTCTGACCCTGGGTGGTTACAACAACGTCCAGGTCGGCGACATCATCGAGACCTTCGAGATGCGGGAGAAGGTTCGCGCCTGATCCGGCAGTGACACGCTGATCAAGGGGTTTACGCCGTTCGGCGTAAACCCCTTGATCATGCGGGGTGGGTTGGCGGTATGGTCCGGGGCGATGTTTACCGGAACCGCGGTCTTCGACCTGCTGCTGCCGGGCGACTCCCGGTCGCTCAAGGCCAAGAGATCATACGTACGGCCGATCGTGGCGGCGTTGCGCCGCTTCGAGGTGTCGGCCGCCGAGGTGGGAGCGCTCGACCTGCACGGTCGAGCGCAACTGGCGGTGGCCGTGGTGGCCGCCGAGACGGCGCACGTCCGCGAGGTGCTCGACTCCTGTGAGCGCCTGGTGGCCGGTCGCCCCGAGGTCGAGCTGCTGTCGGTCCGCCGCCGGCTGTACGGCGTGGACGACGACTGACCCCGGAGCCGGCTGTGCCGGGCGACCGGTGCGGCCGCGAAGGTAGTGTTCGAGATGTTGGCCGGTCGGCCGGCGGCCCCGGGTCGCCGGGTCGACCGGGAGCAGGACGCCGTGGAGGTGGCGAGATGTCTGATCCGGCCAAGGTACGCCGGCACGCGGAACGGGTGCGTGAGCTGGTCGCGTCGGTGGTGCGGAGCCAGATCAAGGACCCGCGACTCGGGATGATCACCATCACCGACGCCCGGATCACCGCGGACCTGCGGGACGCGACGGTGTTCTACACGGTGCTCGGTGACGCGGTGGCCCAGGCCGACACCGCGGCGGCGCTGGAGAGTGCCAAGGGGCTGCTGCGCAGCACTGTCGGCAAGGCCCTCGGGCTGCGGCACTCGCCGACCCTCACGTTCGTCCTCGACGACGTGCAGGACCAGGTCAAGCACATCGACGACCTGCTCGCCGCCGCGCGCAACGCCGACGCGGAGGTGCAGCGGCTCGCCGCCCAGGCGAAGTACGCGGGCGAGGCGCAGCCGTACCGGGTCGACGACGAGACGGATGAGGGTGACGAGGCGGACGAGGCCGACGCGGCCACCGACGTCACGGGGGCCCCGCGGGGTGGGGAAACGCGGTGACCAGCACCGCCAGCGTCCCGCTTGCCGGGGCGGCCGGGGTCGGCCCCGCCGAGACGGACTGGGCCGCCGCCGAGGCGCTGGTGCGGGCTCTCCCGTCGACCGCCCGGGTGCTGCTGATCTGCCACGTCAACCCGGACGGCGACGCGCTGGGCAGCATGCTCGGCTTCGGTCTGGGTCTGCGGCAGTTCGGGGTCCGCGAGGTGCAGGCGACCTTCCCGGGGCCACCGGAGGTGCCCGAGCCGTTCCGGGGGCTGCCCGGGCTGGACCTGCTGGTCCCGGCGGACGCCGCCGACCCGGCACCGGACCTGGTGATCTGCTTCGACGCGGCGAGCGAGTCGCGCCTCGGTGAGCTGGCCGGGCGGTTGTCGTCGGCGGGTGCGGCGCTGGTGCTCGATCACCACGCCTCGAACTCCGGCTTCGGCACGGTCAACCTGGTGGACCCGGGCGCCGCGGCGACGTCGGTGGTGGCGGAGCAACTGCTGGCCCGGCTCGGGGTGGTGGTGGATCCGGCCATCGCGGAGTGCCTCTACGTGGCGCTGACCACGGATACCGGGTCGTTCCGCTTCGCGGCGACCACCCCGGCGGTGCACCAGATGGCCGCCCGGTTGTTGGCGACCGGCATCTCGCCCGGGGACATCTCCCGGCGGGTCTTCGACACCCGACCGTTCGGGGCGGTGCGTCTCTTCGGTGAGGTGCTCGGCCGGGCCCGGCTGGAGCCGGCGGCTGCCGGCGGCCGAGGCTTCGTCTGGACCTTCGCCACGCTCGACGACCTGGCCCGGCACGACCAGCGTCCGTACGTGCTGGAGGCGCTCATCGACTCGGTGCGGTGCACGGCCGAGGCGGATGTGAGCTGTGTGGTCAAGCAGGTCACACCGGGCGAGTGGGCGGTGTCGATGCGCAGCAAGGGCGCGGTGGACGTCAGCCGGGTCGCGGTCACGCTGGGCGGTGGTGGTCACACGTTCGCGGCCGGGTTCACCGGTCGGGGCACCGTCGAGCAGGTGGTCGAGTCGATCCGCGGTCAACTGGACGCGGCGTTGATCGGCTGACGCCCTCCTACGGCTGCCGTCGCTCGCCCGGTCCGGAAGATCAGGGTCAGCTCCGGGGAGTGTTGGTCTTCCCGCGCTCCGTGAGACCGGGAAGAATTGCGGGATGGAGCAGCCGCACGACCTCACCGTGGAGGCCCCCCGCGCCTGGGACCGGCCCGCCGTCTCCGTTCCCGTCCTCGTCTGCCTGTCGCTCGTCGGCGGCCGGTTCGCGTCGTTCTCCACCGAGGCCAATCTGTTCACCCTTGGCACCGGTGGCGTGCTGATCTGGCTCGGTCTGAGCAATCGGGTGCCTCGTCGACCGGCGCCGCGCCGGCTGGGCTCGGGGGCGGTGTGGTGGGCGGTGCCGGTGGTGGTCTTCGGGGTCTTCGAGGGGGTGACCTTCGTGCTGGCCGTCGGTGACGACTTTCCCACCTTCTCCCGGCTGGCCGACCCCCTCCTGGAGGATCAGCTGACCCGGTCGGCGGTGTGGTTCGCCTGGCTGGCCGCTTTCTGGGGGCTGGTGCGGCGATGATGCGGGCGCTCGCCATCGGCGGTTTCCTCACCGCGTTGGTGCTCTTCGCGGTGGTCGAGTGGATGGCCCGGCGGGAGGGTTCCCGCATTCCCACACTGGGCGAGGTCTGCGCGTACGTGATGCGGTACGAGGTGGGCCCGGTGCCGGTGGGCCGAATCGGTCTGTTCGGGTTCTGGTGGTGGCTGGGCTGGCACTTCCTGGCCCGCTGAGCCGGGTCGCCGCCTGTCCAAATGGCGGGAAACGAGCGCAGCATGTGAACCTGAACGATAACTTGGGAGAAGGCCGGTGCCGCGTGGCGGCGCAGGTCATGGGTGGTGGCGCCACACCTCGTGCCGCCTCCCTTCAGGGTCGGATCGACCCGGGCTCACGCTGCCCAGCCGGCCGCTCCGGTAATCCCGGACCGCCGTGGGGCGCTCAGCACGACCGCCCGTGAGGGGCTGCCGCAGGCCGGTGGCCCGCGCCCTGGAAGGACCACCACCATGCCGAACAAGCCCAAGCCCGAGACCACGGACGACGCCCGCGAGCAGGCCCGCCGCGCCCTGCAGACGTCGATGGACACCCGTCAGTGACCTTTCTCGACCGGTGGTGACGCCGTCGATGCGTCGCGCCGACGGCGTCACCGTCCGGCCGCCAGTGGGGGTCGAGTCGTTCAGGACAGGAACGTGTCCAGGGCCGCCTCGATGGTGCCGGAGTCCGGCGCCGCGTACGCCCGCATGGTGGTCTTGTCGTACGAGATGAAACTCGGGCACCTGTTCGTCGGGGCGGTCACGGTGCCGCCGTCGCCGATCTTCTCGGCGGTCCTGGTCGCGTAGAAGGTCAGGGTGTAGCGCGACGAGACGTAGTCGACGCTGACCTGCTTTTCCGCCTTGTCCTTGTACTGACACTTCTTCGGGGCGCCCTGGCTGCCCTCGACGAACTTCAGGCAGCCGACCACCGACACCTTCTGGTAGTCCGCGCTCTTGGCGTAGTAGGACTTGTTCGCGGGGACGTACGTCGACGACCAGGACGTCGGTCGGTCGGGGTTGTTCGAGAACGTGTACGCTTTGGCGCCGGCGGGGCCGCCGTAGGGCGCCGCGTTCAGGATCGGACTGCCTTCGCAGACGTTCGCCAGGTCGCTGGAGTAGCGGGCGGTCATCGAGTTGTTGTTCGGTGGATCCGCCTGCCCCGGCGTGGGGACGGCCCCCGTGCCCGGAGTGCTGCCGGCGCCAGGAGTGGGGGTGGCGGCCGTGCCCCGTTCGGGCTCGTCGCCACCGTAGGCGACCAGGATGCCGATTCCCGCGCCGCAGATGGCGAGTATGACGACCACCGCGCCGGCTACCAGCCCGATGATCAGGCCCTTGTTCGACTTGTTCGGCGCCGGCGGCAGTAGTGGGCCGTAGTGCGGCTGGGGTGGTGGCTGTCCGTACGGCGGGTAGCCACCCTGCTGTGGGGCCGGGGGGCCGCTCCAGGGGGTGAGGTTCGGGTCGGGCGGAGGGTAACTGTCGCTCACTGTCAGATGGCCTATCGCTGTCGTGGTGCCCCCGGGTGGGAGCCTCGGACAGGGTAGTGAGCGCCGCAAGCCGGGATGCCGAGGACAGGGAGCGCGTCGACGTCCGCCGAGCCGGCCGCGAGGTGGACCCGTAAGTTACCAGCAGCCTTGTGCTCCTTACCGCAGCCATGCCAGGATCGGCGGCGATGAACCAGACCGCCGTCCCCACCCACCGAGCCGCCTCGCCGCGGCGGATCGCCGCGCTCGCCCTGCCGGCCCTCGTGGTGCTCGCCGCCGAGCCGCTCTACGTGCTTGTCGACACGGCGGTGGTCGGCCACCTCGGCCGGGTGCCGCTCGCCGCGCTCGCCGTCGGCGGCACGGTGATGACGCTCACCGCCTGGGTCGGCACCGTTGTCGCGTACGGCACCACCGGGCGCGCCGCCCGTCGCTTCGGTGCGGGTGACCGGGCCGCCGCGGTGGCCGAGGGAGTCCAGTCGTCCTGGCTGGCGTTCGGTGTCGGCCTGCTGATCGCGATCGGCATGCAGTTCGGCGGGGGCGCGCTCGCGCGTACCCTCGCCGGTGGTGCCGGCGACGTGGCCGACGCCGCCGCCCACTGGCTGCGGATCGCGGCCCTCGGCGCCCCCGGCCTGCTGCTCGCCGCCGCCGGCAACGGCTGGCTGCGCGGCGTGCAGGACACCCGACGCCCGCTGTTCTTCGTGCTCGGCCCCAACCTGCTCTCCGCGCTGCTCTGCCCGCTGCTGGTCTATCCCGGCGGGCTGGGTCTGGTCGGTTCGGCGGTGGCGAACGTCGTCGCGCAGACGCTCTGCGGGACGCTCTTCGCCGCGGCGCTGGCCGCCGAGCGGGTGCCGCTGCGACCCCGCCCCCGGGTGATCCGCCAGCAGTTGGTGCTCAGCCGGGACCTGCTGATCCGTGGGCTGGCGTTCCAGGCCAGTTTCCTCTCCGCGACCGCCGTCGCCGCCCGGTTCGGTGCCGCCGCCGTCGGTGCCCACCAGATCGCCCTGCAACTCTGGTTCTTCACCGCGTTGGTGCTCGACGCCCTCGCGATCGCCGCCCAGTCCCTGGTCGGTGCCGCGCTCGGCGCCGGCGACGACGCGGGCGCGCGGGCGCTCGCCCGCCGGATCGGGCTGCTCGGCGGCATCTGCGGCGTCGGCTTCGCGCTGCTCGTGGCCGCCGGCGCCGGCGTCGTACCGTCGTGGTTCAGCTCCGATGCCGGGGTACGCGCGCAGGCCATGACGGCCTGGCCGTGGTTCGTGCTCATGCTGCCGCTGGCCGGGGTGGTGTTCGCCCTCGACGGCGTGCTGATCGGCGCGGGGGACGTGCGTTACCTGCGCAACCTCACCATCGTGGCCGCCCTCGGCGGGTTCCTGCCGGCGATCTGGCTGACGTACGCCCTCGACCTCGGGCTGGGCGGGATCTGGGCCGGGCTCACCGTGTTCGTGGTGATCCGGCTGGTCGCCCTGCTGCTGCGCCTGCGCACCGGCGGCTGGGCGGTGCCCGGGGCCGTCCGCTGACCCCAACTGTAAGGTCGCGGATAGCGGGGGTGGGGTCAGCAGGTCTCTGCTTCGTCGGGATTCCACCTCGGGTCGTAGATGTCTGTGGTCGATCCCCCTGGCAGGCCCATTTCGAACCCGATCTCCAGGTCGATCATTCCCCGGAGGATCGCGGCGCAGGTCGCGTTGAGCACGTTGACGTCGGTGCTTGTCAACCACAGGCCGGCCGAGGTGGCCAGGACGTCGTCCGGGTGCGGCACCTGCCAGACCACCTCGTCTCGGATGGTGACGAGCGCGGTGCCGGGCGATAGTGCCTGCGGTCGGGGCAGGGCGAAGGGGTACACCCACAGGAACCGGGTGGTGATCTCCAGGTTCCGGACACCGTCGTCGGTGACCGACCGGTACTCCATGGTGCCACTGACGCGGATGCCCGCCGCGGGGTCGAACCGCGGGTCGGCGGCGGGGTCGATGCGGGTGGCGTAGTCCAGGTTGTCCCCGGCCACGAAGTGCTTGTCGATCTGGTGCCGACCGTCCGGTGCCAGCAGGGCGATGAACTTCGCGGGGTCACCAGCGAGCATGGACGGCTCGAGCCGACCGTGGATCAGCGCCTGCTTGACCTTCGTCAGCGCGTCCGCGACCTGCGGGGCGGTGAACGGCGCGACGGCCCGGGCTGTCGGGAGGGTGATCCCCGCCTCGCCCACGGCGAACGTCTCCGCCGGAGTGCCGGCGAATGGGCCGAGGGCGTTGCCGCTCCCGTCGACCGGCCGGGAGTTCGACTCGTCCCGCGCCAGGTTGATGCCCTGCCAGGCCAGCACCGTGACAAGCGTCAGCGTGACCAGCGCGGCGGTCCAGCCGAGCACCTTTCCGGCGTGCTGCTCCCACCCGAGCCGCAGCCGTTCCGCCCTGGTCAGCGCACGCTCGGTCACCGGCTCGCGCAGCCAGCCCGCCACGGTGAGTTGTTCAGGTTCGGCGGCACCCGGGTGGCGGGCCGGGGTGACGGGCGGGCCGTCGGGCTCTTCGCTGGTCATCTGTCGTCCTGGCTAGACGGGAGCGGGCGAGTGATCTTCGCATTCGCCGCGACGTCCTGGTGTCCCCTCCGCGATCGAGCCAGCGGCGTGTGGCGCCCCGGCCGTGAACCACCCCGCGACGACCGTGGCCAACTGGCGGTCTGGCAGGCTTGGCCGACGTGAGCACCGATGGTCTGATCGTGGTCGACAAGCCCGGCGGCATGACGTCGCACGACGTGGTGGCGCGGATCCGCCGGCTGGCGAAGACGCGGCGCGTCGGGCACGGTGGCACCCTCGACCCGATGGCCACCGGTGTGCTGGTGATCGGTGTGGGCCGGGCCACCCGGCTGCTGACCTACGTGATCGGCGCGGGCAAGAGCTACGCCGGCACCATCCGGCTCGGTCAGGCCACCGTCACCGACGACGCCGAGGGCGACGTCATCGCCACCACCCCGGCCGGCCTGGTCACCGACGACGCGATCCGGTCGGCGCTGGCCGCGCTCAGCGGCGAGGTCGACCAGGTGCCGAGCGCGGTCAGCGCCATCAAGATCGACGGGCAGCGGGCGTACAAGCGGGTCCGCGACGGGGAGATCGTCGAGTTGCCGGCGCGGCGGGTCACCATCTCCCGCCTGGAGGTGCTGGCGATCCGCCGCACCGAGCCGGACGTGGTGGACGTGGACGTGGACGTGACCTGCTCCTCCGGCACGTACATCCGGGCCATCGCCCGGGACGCGGGCCTGGCGCTCGGCGTCGGTGGCCACCTGACGGCGCTGCGGCGCACCGCGGTCGGCGGCTTCACCCTGGCCGAGGCGGCCACCCTCGACGAGCTGGAGCAGCGCGCCCCGGACGTGGTGAACCTGCCACTGGACGCGGCGGCCGACCGATTCTTCCCGCGCCGGGAGGCCACGCCCGACGAGGCGAAGGTGCTCGGCCACGGCGGGCCACTGGACCCGGCCGGCATCGTCGGGCCGTACGCCGTCTTCGGACCGGCGGGCGGTCTGATCGCTATCGTCAGCGAGCGGGACGGGCGAGCCCGCGCGGAGATCGTGCTCGCCCCGGCCTGACGGGTCGCAAGGCAGGCCCGCCGGCCCCCGGCCGGCGGTGTCGGGACAGCAGAGAGGAACGGCATGCAGCGGTGGCGGGGGTACGACGCGGCGCCCGGTGGGTGGGGACGCTCGGTCGTCACCATCGGCGTCTTCGACGGCGTGCACAAGGGGCACCAGGCGACCATCGGCCACACCGTGGCCCGAGCCCGTGAGCTGGGCGTGCAGTCGGTGGTGGTCACCTTCGACCCGCACCCGGCCGAGGTGGTCCGCCCCGGTTCGCATCCGGCGGTGCTCACCGAGCAGGCCCGCAAGGCCGAGCTGATCGAGCAACTCGGCGTGGACGTGCTCTGTGTGGTGCCGTTCACCCCGGAGTTCTCCCGGCTGCCCGCCGAACAGTTCGTGCACGACGTGCTTGTCGAGCACCTGCACAGCGCGCTGGTGGTGGTCGGCGGCAACTTCCGGTTCGGGCACCGGGCGGCCGGCGACGTGGCGCTGCTGGAGCGGCTCGGTCAGACCTTCGGCTTCGGGGTGGAGGGCAGCCCGCTGGTCACCGAGGACGGCACCGTCTTCTCCTCCACGTACATCCGATCCTGCGTCGACGCGGGCGACGTCGGCGCGGCCGCCGCCGCGCTCGGCCGCCCACACCGGGTGGAGGGCGTCGTGGTCCGCGGCGACCAGCGGGGGCGGGAGCTGGGCTTCCCCACCGCCAACCTGCTCTGCCACCGGTACGCGGCGGTCCCGGCCGACGGGGTGTACGCGGCCCGGCTGATCCGTCGCGGGCAGCACGAGCCGCTGCTGGCGGCGGTGTCGGTGGGCACCAACCCGACCTTCTCCGGGCGGGAGCGGCGGGTGGAGGCGTACGCGCTGGACTTCTCCGGCGACCTGTACGGCGAGCGGTTGGCCCTGGACTTCGTGGCGCACCTGCGCGGTCAGATCCGGTACGACTCGATCGAGCCGTTGATCGCCCAGATGAACCAGGACGTCGAGCGCACCCGGCGTGCGCTGGCCTGATCGCCGAGGGCTGACGGGGCCCCGCCGAGGCCCTTCGCCGGGTGTTACCGGCGAGTGCTGGTAGTCTTGCCGAAACGTCGGGTGACCGGCGTGGGGCCTCGCGTGCCTGCTCGACGCCGCGGGTGCGAGGTACCGGTCCGTTCCCGGTCCATCGGGACGACGGACACCTACTTGATCAACCCATCGAAACAGGGAGAACATGGCGCTCGACCAGGAAGCCAAGGCCAGCATCCGCGCGGAGTACGCGACCGCCGAGGGCGACACCGGTTCGCCGGAGGTCCAGGTCGCGGTCCTCACCAAGCGGATCGCCGAGCTGACCGAGCACCTGAAGGTGCACAAGCACGACCACCACAGCCGCCGTGGGCTGCTGCTGCTGGTCGGCCGCCGCCGTCGGCTGCTCAACTACGTGCAGAAGAAGGACATTGCCCGCTACCGGTCGCTCATCGAGCGGCTCGGCCTGCGCCGGTGACGTGACGGGGGAGTGGCCGCTCGGCCGCTCCCCCGTACGGCGTCCCACCTGAAGAAACACGGGCCGCGCGACCACCCGAGAGGGAGCCGGTCAGCGTACCGGTCTCCGGTAGTGGCCCCCGGGAACCCGGCATCACGCCGGCCACCCGGGCGCTTCGATCGAAGACCGGCCGGCTGAGCAGCTCCCCGATGTCGTGGGCCCACGACGCGAAGGAGCACGACAGCACATGACCGAGACCAAACTCGGCGCCGAATCCCGCACCGCCGTGATCGACAATGGGTCCTTCGGCACCCGCGAGATCACCTTCTCCACCGGCCGGCTGGCTCGCCAGGCCGCCGGTTCCGTCATCGCCCAGCTGGGCGAGACGGTCGTTCTCTCCGCCACCACCGCCGGTAAGCACCCGAAGGAGCAGTTCGACTTCTTCCCGCTGACCGTCGACGTCGAGGAGCGGATGTACGCCGCGGGCCGCATCCCCGGCTCGTTCTTCCGCCGCGAGGGTCGTCCCAGCGAGGACGCGATCCTCACCTGCCGGCTGATCGACCGGCCGCTGCGCCCGTCCTTCGTGAAGGGCCTGCGCAACGAGGTCCAGGTCGTCGAGACCATCCTCGCGCTCGACCCGCAGCACCCGTACGACGTCGTGGCGATCAACGCCGCCTCGATGTCGACCAAGCTCTCCGGCCTGCCGTTCTCCGGCCCGATCGGTGCGACCCGCGTCGCCCACATCGACGGCCAGTGGGTCGCCTTCCCGACCCTGGAGGAGCTGGCCCGCGCCACCTTCGACATGGTCGTGGCCGGCCGCACGCTCGAGGACGGCGACGTCGCGATCATGATGGTCGAGGCCGAGGCCACCCCGAACGCCGTCGCCCTGATCTCGGCCGGTGCCACCGCCCCGACCGAGGAGGTCGTCGCCAGCGGCCTGGAGGCCGCCAAGCCGGCGATCCGTGAGCTGTGCCGCGCGCAGAGCGAGCTGGCCGAGGTCGCCGCCAAGCCGGTCACCGAGTTCCCGGTCTTCCTGGACTACCAGGACGACGTGTACGACGCCGTCTCCGACCTGGCTCGTGGCGAGGTCGCCGAGGCGATCACCATCGCCGGCAAGGCCGACCGCGAGGAGGCCCTGGACCGGGTCAAGGCCCGCGTCGCCGAGGAGTTGGGCGCTCGGTTCGAGGGCCGGGAGAAGGAGCTCAGCGCCGCCTTCCGGTCGCTGACCAAGTCCGAGGTGCGCAACCGCGTACTGCGCGAGCAGGTCCGTATGGACGGGCGTGGCCCGCGCGACATCCGGGCCCTGACCGCCGAGGTCGGCGTGCTGCCCCGGGTGCACGGTTCGGCGCTGTTCGAGCGGGGCGAGACCCAGATCCTGGGCGTCACCACTCTGAACATGCTCCGGATGGAGCAGATGGTGGACACGCTGTCCCCGGAGAACCGCAAGCGCTACATGCACAACTACAACTTCCCGCCGTACTCGACGGGTGAGACCGGCCGGGTCGGCTCGCCGAAGCGTCGCGAGATCGGCCACGGCGCTCTCGCCGAGCGTGCGCTGATCCCGGTGCTGCCGTCGCGCGAGGAGTTCCCGTACGCCATCCGGCAGGTGTCGGAGGCGCTCGGCTCCAACGGCTCCACCTCGATGGGTTCGGTCTGCGCGTCGACGCTGGGCCTGCTCTCCGCGGGTGTCCCGCTGAAGGCGCCGGTCGCCGGCATCGCGATGGGGCTCATCTCCGACGAGGTGGACGGCAAGACCCAGTACGTGACGCTGACCGACATCCTCGGTGCCGAGGACGCGTTCGGTGACATGGACTTCAAGGTCGCCGGCACCCCGGAGTTCGTCACCGCGCTCCAGCTCGACACCAAGCTCAACGGCATCCCGTCGGACGTGCTGGCCTCCGCGCTGCAGCAGGCGAACGAGGCCCGGCAGGTCATCCTCGGTGTCATGAAGGCGGCGATCGAGGCTCCGGCCGAGATGTCGGACTACGCGCCGCGGGTCACCACCGTCAAGATCCCGGTGGACAAGATCGGCATGGTGATCGGCCCGAAGGGTCAGACCATCAACGCGATCCAGGACGAGACCGGCGCCGAGATCTCCATCGAGGACGACGGCACGATCTACGTCGGCGCCACCAACGGCCCGTCGGCCCAGGCGGCCGTCGACCGGATCAACGGCATCGCCAACCCGACCCTGCCCAAGCAGGGCGAGCGGTTCCTCGGCACGGTGGTCAAGACCGCCGCGTTCGGTGCGTTCATCTCGCTGCTGCCGGGCCGTGACGGCCTGCTGCACATCTCCAAGGTGGGCGACGGCAAGCGGGTCGAGCGCGTCGAGGACTTCCTCAACGTCGGTGACCGGGTCGAGGTCGAGATCGCGGACATCGACGCCCGCGGCAAGATCTACCTCGACAAGGTCCGCCCGGAGGGCACCGAGGCTCCGGCCGCCGGTGAGGCCGCCGGCGGCGACCGGCCGGCTGGTCGGGACCGGGGCGACCGGGGTCCGCGTGACCGCGGTGACCGCGAGCGTGGCGGCGACCGGGGCGGCGACCGCGGTGGCCGTGGCCCGGAGCGTGGCGGCGAGGGCGGCAACGGCGGCGGCGGCGAGGGTGGCGAGGGCGGCGAGCGTCCGCGCCGCCGGACCCGGCACAGCTGACCGTCGTCCATCGCATCACCCACCCCTCGTCGAACCGGGAGCAAGACGTGAGTCGGGCCATCAGCGCACCGTTTCCACCGGATCGACGGGGGGTGGCTGCGTCCCCGGGGAATGGGGCGGGCCGCTCCGGCGGCACCGCCCGCGCGGTGACCCGGACGCTCAGCGACGACCCGCTGGGTGGCACGGTACGACGTACCGTGCTGCCCAGCGGTCTGCGCGTCCTCACCGAGGCGATCCCGACGATGCGCAGCGTCTCGTTCGGTGTCTGGGTGGCGGTCGGCTCGCGGGACGAGAGCGGCCCGCAGGCCGGTGCCGCGCACTTCCTCGAGCACCTGCTCTTCAAGGGCACCCACAAGCGCACCGCACTGGAGATCTCCTCGCAGATCGAGGCGGTGGGTGGTGAGACGAACGCGTTCACCACGAAGGAATACACCTGCTACTACGCCCGGGTGCTCGACGAGGACCTGCCGCTCGCGGTCGACGTGATGTGCGACCTGGTCGCCGACTCGCTGCTGGAGCCCGCCGACGTCGAGACCGAGCGCGGCGTGATCCTCGAAGAGATCGCCATGCACGACGACGAGCCCGGTGACGAGGTGCACGACCTCTTCGTCCAGGCCGTCTACGGCGACCACCCGCTGGGTCGGCTGATCTCCGGCACCGCCGAGACCGTCACGCCGATGACCCGCAAGCAGATCCAGAGCTTCTACCGGGGCCGCTACACCGCGCCGCAGATCGTCATCGCCGCCGCCGGCAACCTCGACCACGCCGCGGTGGTCAAGATGGTCCGCCAGGCGGTGCGGGGCACTCCGCTGGACAGCGACCCGGCCACGCCGGCGCCGCACCGCGCGGCCACCCCGGCGGTACGCACCAAGCCGGCGACCACCCTGGTGGAGCCGAAGGAGACCGAGCAGGCGCACATCATCCTCGGCTGCCCCGGCATCGACCGCCTCGACGAGCGGCGCTTCGCCCTCGGGGTGCTCAACAACGTGCTCGGTGGCGGCATGTCCAGCCGCCTCTTCCAGGAGATCCGCGAGCAGCGCGGCCTCGCGTACTCGGTCTACTCGTACGCCAGCCAGTACGCCGACACCGGCCTGTTCGCCGTCTACGCCGGCTGCGCGCCGGGCAAGGTGGACGAGGTGCTGGCCCTGACCCGCGCCGAGCTGGCCCGGGTGGCCGCCGACGGGTTGACCGAGGCCGAGGTGGCCCGGGGCAAGGGGATGAGCAAGGGCTCGTTCGTGCTCGGCCTGGAGGACACCGGTTCCCGGATGAGCCGCCTGGCCAAGGGTGAGCTGCTCTACGGCGACCTGATGCCTGTCGACGAGCTGCTCCGCCGGGTCGACGAGGTCACCGTGCAGGACGTGAACGTCCTCGCCGCCGAGCTGCTCAGCCGGCCCATGTCGCTGGCCGTGGTCGGCCCGTTCGGCGCGGGCGACTTCACCGTCTGAGGGCTGCCGCCCGGCGCGGCGAGGGCGTCCCCGTCGGGGCGTCCCGGCTGGTGGAGCGCACCGGATCCGGCCAGAGGGGCGCGCCCCGATTGGGATAGGTTGTGCCCCGTGACTGACGAGCAGGAGAAGACCCGGGTCGGCGTGTTTGGTGCCCGGGGCCGGATGGGCATCGAGGTCTGCAGGGCTGTCGACGCCGCCGACGACCTCGAACTGGTCGCGGCGATCGACCAGGGCGACGACCTCTCCGCCGCCTCCGGTGCCGACGTGGTGGTCGACTTCACCACCCCGGACGTCGTCATGGACAACCTCCGGTGGTGCGTCGAGCAGGGCATCAACGCGGTGGTCGGGACGACCGGCTTCACCGAGCAGCGGTTGGAGCAGGTGCGCGGCTGGCTGGCCGACAAGCCCGGGGTGGGCGTCGTC
Source organism: Micromonospora sp. NPDC049101 (assembly GCF_040648675.1). Lineage (NCBI taxonomy): Bacteria > Bacillati > Actinomycetota > Actinomycetes > Micromonosporales > Micromonosporaceae > Micromonospora > Micromonospora sp. NPDC049101. The sequence goes on along the minus strand of NZ_JBEZED010000016.1, from coordinate 129,846 downwards.
ATCGCCCCGAACTTCGGCATCGGCGCGGTGCTGATGATGCAGTTCGCCGTGCGGGCCGCCCGATACTTCGAGTCCGTCGAGATCATCGAGCAGCACCACCCGCGCAAGCTGGACGCCCCGAGCGGCACCGCCACCCACACCGCCCGGCAGATCGCCCAGGCCCGCGCCGACGCCGGCCTCGGCCCGGTGCCGGACGCCACCAAGGACGAGGTGTCGGGTGCCCGCGGTGCCGACATCGACGGGGTACGCGTGCACGCGGTGCGCGCCACCGGCCTCGTCGCCCACCAGGAGGTGCTGTTCGGCACCACCGGCGAGACGCTGACCATCCGGCACGACTCGTACGACCGGGTGTCGTTCATGCCGGGCGTGCTGCTGGCCGTCCGCGCGGTGCGCAACCGTCCGGGCCTCACCGTCGCCCTGGACGCCCTGCTCGACTGACCGGTCCGTTCCTCCGCCCCTCCCGGTCTCCGCACAGCGCAGATCTTGGGCAGTTTCCGTTCGGCGCTGACGGAAAGTGTCCACGATCTGCGGGAGCGAGCCGGGTAGCATCCGCCGGATGATCGATGAGGGACACCTGGACCGGATCGGGAGGCGAGTGACGCTGCGGCCGGTCGACGACGACAACTGGCGTGCGGTGGCCGACGTCGCCCCGCGCGACGACCAGCGCCGGTTCGTGGCCGCGCTGGGGGCCCGCTACCTGCTGCTCAGTCTGCGTTCCGAGGTGTGGACGTCGCTCGCGGTGTACGCCGACGAGACCGTCGTCGGCCACGTCATGTGGGGCGTGGACGACGACGGCTCGCACTGGATCGGCGGAATGCTGATCGACGCCGCCGAACAGGCCCGGGGCGTCGGCCGGGCGACGGTGCGGACCCTCGCTGCCTGGCTGGCGGCCCAGGACGGCAACCCCCCGGTGCGCCTCTCGTACCACCCGGACAACACCCCGGCCGCCGCCCTGTACACCGCGCTGGGCTTCCACCCCACCGGCGCCCTCGACGACGACGAGGTGATCGCCGAACAAACCCGCTGACCCCCGCGATCTTGCACTCCCTGCCGTGGCCTGCGTCGATCATGGAGTTGTGGTGCCTCACAAAAGGGGCCCACGTGGAGCTTTCGCCCACCACAACTCCATGATCGACGGGCGGGGCGGGCGGGGCGGGCGGGTGGGCGGGGCGGGCGGGGGCGGGGCGGGTTCAGTCTTCGGTTGGGACCTTTTCGGGCGGGACGCCCACGTGTAGGCGTACCTGGGGGACCAGCATGTCGTCCACGTCCAGCGCGCGGGCCGCGCCGTCGAGCTCCCAGCCGGTGCTGGTGAGGAACTTGCGGGTCGCCTCGTCGCCCTCGAACGCCCAGGCCACCGCCCGGCTCAGGCCGTCCTCCCGCCACAGGTCGACGGCGGCGGCGAGCAGCCGGCTGCCGTGCCCACGCCGACCCCAGCGCGGCTCCACCAGCAGATCGGTGACCGCGGCCACGTCCGGGCCGAGCGCCTCGGCCGGCTCGCCCGGGGCCAGCGCCTCCGCGTCGGCCGGCCCGGAGGCGGCGAACCCCACCAGATACGATTGCTCGGCCTGTTCGACGGCGACCAGCACCCGGTGCGCGCCGGAGGGCGGCTCCAGCACCGCGGCGTTCCACCGCCGGGCGAGGAACGCCTCGTCCAGGTTGTCGAGCACGTGCCGAGGCAGGATCCGGCGGTACGCGACCCGCCAGGTCGCGAGTTGGATGCGTGCGATCTCGCCGGCGTCCTCAGGACGCGCCGGGCGGACGTACCCGAGAGCCATGGGACGGAAGCCTACGCAGGGCGAGGGAGGCGACGGTGGCGCAGGGTGCCAGGAGGACGACCGCGCAGGTCGCCGGGGTGGTGGTGCTCGCCGCGGCGGTCACCGCGTTCCTCGCCGTCGCGGCGGTACGCCACGGCTTCTTCGACCTGAAGGTCTACTACGGTGCGTTGACCTGGTGGGTGCACGACGGCGGGGAAATCTACGACTACCTCAAGCCGGGCACCCAGTACGGCTTCACCTACCCGCCGTTCGCCGCGCTGGTCATGCTGCCGATGGCGTACCTGCCGTGGTCGGCCGCGATCGCGGTGAGTGTGCTTGCCAGCGTGGTCAGCACCACGGTGCTGATCTGGTGGCTTGTCGACCCGATCGCCCGCCGGGCCGGCTGGACCCGGTGGTTCGCGCTCGCTGTGGCGCTCTGCCTGGCCGCCGCGTTCGAACCGATGCGGGAGACCGTCAACTTCGGCCAGGTCAACACGTTGCTGCTCTTCCTGGTGGCGGTGGACCTGCTGTGGCTGTTGCCGGCCGGCAACCGGTGGGCCGGGGTGGGCATCGGGCTCGCCACCGCGATCAAACTGACCCCGGGCGTCTTCATCGTCTACCTGCTGGTGACCGGGCGCTGGCGGGCGGCTCTCACCGCCTGCGGCACGGCCGCCGGGGTGTCGCTGCTGGCCGGCGCGCTCTTCCCGGACGCGTCCCGGGAGTTCTGGACCGAGGCGCTGTGGAATACCGGGCGGGTGGGCGAGTTGGCCTTCGTCTCCAACCAGTCGTTGCGCGGGGTGGTCGCCCGGCTCGACCCGCAGCACCCGAGCACCCTGCTCTGGCTGCTGCTCGTGCTCGGCACCCTGGCCCTGTGGGCGTGGCGGTCCCGGGCCGCCGTCGCGGCCGGTGACGAGGCGACCGGCCTGGCGCTGACCGGTGCGGTGATGTGCCTGGTCAGCCCGGTCACCTGGGTGCACCACCTGGTCTGGCTGCTGCCCGCGCTGATCCTGCTCGTCGACAATGCGATGGCCGCGCCGGCCGGCCGCCGCCGGCGCGTCCTGCTGGTCGCCGCGACCATCGGGTACGCGCTGCTGATCAGCCGGACCGTCTGGTTCTGGGAGAAGGACTTCACCGGCGTCGGCGGCTTCCTGGGCAGCAACGCCTACGTGTGGATCAGCCTGGCGCTGCTGGCCTTCCTGCCGATCCGCCGCTGGCTGACCCCGCGCGGGTCAGGTGTCGAGGCGTCCGGCGTAGCGCAGCTCGACAAGGCTGACCGGGGGCTGCCCACCGGCGAGCGGCACATGGTAGGTCGACCGCTCACCGTCCGCTGACAGCCCGGCCCGCTCGCCGAACCGGCGGGCCCGCCGGTTGTCCGCCAGCACCCACGCGTGGTATTCGGTCCAGCCCCGCTCGCCGAGCCCCACCCGGGCGGCGGACAGGAGGGCGACGGCGGTGCCGTCACCCCAGCAGGCCGGTTCCACGTACAGCGCCACCACCTCGCCGACCGTCGGGTCCAGGTCGTCCCGGTCCTGGTTGCGGCGGTACGGCCCGAAGGTGGTGAAGCCGACGACCAACCCGTCCACCTCGCCGAGCAGGGTGGTGAACGGATGCTCGGGATCGGCGGTGCCGACGTCGCGGCGGCGCTGCGCCCAGGCCGCCACGTTCAGCCGCTGGAGCACCTCGTCGGGCATGAAGCCGGCGTAGCCCGCCTGCCAGCCGTGCACGTGCACCCGGGCGACCGCCTCGGCGTCGTCCGGCTCCTCCCGGCGGATGGTCAGCATTGCACCGTTCTATGCCCAGGTGGCCCTCCCGTCCAACTTCCCGCACCGGCGTCGTACCGATGAATTAAGGTCGCCGACGATGGCCGCACCGGAATCACTCTCGCTCGCCCAGGCCCGCCGGGTGGCGCTCGCCGCCCAGGGCTTCGCCGACCCGCCGCCCGCCGGCGTGCCCACCCGCCGGCACCTGCGTCGGGTGCTCGACCGGGTCAACCTGATCCAGATGGACTCGGTCAACGTGCTGCAACGCGCGCACTACCTGCCGCTCTACAGCCGGCTCGGGCCCTACCCGACCACACTGCTCGACCAGGCCGCCTACCGGCACCCGCGGGAGCTGTTCGAATACTGGGGTCACGAGGCGTCGTTGGTTCCGGTCGAGCTGCATCCGATGCTGCGCTGGCGGATGGCCCGAGCGCACAGCGAATCCTGGGGCGGCATGCGGCGGATCGCCCAGGAGCAGCCGGAGCTGGTCGCGTGGGTCCGTGCCGAGGTGGCCGCCCGAGGTCCGCTGACCGCCGCCGAGATCGAGCACGACGCGCCCCGGGAAACCGGCAACTGGGGGTGGAACTGGTCGGCGGTCAAGCAGGCGTTGGAGTTCCTCTTCTGGGCCGGCGAGGTGGCCGCCGCCGAACGCAGCACCTCCTTCGCCCGCCGCTACGACCTGCCCGAGCGGGTGCTGCCCGCGGCGGTGCTGGCCGCGCCCACCCCGACCGACGCCGAGGCGTACCGCACGCTTGTGGCACTTGCCGCGCGGTCGCTCGGGGTGGCCGGCGAGCCGGAGCTGCGCGACTACTTCCGGCTGCCGCTGGCCGGTGCCCGGCAGGCCGTCGCGGAGCTGGCCGAGGCCGGCGAGCTGGTGCCGGTCACCGTGGCGGGCTGGCGCCAGCCGGCGTGGCTGCACGCGTCCGCCCGGCTGCCCCGCTGGATTCGCGGCAACACGCTGGTCAGCCCCTTCGACCCGCTGATCTGGGAACGTGCCCGCACCGAGCGGCTGTTCGGTTTCAGCTACCGGATCGAGATCTACGTCCCCGCGCCACAGCGGGTCTACGGCTACTACGTGCTGCCGTTTCTCCAGGGCGACCGGTTCACCGCCCGGGTCGACCTGAAGGCCGACCGCAAGGCCGGGGTGCTGTTGGTGCCGGCCGCCTGGCTCGAACCCGGCGCCGACCCGGGGGAGACCGCGGCGGCCCTCGCCGCCGAGCTGCACCGGCTCGCCGGCTGGCTCGGCCTGGACGCGGTGGCACCGCCGCAGGCCGGCGACCTGGCCGGTCCGCTCACCGCCGCGTTGGCCGGCATGCCCGGTGTACCGTGAGCGCGTGACGAGCGTCCCCGGTCCGTTCGACCAGCCGCAGCCCGCCCCCGGGGCGGTGCACACCGTGCCGGCCGATGCGGCCAGCGTGGGTCCGGCTGGTTGGCCGACGACCCCGCCCGGTGGTTACCGAGCGCCGGAGCCGGATCGGCTCACCCGGTTCGTGCTGCGCCTCTACGAGCGTTCACCGCGCTGGGCGGTGCCGCTGGCCGCAGTCGGCTGCGTCGCCGCGGGCATGGGCTACGCGCTGCTCAGCAATCCGGCCCACGCCGCCCCGGATGCCGCACCCACCTGTCTGCTCAAGCTGACCACCGGGCTGGACTGCCCAGGCTGCGGCGGCACCCGCGCACTCTGGTACGTGCTGCACGCCGACCTGCCGGCCGCTGCCCGACACCACTTCCTGTTCGTCTTCGCGTTGCCGTTCCTCGCGTACCTCTTCGTGGCCTGGGCGGGCAACCAGGCATTCGGTTGGCGACTGCCGGAGCTGCAGATCAGCTCGAAGGTCATCGTCGGTTTCCTCGGTGTGTGGCTGGCCTTCTCGGTGCTGCGCAACCTGCCCTGGGCACCGTTCACCTCGCTCTACGTCTGAGCGCGCCGCCGCCCACGCCCGACCATCTCATGATCGACTCGCCTTTCAGGAAACAGCCCCACCTGGACACCCCGAGTTTCAGGAAGTCGAGTCGATCAACCCGGTGGATGGGTGGACACCCGCGTCGCTGACGGAGTGATCGACATTGCAGGGGGCGTGCCTGAGTTGGGCCGGGAGGGGCCGCGCCACTACAGTCCCTGGAATGCCGGAGATGGTGCAGCCCCAGGTCAAGTTGATCGCGTGGACCCAGTTCGCGGCCCCGGACGACGTGCCGTGGTCGACCGACGCGGAGGGTGGCCAGGCGCTCGCCGAGTTCGCCGGCCGGGCCTGCTACCAGTCGTGGAAGAAGCCGAACCCGGCGACCGCCACCAACGCCGGCTACCTGGCGCACATCCTCGAGGTCGGGCACCTGTCGGTGCTGGAGCACGGCTCGGTCACGTTCTACTTCACCGGGGTGTCGCGCTCCTTCACCCACGAGTTGATCCGGCACCGGCACTTCTCGTACTCCCAGTTGTCCCAGCGCTACGTCCCGGAACGGGACGCGGCCATGGTCGAGCCGGCGGTCATCGCCGACGACCCGGAGCTGCACAAGAGGTTCGTGGCGGCGGCCGAGGCGAGCGTTCAGGCGTACACGGAGTTGCTGGAGGGCCTGGAGCAGCGCTTCTCCGACGAGCCGAACCCGACGCTGCGCCGCAAGCAGGCCCGGCAGGCGGCCCGCGCGGTGCTGCCCAACGCCACCGAGACCCGGATCGTGGTCACCGGCAACTACCGGGCCTGGCGGCACTTCGTCGCCATGCGGGCCACCGAGCACGCCGACGTGGAGATCCGTGAGCTGGCCGTGGAGTGCCTGCGCCAGCTCCAGGGTGTCGCCCCGAACGTGTTCGCCGACTTCGTGATCTCCACGCTGCCGGACGGCACCGAGGTGGCGGCCAGCCCGCACGAGGCGTCCTGAGCCCTTCCCTGGCGGGCCCCGGCTGGTCGTCCGCTAGGTTGGAGGGTATGACGCACGACCACCCCGACGCCGCGGCCCGACCGGTGTCCCGCCCCTTCGGCCGGGTTCTCACGGCCATGGTGAGCCCGTTCACCCCCGACGGCTCGCTCGACCTCGACGGCGCCGCCCGGCTGGCGAGCCACCTGGTCGACGAGCAGGGCAACGACGCGCTGGTGGTCAACGGCACCACCGGCGAGTCGCCGACCACCACCGACGCGGAGAAGGAACGCCTGATCCGGGCCGTGGTGGAGGCCGTCGGAGACCGCGCGAAGGTCATCGCCGGGGTGGGCACCAACGACACCCGGCACACCATCGAGCTGTCCTCGGCCGCCGAGAAGGCGGGTGCGCAGGGTCTGCTGGTGGTCACCCCGTACTACAACAAGCCACCGCAGAGCGGTCTGCTGCGGCACTTCACCGCCGTCGCCGACGCCACCGGCCTGCCGGTGATGGTGTATGACATCCCACACCGCTCCGGTGTGCCGATCGAAACCGAGACGCTGGTCCGGCTCGCCGAGCACGGCCGGATCGTCGCGGTCAAGGACGCCAAGGGTGACCTGACCGCCACCAGTTGGGTGACCAGCCGGACCGCCCTCGCCTTCTACTGCGGCGAGGACGCCCTCACCCTGCCGGCGCTGGCCGTCGGCTCGGTGGGCGTGGTCGGGACCTCGACGCACTTCACCGGGGCACTGACCGCACAGATGATCGAGGCGTACGACGCGGGGGACATGCCGGCCGCGCTTGCCCTGCACCGGCGGCTGCTGCCGCTGTTCACCGGCATCTTCCGTACCCAGGGCACCATCCTGGTGAAGGCGGGCCTGGCGTCGCTGGGTCTGCCGGCCGGCCCGGTGCGACCCCCGCTGGTGGACGCCACCAACGACGAGATCGCCCAGCTGCGCGCGGACTTCGCGGCAGCGGGCCTGGAGCTGCCCGAATGATCGAACGACACGATGGGCGCCGAGTGACGGCGTCGCAGAATGAGGTGGACGAGTGACCGAGGCGCACATCGAGGCGGAACTACCCCCGCCGCTGCCCGAAGGTGGCCTGCGGATCATCCCGCTCGGCGGGCTCGGCGCCATCGGTCGGAACATGACCGTCTTCGAATACGACGGCAAGTTGCTGATCGTCGACTGCGGGGTGCTCTTCCCCGACGTCGAGCAACCGGGCGTGGACCTGATCCTGCCCGACTTCGGCCCGATCCTGGACCGGCTCGCCGACGTCCAGGCGATCGTGCTGACCCACGGCCACGAGGACCACATCGGCGCGGTGCCGTACCTGCTCGCCCACAAACCCGACATCCCGCTGGTCGGATCACAGTTCACCCTCGCCCTCGTCGAGGCGAAGTTGGCCGAGCGGCGGATCCAGCCGTACACGCTGACCGTGCGGGAGGGCGGCCGGGAGCGGCTCGGCCCGTTCGAGTGTGAGTTCTTCGCGGTCAACCACTCGATCCCGGACGCCCTCGCGGTGGCCATCCGCACCCCCGCCGGCCTGGTGCTGCACACCGGCGACTTCAAGATGGACCAGCTCCCGCTGGACGGCCGGATCACCGACCTGGCCGGTTTCGCCCGGCTCGGTGCCGAGGGCGTCGACCTGCTGCTCTCCGACTCGACGAACGCGGAGATCCCCGGCTTCGTCACCCCGGAACGGGAGATCGGGCCGGTGCTCGACTCGATCTTCGCGAAGGCGAAGGGCCGGATCATCGTGGCCTCGTTCGCCTCGCACGTGCACCGCGTACAGCAGGTGTTCGACTCCGCCGCGGAGCACGGCCGCAAGGTCGCGCTGATCGGCCGGTCCATGGTCCGCAACATGGGCATCGCCCGGGACCTCGGCCTGCTCAACATCCCGAATGGCCTGGTCGTCAGCATCGACGAGGCGACCACGTTGCCGCCGGACGAGATCGTGCTGATGTCCACCGGCTCACAGGGTGAGCCGATGAGCGCGCTGGGCCGGATGGCCAGCGGCGACCACCGGCACATCACCATCGCGCCCGGCGACACAGTCGTGCTGGCGTCCTCCCTCGTGCCGGGCAACGAGACCTCGGTCTACCGGGTGATCAACCGCCTGGCGCGGGCGGGCGCGGTCGTCGTGCACAAGGACGTGGCCAAGGTGCACGTCTCCGGGCACGCCCCCGCCGGGGAGCTGCTCTACCTGCTCAACGTGGTCCGGCCCAGCAACCTGATGCCGGTGCACGGCGAGTGGCGCCACCTGCGCGCCCACGCCCGACTCGGCATCGAGTCCGGGGTCGCCGCCGACCGGGTGGTGATCTGCGAGGACGGCGACGTCGTCGACCTGGTCGAGGGCCGCGCCAGCCTGGTCGGGCACGTGAAGAGCCGGTACGTCTACGTGGACGGCCTCGCCGTCGGTGACGTCAGCGAGTCGCTGCTCACCGAGCGGCGGATCCTCGGTGACGGCGGCTTCATCGCCACCACCGTGGTCGTCGACTCGGTCACCGGCAAGGTGGTCGCCGGCCCCACGTTGTCCGCGAAGGGCTTCTCGGAGGACCCGGAGGCGTTCAACCCGGTGGTCCCGCTTGTCACCGAGGCGCTCAACCGGGCCGCGGCGGACGGCATCACCGACCCGCACCAGCTCCAGCAGATCGTCCGCCGGACCGTGGGGCGGTGGGTCAACGACAAGTACCGTCGTCGCCCGATGATCGTGCCCACCGTCGTCGAGGTCTGAGTTTGTCCCGCTGACGCCGGTCCACTCCGTTCGGGGTGGGCCGGCGTCGCCGCGCCCGGGGTGTCAGGGCAGCGCGGTGACCGCCTCGGCGTAGGCGACGCCGGTGGTGATGGCGGCGTCCACCAGCACCGTGAGCTGCGCGGGGGCCACCCCGTGGGTCAGGTCGGTGGCCACGTCGCCGGCCAGCACCAACTCGCCGCCGAGATCGTGCGCGTACGCCTTGGGCAGCAGCCGGTCGTGGTTCCAGGCGTTGCAGAAGGCGTACGCCTCGGCGCGGCGGGTCGCCGGCAGCCGCCGGGTGGCCATGGCCCGGGCGTGCAGCACCTCGCCGCGTTCGCCGGCCCGGCGGAACTGGATCACCACCCCGTCCCACCGGCCGACCACCCGGTCGCCCTCCTCCACGACGTACCGGTCCCCGCGGCGGTCCAGGGCGGCCGTGATGAGGTCGACGGTGAGCGTCACCAGCTCTCGCTCGTCGGTGGCGGTCTCGGAGTCGCGCGCCGCACCGCCGGATCCGACGTCCCCGATACCGCCGTCGGCGGGCTCGTCGTCGGCGGGCAGGGGCACCGGAGCCGCCAGCGGGCGCTCGGCGAGCCAGGCGGCCATCCGGCCGGAGTGGTGGCCGGTGCCGTTGCGGGCGTCGAAGCTGCCGGCCAGCTCGTTGACCATCGCGAGCAGCAGTGCGCCGAGGGTGGCCACGTCCAGGTGGGTGGCCGGCCGGCCACCGTACGCCGGGCGGGGCACCGTGCGCAGGCCGAGCCCGGCCTCGACGGCCACCGCGCAGACCAGCGCACCGGCGGCGGCGAACTCCATCGCGGCGAGGTCGTCGGTGGGCCGGTCCAACCGGGGTAGCTGCTCGGCCAGAATGCTCAGCCCGCGTTCCAGGTGCCCGCCGAGGGCGCAGAACCGCAGGTGTGCGGCGAGGTGGGGAAAGGCCCCGCGCTCGCGTCGGTGCCGCCGGTACGCCCGCACGTGCGCCACCGCGGCCCGGTCGGCCTCGCCGACGCGCAGTGCGGGGAGCAGCCCGGCCACCAGCGCCCGCTCGGGCTGGTCGGTGCAACCCAGCGCGTCGTCGGTGGGCTCCCGCAGCTCGGTCAGCGCGGCGCGCCATTCCCCCCAGCCGGCGAGCAGCTCGGCGCGGCGGGCCGGGGCGCAACCGGGGCAGCCGCCGGACGGTCCGCCGACCGTGCCCGCCCACCGCTGGTACCAGTGCCGGGCGGTGGGCTCGTCGCCGAGGTGGTCGGCGATCCGGCAGCGCAGCTCCGCGACGGTCGCCGCCTCGGGGCCGTCCGCCCCGATCCGGTGGGCCAGGTCGTCCAGCAGGGACCGGGTCTGGTCCAGCCCCACCCGAGGGGTGCCGAGCAGCGCCTCCACGGCGTACCGCTGTAGGCGCAGCAGCAGGGCAGCCTCGTCCTCGGTGAGCAGCTCGGGCCGGTAGTCGGCGGCGGCTCGACACCGGCGTACCGGCTCGACCAGCCGCCACCGCTCGCCGTGCAACAGGTACGCCTCGATCAGCGCGAACCGGGCGTCCAGGGCGGACCGCAGGTCCCCGGACGCGTCGGCCCGCTCGGCGAGCCGTTCGAGGGCCAGCAGCCGGGCCGGCCCGTCGGGCAGGTCCCGTGCGTCGGCGAGCGCGCTCACCAGCGTCGGGTCGCGCTGCACGGGCGGCCGTCGGAGGGGGGCCGGACTGCCGGCCTCGCCGGCCCGGTCGGTGTGACTGCCGGTGAACTCGTCCCGGCCGGTCACGACGGCACCGCGCCGGGCAGCCGACGGACGGCCACGGCGAGCTGGCAGCCGGTGGAGATGCCACAGTCGAGCAGTTGGTCGAGTTGGTGCGGGGTGACCCCGCGTCCCAGGTCGGTGACCACCTCGCCGTAGACCCGGGCCCGACCGTCGTCGTCGACGTGCACGAACGCCTTGGGCCAGAGCCGGTCGTGGTTCCACGAGTTGCAGAACGCGTACAGGGCGGGCACCTGCTCGATGCCGAAGGTGGGAGTCACCATCGTGCGGACCTGGAGCAGCTCGCCGTCCCCGCCGAGGCGGAGGAACCAGATCGTGTTGTCGTCGAAGTGGCCCACCAACTCGCCGGCCGCGGTCAGGCCGACGGACCGGCCGCGGGCGGCGAGCACCGCGGCGACCAGTTCACCGGTCAGTGGGCGCAGCGCGCCCGGGTGCCCGGCCAGCGGATCGTCTGGATCGCCCTCGGTTTCCGGCGACGCCATGGGGCATCCCTTCTGAGGCGGATATCACGACCGGCGGCGGGTCCGTGTTTCGACGCGCGGACACGGCCCGGAAAAGCGGGGATCTGCCCGGCCCCACCGTTACCGTGACTCTATGGCGGGCCGTACCTCTCAGGCGAGCCGGCGGCGCGGCGCGTCGCCGCGCGGTGGCACCAACAGTCGTGCCCGTCAACCGGCGAAGAAGACCCGGGCGCCGGTCCGGCGTCGCACCGCGCCGGCGCGGCCCGGCGCGGCCGTCTACGTGGGTCGTGCGGTGGGCGCACTGTGGATGGGCGTGGCCCACGGGATGGGTTGGGCGGTGCGGGCCGCCGGTCGGCAGGCCGCCTCCGCCCGCGACCTCGACCCGGAGCACCGCCGCGACGGCGCCGGGCTGCTGATGTTCGGCTTCGCCCTGCTCACCGCCGTGGCACTCTGGCTTTCCGGAGCGGGCCCGGTGGGCGCGCGACTGGCCGACACGATCCGGCTGTTCCTGGGTGCGATCTCGGTGGTCGTACCGGTGCTGTTGATGATCGGGGCGTGGCGGTTGATGCGTCAGCCCGCCGATCCGGAGCACCGGGGCCGCGGCCTGATCGGCTGGAGTTCACTGCTCGTCTCGACCGCCGCGCTGCTGCACATCGGGCAGGCCCCGGCCAACCCGCTCCAGCGGGACTTCGCGGGTGGCCTGGTCGGCGCGGGCATCGGCGGGCTGCTGGAGCGCGCGGTCACCGCCTGGGTGGCGGTGCCGCTGCTGGTCCTGCTGCTGCTCTTCGGTCTGCTGGTGGTGACCGCGACACCGATCAACAAGATCCCGGAGCGGCTGGGCCTGCTCGCCGGTGGGCTGGTCGCCGCACCGGAGACCGACGAGGAAGAAGACGTTCCGGCCGCGAAGCCGGCGCGGCGGCGACCGGCGAAGCGGACGCCGCCGCCGCTCGACCCGGACGACTTCGAGGATCTGGACGGCGCGGACCTCCAGGAGACCATGGTGTTGCCGCGCAAGGCCCCGGCGAAGGTGCCGGCGAGCCGCCGGCCGCCGGTCGAGCCGCCGGAGCACTCGCCCGCGCCGACCCGGGCCGAGCAGCTCGCGTTGACCGGGCTGGCCGGGGACTACACGCTGCCGCCGGCCAACATGCTCAGCGCCGGTGCCGCCGCGAAGACCCGCAGCAAGGCCAACGACGAGGTGATCGCCGCGCTGACCGGCGTGTTCGACCAGTTCGACGTGGACGCCGCGGTAACCGGCTTCACCCGTGGCCCGACGGTCACCCGGTACGAGGTCGAGCTGGGCCACGGCGTCAAGGTCGAGCGGATCACCCAGCTCTCCCGCAACATCGCGTACGCGGTGAAGTCGCCGGACGTACGGATCCTCAGCCCGATCCCGGGCAAGAGCGCGGTCGGCGTGGAGATCCCGAACACCGACCCGGAGAACGTCGCCCTCGGCGACGTGCTGCGCTCACGCGCGGCGACGAGTGACCACCACCCGATGGTGGTGGCGCTCGGCAAGGACATCGAGGGCGGCTACGTGGTGGCCAACCTCGCGAAGATGCCTCACATTTTGATTGCCGGGGCCACCGGCGCCGGAAAATCGAGCTGCCTCAACACCCTGCTGGTCTCCGTCCTCACCCGGGCCACCCCGGACGAGGTACGCCTGCTGCTGATCGACCCGAAGCGGGTCGAGATGACCGGCTACGAGGGCATCCCGCACCTGGTCACCCCGATCGTGACGAACGCGAAGAAGGCGGCCGAGTCGCTGGACTGGGTGGTCCGCGAGATGGACATGCGCTACGACGACCTCGCCGCCAACGGGGTCCGGCACATCGACGACTTCAACCGCAAGGTCCGCAACGGTGAGATCAAGGCACCGCCGGGCAGTGAACGGGAGATGCGCCCGTACCCGTACCTGTTGGTGATCGTGGACGAGCTGGCCGACCTCATGATGGTCGCGCCCCGCGACGTGGAGGACTCCGTCGTCCGGATCACCCAGTTGGCCCGCGCGGCCGGCATCCACCTGGTCCTGGCCACCCAGCGCCCCTCGGTCGACGTGGTGACCGGTCTGATCAAGGCGAACGTGCCGTCCCGGTTGGCGTTCGCCACCTCCTCCCTCGCCGACTCCCGGGTCATCCTCGACCAGCCGGGCGCGGAGAAGCTGCTCGGCCGCGGTGACGGGCTCTTCCTGCCGATGGGGGCCTCCAAGCCGGTCCGCATCCAGGGTGCCTGGGTCACCGAGCGGGAGATCGCCGACGTCGTGAAGTTCTGCAAGGACCAGCGCGAGCCGGAGTTCCGCAAGGACGTGCTGGCCCCCGCGCAGGAGACCAAGAAGAAGACCGACGAGGACATCGGCGACGATCTCGACCTGTTGGTGCAGGCGGTGGAGTTGGTGGTGACCTCGCAGTTCGGCTCGACGTCGATGCTCCAGCGCAAGCTGCGTGTCGGTTTCGCGAAGGCGGGCCGCCTGATGGACCTGATGGAGACCCGCGGGGTGGTCGGGCCGTCCGAGGGGTCGAAGGCGCGCGACGTGCTGGTCAAGCCGGACGAGCTGGAGGAGGTCCTGGTCGGCCTGCGCGGCGACGTGGACTGACCGGCGGGACGACGCGACCCGGGGAATCGCGGCGGGCCCAGTGAAACGCGGCGGGCCCAGTGAAACGCGGCGGGCCCAGTGAAACGCGGCGGGCCCGCCGGAATCCGGCGGGCCCGTGACTCGGGAAGCGTTCAGTTGAGCAACGCGGCGGCGATGATGGTGCCGATGATCGCGCCGACGACGCTGGCCGCCGCGGCGTACCAGCCCAGGGGCTTGTCACCCAGCACCGCGCCGACGATGCCCGCGACGATGCCGAGCACGCCGAAGATGATCGGGGAGATGAGCAGGGCGAGAACCGCGAAGACGAAGCCCACGATGGTGAGGATGCGGGCGGCGTTGGCGCGGGGGCGGGCGGTGCTGGGCAGGTCGGCCATGTCGTCCTCCGGGTGAGAGCCTGTCGTGACGAATCGATCACTACCCACTGTGGGTGGTGACCACGCCTGCCGAGGTGACTCCTCAGTGGAAGATTTTCAGGCCGATCACGCCGGCGACCACCAGCAGTAGGCACAGGATCCGGGGCAGGCTCGCCGACTCGCCGAGGGCCAGCATCCCGATCAGCGCGGTGCCGACCGCGCCGATGCCGACCCAGACCGCGTAACCGGTGCCGACCGGGATCTCGCGCAGCGCGTACGCCAGCCCGGCCATGCTCAGGGCCAACGTCACCGCGAACACCACGGACGGGCCCAGCCGGCTGAAGCCGGCGCTGCGGTCCAGGGCCACCGCCCAGGCCGTCTCCAGCAGTCCAGAGATCACCAGCACCAGCCAGGCCATCGTCCACCTCACACGGGAGTGCCCGGGCCGCCGGCGCCGGGACGAGTCGGGGTCTGCACGTCGCGGGGCGTCTTGGCCTCACCGGGTACGCCCACCACTCGTCCGGGGTGGCCACGGGCCACCGAGGCCGACGCTAGCACCGGCCGACCGCCGGGGTGGACGGGTCGGGTGTCGACGGCCCAGTGACTCCGGCCACCCCGGATTGACCTGAAGTTGACTCTAACTTGCAGAATGACCGCCATGACGCTGATCTATGCCGACCGTAAGGTCGCCGCCGCACTGGACGCCGCCACCACGGTCGACGCCATGCGTGCCGCCCTCCTGGCCGCGTACGAGGGACGCCTCGTGGCCCCGCCCCGGGCCGCCGCCCCGCTGGGCGGTGGGCGGCTGGTGCTCACCGCGGGGCACCTGGTCGGCGAGTGGTACGGCTTTCGCTCCTACGACACCTTCGGCCACCCGCAGGGCGAGCAGGTGGTGGTGCTGCACGACGCGGGCACCGGGGCGATCCGGGCGGTGGCGGTGGGCGAGGAGCTGGGCTCCCGTCGTACCGGAGGGTTGGGTGCCCTGGCGGTCGACGCCCTGGCCCGTCCGGACGCGGCCACCCTCGGCGTGATCGGCTCCGGCCGGCAGGCCTGGACCCAGGTCTGGGCGACCGCCGCCGTGCGCTCCCTCCGTGAGGTGGTGGTGCACAGCCGCTCCGCGGCGCGGCGGGACGCCCTCGCCGCCCGGATCCGCGCCGAGCTGGGTGTGCCGGCCCGCACGGTGGCCGACCCGGGCTCGGCCGTCACCGGGCGGGACATCGTGGTGCTCGCGACCACCAGCCCGACCCCGGTGCTCCGCGCCGCCGATCTCAGCCCCGGCACGCACCTCAACGCGGTCGGCTTCAAGCAGCGGGACCGCAGCGAGTTCGGCACCGACCTGCTGGACGCCGCCGACCTGCTGGTCACCGACTCGCCAGCCCAGGCGGCGGACTACCAGCCGCCGATGCTCGCGGCCACACCCCCGTACGCCGGGCGGTTGCGGGACCTGGGTGGCATCCTGGCCGGCGCGGTCCCCGGCCGGACCACCGCGGACCAGATCTCGGTCTTCTGCTCCACCGGCCTGGCCGGCACCGAGGTGTTCCTGCTCGATGCGCTGACCCGCATCGGCGCCGTGGCGCGCTGACCGCCGCCGGAAACCGAGCACACCGATGCGGCGTCCCGCGCGTGCCCGGCCGTCGCCGAAGCCCCGCGTGCGTGGGCTTCCCCGGCCGGCCCGGTACCCTCGGATGGTGTCTGCCACCTCTCCTTCTCCTTCTGACCACACCGAGGGCCGTCGCGTCGCCCTGCTCACCCTGGGCTGCGCCCGCAACGAGGTCGACTCGGAGGAGCTGGCCGCGCGGCTGCACGCCGACGGCTGGCAGGTGACCACCGACGGCGAGGGCGCCGACGTGGTGGTCGTCAACACCTGCGGTTTCGTGGAGAAGGCCAAGCAGGATTCCATCCAGACGCTGCTCGCCGCCGCCGGGACCGGCGCCAAGGTGGTCGCGGCCGGCTGCATGGCCGAGCGGTACGGCCGTGAGTTGGCCGACAGTCTGCCCGAGGCGCAGGCGGTGCTGAGTTTCGACGACTACCCGGACATCGCCGCCCGGCTGAACGCCGTCGTCGCCGGTGAGCAGATCACCGCGCACACCCCCCGGGACCGGCGTGAGCTGCTGCCGTTGACCCCGGTGCAGCGCCGCGACAGCAAGGTGTCGCTGCCCGGGCACGGCACGGTGAGCCGCACCGTCGTCGACACCGACGAGCACACCCCCGCACACCTGCGCCAGGTGCTGCGCCGCCGACTGGACACCGGCCCGGTGGCCTCGCTGAAGCTGGCCAGCGGTTGCGACAGGCGCTGCGCGTTCTGTGCCATCCCCGCCTTCCGTGGGGCGTTCGTCTCGCGTACGCCGGACGAGCTGCTCGCCGAGGCGGAGTGGCTGGCCAAGACCGGTGTCCGGGAGTTGGTGCTGGTCAGTGAGAACTCCACCTCGTACGGCAAGGACCTCGGCGATCCCCGGGCTTTGGAGAAGCTGCTGCCGCAGCTCGCCGCGGTGACCGGCATCGTCCGGGTGCGGGCCAGCTACCTCCAGCCGGCCGAGACCCGACCCGGCCTGGTCGAGGCCATCGCCAACACCCCGGGCGTGGCCGCGTACTTCGACCTGTCGTTCCAGCACTCCAGCGAGCCGGTGCTGCGCCGGATGCGGCGTTTCGGCTCCACCGACCGGTTCCTGGAGCTGCTCGCCGGTGCCCGCGCGTTGGCCCCGGACGCGGGCGCCCGGAGCAACTTCATCGTCGGTTTCCCCGGCGAGACCCGCGCCGACGTCGACGAGCTGGTCCGGTTCCTGACCGAGGCCCGGCTGGACGCGATCGGGATGTTCGACTACAGCGACGAGGACGGCACCGAGGCCGCCGGCCTGCCCGGCAAGGTCTCCGCCGCGACGATCAAGCGGCGCTACGACCGGCTCAGCGCGCTCGCCGACGAGCTGTGCTCGCAGCGGGCCGAGGACCGGCTCGGCTCGACTGTCGAGGTGCTCGTCGACTCGATCGCGGACGGCCTGGTGGAGGGTCGGGCGGCGCACCAGGCGCCGGAGGTGGACGGTTCCACCACCCTGGTCGCCCCGGCCGAGGGTGGGGTCGACCTCGCCGCGTTGCGACCGGGTGATCTGGTACGCGCGACGGTGACCGGCACCGAAGGGGTCGACCTGCTGGCGGTGCCGGATGAGATGATCTCGGCGGCGCCCGGCGCGGCACGGTGACGGTGGGCCCAGGCGGAGCGGGGGAGCCCAGTGGTGCGGTGCCGGGAACGCCACGGCGGCCCGAGCGGAGTGCGGCGGTGACCGGGGCGACGGAGTCGACTCCGGCCCGGGTGGTCGCCGTGGTGCCCGTCGTCAACGCGGCCAACGCGCTGACCGCCCTGCGGCTGGCGCTGGTGCCGGTCTTCGCCGCCTCGGTGGTCATGTCCGGGATGACCCACTCCGGCTGGCGGATGGCGGCGTGCCTGATCTTCGCGGTGGCGTCGGCGACCGACCTGGTGGACGGCTGGATCGCCCGCCGGTTCGGGCTTGTCACCTCGGTCGGCAAGGTGGCCGACCCGATCGCCGACAAGGCCCTCACCGGGGCCGCGCTGGTGCTGCTGTCCTGGTATGACCGGCTGCCCTGGTGGGTGACCGCGCTGATCCTCGTCCGCGAGCTGGGCATCACCGGGCTGCGGTTCTGGGTGATCCGGCACGGCGTGATCGCCGCCAGCCGAGGCGGCAAGGTCAAGACCGCGCTCCAGATCCTCGCCATCGCCTGGTACCTCTGGCCGATGCCGGCCGCCCTCGCCGCCGTCGGCCCGTGGATCATGGCCGCCGCCGTCCTGGTCACGGTCGCCACCGGCTTCGACTACATAGCCCAAGCCCTCCGCCTCCGCCGCCCCCGCTGACCCCCCACCCCCCACCCCCGCCCCGCTTCGTTGATCATGAGGTTATTGCCATTCGGAGCGGCGTGTCGCGGCTATAACCCCATGATCAACGCGATTGGGTGGGTGGGGTTGGGGAAGGGGGGTTGGGGGAGGATGGGTTGATGCAGCGGGACACGGGTCTGGAACGGCCGGCGGATGGTGTGGCGGACGATGCCGAGGCGGGTAGTGCGGCAGCCGGAGTCGTGCACCGACTCGCCCAGCGGCACGAGACCCTGGCCACCGTCGAATCACTCACCGGTGGGCTGTTGGCCGCATCGATCGTGGACATCGCCGGGGTCAGCGGGATCTACCGGGGCGGCCTCGTGGTCTACGCCACCGAGTTGAAGGGCACCCTGGCCGGCGTCCCCGCCGACCTGCTGTCCGAGCGGGGGCCGGTGGACCCGGACGTGGCGGCGGCACTCGCCGCGGGTGGCCGCCAGCGCTGCGGCGCGGACTGGGCAGTGGCCACCACCGGCGTCGCCGGCCCGGAACCGCAGGACGGCAAACCCGTCGGCCTGGTCTACGTCGCGGTCGCCGGCCCGAACGGCGCCGAGGTCCGACAGCTCGACCTGGACGGCGGTCGGGACCACGTCCGCGCCGCGGCGGTGGTCGAGGCGCTGCGGCTGCTCGCCGACCAAATCCACGCCGCCGACACCGCGCACGCCGCGCTGCCCGCGAGTTAGCCGGGAGATCCGATCCACGCCGCCGACACCGCGCGAGCCGCGCTGCCCGCGAGTTGGCCGGGGGACATCCGGGGCATTCGGGGCGGCTGGGAGCGGTCGGTGCCGCGCGAAGTGAGTCCGTCTCGGCGATCCGACGGGCGGGGCGGGATGTCGGCGGGGCTCGTAACGGGTACGGTTGCGGGAAGGCTCCGACGTTTCGGGGTCGGCGCGGTCCGCCGCGGCCGGCCGCCCAGCGCCGGGCGCGAGGTATCCCTCAGGGGGAGGTGCGATGATCCTGCTACGCCGGGTGATCGGTGACGCACTGCGGGCGCGCCGGCAGGGCCAGCAGCGCACGCTGCGTGAGGTCTCCACCGCCGCCAACGTCAGCCTCGGCTACCTCTCCGAGATCGAGCGGGGGCACAAGGAGCCGTCCAGCGAGCTGCTCGCCGCGATCTGCGACGCCCTCGGTGCCCGACTGTCCGAGCTTCTGCGTGAGGTGAGCGACACCGTGGCGCTCGCCGAGCAGATGCCCGAGGTCCTCGTCTCGATGCAGGACGAGTCGGCCGAGGCCGCGGCCAAGAGCACCGGCCGGGGTGTCCGTCAGGTCACCTCCGATGGCAAGGTCGCCGTCTCGGTCCGTCAGGACTCGCCGCTCAAGGCCACGCTGCGCAGCACCCGCGTCCGCCCGACCGAGCGCGACCGGGACGTGGTCTGCGCCGCCTGAGACCGTGGTCCGGTTGACCATGGGTGGGCTGGCTCCGGCCGCGTAGGGTGGCCCACAGGAGCTGCCGGTGCTGTCGACCGCCCGGTACGGATGCCTCGTTGGCGTCCGGCTGGGACGATGGAGACCGGCGGTGGTGGTCGGTTGGCCCATCGGGCCCGGCCGGCCGTGGTGGAGCGACGCTACTGAGGGGATACCGCGGAGATGGCGAGCCCGTTCGTCAAGGGTTGGAACTACCTGATGGCACTCTTCGGTGCGAAGATCGACGAGCATGCCGATCCCAAGGTGCAGATCCAGCAGGCCATCGAGGATGCCCAGCGGCAGCACCAGGCGCTGGTCCAGCAGGCCGCCGCGGTGATCGGCAACCAGCGTCAGCTGGAGATGAAGCTGTCCCGGCAGATGACCGAGGTCGAGCGGTTGCAGGGCAACGCCCGGCAGGCCCTGGTGCTGTCCGACCAGGCCCGGGCCAAGGGTGACGAGGCAGAGGCGGCGCGGTTCGAGCAGTCGGCGCAGACCCTGGCCACCCAGTTGGTCTCCGCCGAGCAGGCCACCGAAGACCTGAAGACCCTGCACGACCAGGCGCTGGGTGCCGCCGCCCAGGCCCGCCGCGCGGTCGAGAACAACTCGATGATCCTCCAGCAGAAGCTCGCCGAGCGCACCAAGCTGCTCAGCCAGCTGGAGCAGGCCAAGATGCAGGAGACGGTGGCCCGCTCGCTGGAGTCGATGTCGTCGTTGACCGCGCCCACCAACACCCCGTCGCTGGACGAGGTGCGCGACCGCATCGAACGGCGCTACGCCAACGCGATGGGTCGCGCCGAGCTGGCGGGCAACTCCGTCGAGGGTCGGATGTTGGAGATCCAGAAGGCGACGATCGACTCGGCCGGCTCGGCCCGGCTGGAGCAGATCCGGTCCAGCATGGCGGGGGAGCAGCTCGGCGGCGCCGGGCAACGACCGGCCGTGCCGCAGGCCGAGAAGGCCGGCCCGGCCACCGACCCGACGGCCGCCGCCCGCCTGGACGAGCTGCGCGCCAGCATGGCTCGTGAGCGGGGCACCGGCGACCCGACCGCCGCCGGCTGAACGACCGGACCGAGGAGGTCAGGGTGGCAGACGAGCGGACGCGGTACTTCCGCAAACTGGGTCGGCTTCGCCGGTCCGCCCGACGGTGGAGTGTGCTGGCCGGTGGGCTCGGCGGCGCGGCGGCGGTGCTGACCCCGTACGCCGGCCTTGGTCTGCCGGACGCGGCCTGGGCCGGCGCCGCGGGCAGTGCGGTGGCGCTCGCCGCCTGGCGCTGGATCGACGTGCGCGCCCTGGCCGCCCAGCCGGCACCGCCCGCGCTCGACCCCGCGGAGGCGGCAGCCCGGTCCCGAGCCCGGCTGATCGCCGCCGTCGAGCGGCTGCCGGTCGGGCCGGGGGTGCTCGCCGAGGTTCGCCGGGTCCGTTCCCGGATCGCCCTGCGCGGCACCAGTGCGGGCGAGCAGTGGGCCCGACTGGACCGGGCGGCGCTCACCCTGGCCGGCATGGCCCCCCGGCTCACCGGGCTGGCCGAGCCGGCGGTGCTGGAGGCCGCCGCCGCCGACCGGTCGCTGCGTGACCTGGCCGCCCGGGTGGCCAGCGTCGAACGGGCGTTGCGGCTGGCGCCGGCCGACGCCCGCCCACCGCTGGCCGACGCGCACGGCGTGCTGACCGCCCAGTTGGAGGGTGGCGTCGCGGCCTACGAACGGCTGGTGGTGGCCGCCGCCGGTTATCTCGCCGAGGACGCCCGACCGGAGCCCACCCACCCGGCCGCGGACCGGCTCACCGAGGCGACCGACCTGTTGCACGGGGTGGCCGGGGCCCTGGCCGAGCTGCGTACCGTCGGCACCCCGCTGCGCGCGCCGACCCGCTGAGCGACCCCGCACCGCGCCCACCGGCCGGTCACGGTGGCGTCGTGACCAGGACCGGGCCGGTGTACGGCGAACTGCCCACGACGTTGAACGACCGGATCCGGTAGTGGTAGGTCACGCCCCGGGCCAGTCCCGTGTTGCTGAAGCCACGCCCGGTAACGGTGAAGGTGGCCACCTCCCGGTCGAACGCCGGGTCCAGCGCCCGCTGCACGATGAACCCGGACCCTGGGCCGGCGGGGGTGCTCGCCGCCCAGGCCAGGATCACCGTCGCGGTGTCCGGCCCCGGTGTGCTGGCGGTGGCGCGCACCTCGTTCGGGGTGCCCGGCGCGGGCGGGGAGGTCACCGTGGCGACAGTCGACCAGGCCGAGGCGGCACCCAGATACGTGGTCCGTACCCGGTAGTAGTAGGTGGTGTCCGGCGCGATCGTGACGTCCAGGTGGTTGTCGCCGGCACCGATCGCCGTGGTGCCCGGCCCGCTGGTGAACGTCGGGTTGGTGGCCCGCTGCACGTCGATGCCGGTGGCGAACGAGCGGTTCGTCCAGCGCAGGGCCACCCGCAGCGGCGCGGCGGGCGGCAGTGTGGCGACCAGTCCGCTCGGCGCGGCCAGGTGCACCGCGGCGGGTGCGCCGTTCGACCAGGACGAGTAGCTGACCGCGTTCTCCGCCCGGATCCGGTAGTGGTAGGTCACGCCGGGGGTTACTGACGCGTCCGTGTACCGGGTGGCGGCCGCCGCGACGGTGATCGTGGTGACCTCGCCGTCGAATGTCGCGTCGGTGGCCCGTTGCAGCAGGTGACTGGTGGCCCGTGGCCGGCCGCCGTTGCTGGTCCAGGCCAGCCCGATCGCGGGTAGTGCGGTGGCCGAGCCCGGCACCGGTGTGGCGGTCAGCCCGGTCGGTGCCTTCGGCGTCACCCGCAGCACCAGTGGTCGGGTCATCCCGCCGTCGCGGTGGCCGGCGAGTTGGCTGTGCCAGCGGTACTCCCAGCCGAGGTTCACCAGGTGGTTGACCACGGTGGCGGGTCGCCCGTCCACCGGGCTGATCGGGGTCGACCCGGTCCGGGCCCCGGCCGGCCGGCCCGGGTCGAGCAGCCGGACGCTGTCGCCCAGCTTGAACGGCAGCGTCGGGGCGACCGGGCGCAGCGCCACCACCACGTCCTCGCGGGGGTTGACCCGGACGATCTGCTTCCACCCCAACTCGGTGGGGTGCGGGAACCGCAGCGTGCCGTCCCAACCGACCCGGTTGACCACCTGCACGTCGCAGGCCCCGAAGTGCAGCGGTTCGGTCTGCCGCACGTCGCCGCTGATCCGCCAGAGCTGGGTGCCGTCGGTCGCGCTGCCCACCGGCACGGTGGGGTCGGTGGCGAAGAGCACCTCGGTGACCGGGTCGGTCGGACCGAGGGGCAGGGCCGGCGGGTCGAGCGGCCCGGCGTGCGGGTGCCCGACGCCGAGTCGGCCGGTCAGTCGGCCGTGGTCGGGCTCGAAGACCCGCTGTGCGGCCTTGACCGCGATCGGCAGTGTCACCGGGTCCGCGCCGGCCGTCGGTGTGATCGTCACCGAGGTGGCGTGCACCGGAACGGTGGTCGTCGACGCGGTGCGGGTGCCGAACGCCGGATCGTACGCCGGTTGCGGCACGATCGGCGGGCGTTGACTGGCCGCGTACGCCCCGGGCAGCCGGTCGCGCAGCCGACCCAGGTCGTACGGCGGGGCGGGCGTCCCGGTGACCCGGAACTGGAGCAGGGTGCGGGTGTTCGGGCCGTACCCCGGTTCGGTGCCCGGCGGCCCACCCTCGGCCGTCCGGTCCGGGGCGTCGGTGTGCTGGTCGTAGCGGGGGTCGAAGCCGGGCAGCGGCGCCGGGGCGTCGTTGTACAGGATCAGCGTGCTGCCCGGCGGCACGGCGGCGAAGTCGACAA
The DNA here is from genome assembly GCF_040648675.1 of Micromonospora sp. NPDC049101. Taxonomy (NCBI): domain Bacteria; kingdom Bacillati; phylum Actinomycetota; class Actinomycetes; order Micromonosporales; family Micromonosporaceae; genus Micromonospora; species Micromonospora sp. NPDC049101. The sequence goes on along the minus strand of NZ_JBEZED010000016.1, from coordinate 106,551 downwards.
GCACATCGGCCCGCTCACCCGGGGCGAGCAGCAGGGTGTGCCCGTCGACGTTGAGCACGGTCGGGTCGAGCCGGTCGTAGCGGTAGCCGACCGGTCGGTTCGGCAGCACCACCGGGGCGGGCAGCAGCCCGGCCTCGTTGCCGATCTGGACGAACTCCGGGCCGGCGGCGCGGGGGTCCGGCACACCGCCGTCGCGCCCGTCGGTGGGCCACCCCGTCGGCCGGTCCGCCGCCCGCACGGCGGGCACCATCGGCACCTCCCCGGCTTCGGCGTCGGCGAGCGTGCCGTCGGCCGCCCACATGGCCGCGTCGGAGCAGGCCCGGTAGAGCTGGAGGTTGAGGCTGCGGTCCAGGCAGGCGTTGAGGATCCGGAACCGGTACGCGCGCGGCGCCACCTCCAGGTACGGGTAGGCGACGCCGTTGACGAGCGGGGTGTCGCCGTACGCCTCGGGGACGGCGGACGGGTGCGGCACGCCGGGGCGCGACGGCGGTTCGTCCGGCGCGTCGACCGGGTCGTGGTGCGGGTTGGCGACCCAGCCGTCGGTACGGGTGTCGTCCGGGGCGGGGTCGCGCGACCAGGGGCCGTAGTCCCACCGGCCGGTGGGGTTGCGCCCGTCGGACCGGTACGGGTTCTGCCGCGGCTGGTAGACGTGTGGGTGCCAGAGGCTTCCCCGGGCACCCCAGCGGTCCCGGTCCCAGGTCGGGTCCTCGGCGGCGAGTTGGGCGTCGTCCGGCACGAACGTCTTGTCCTCGATCACCAGCGGCAGTTGGTCGCCCGGCAGCACCCCGTCGGCGACGAGCTGGTCCTCGGCCGGGTCGGTGAGCAGGTAGAGGGCGAGTTGCCCGCCGTAGACGGTGAGTCGGGCCAGGCCGAGGGTGTTGTCGTGCCACCACAGCAGCCGGCCGCTCTGCTCGTTCGGGTAGTACAGGGTGGTGGCACCGGCACCCGGCGCCGGCATGTCCGGCACGGGGGTCACCCCCACACCGTTCGGGTACGGGGTGATCTCCCCGGCCGGAGTGATCCACTGCCCCGGGTTGCCGGCGCTGGTCCAGCCGGTCTGTGCCCCGGCCAGGTGCAGCACCGCGCGGTTCTGCGGGAACGGGGCGGGCCCGTCCAGCGGGCCGAGGCCAGCCCCCTCGATCGTGTCGTCGACCGGCAGGAACAACTCACCGGCCCGGCCGGTGGGGAGTTGGTTGATGAACTTCACCCGGACCGGTCGGCCCCGACGGGCGAGGACCATCGGACCGAGGTGCCAGGGCCGCCCCGGGGGTGCCACCGTGTTGTGGCCCGTCGGGTCGGTGCCCGGATTGAGCTGCCGGTAGCCGCGCAGCCGGGTGGCGGGGAGATCCCGGTGCAGCCGCTGCGCGTACTCCTGCACGCCGATCTCGTAGTAGTCGCAACCCGGATAGCTGATCGTGTCCGGTACGGCCACCGGTAGGTGGCCGCCGAGGTCGCTGCCGGCCCACTGGCCCGGAATGGGCAGTGGGTCCACGAACTTGCGCAGTCCGGTCCCGGGCACCACCCGCCCGTCGGCGTCGCGCGTCGGGCGGGGGCTGTGGGCGAAGTTCGGCACCGGGCCGAACCAGCGGGGCACCACGGCCGGGTCCAGGCTCGGCGCCGGGGCGGTCTCCACGGCGGTACGCGCGGCCGGCACGGCCGCCGTCCGGCCGTTGACCTGGCCGTCGGTGGCACGGGGGGCCCGTTCGAAGAAGGTGGAGCGGAGTCTGCGGAACAGCGCCATGACTCTCCCCGGGTCGGAGCGCGAGGGTCGCCACCCCGGCGTGGCTGCCTCGGCGCTCTGCTGACGATCGGTGAGCACTCAATCGCAGCATGCGACTCCGACGGCCAGATAGGAATTACCCAATCGTCCGTATCTGGGCGGGCTGACAGACCGGGCACCAGTAGGTGACCCGGTCACCCAGCTCCTCCTTGCGGATGGCGGTGCCGCAGCGGCGGCAGGGCTGGGCGCGGCGCCCGTACACGTAGCTGGTCTGGCCCCGGTGTAGCGAACCGGTGCTGCTCTGCGTCCACCGGCCGCGGTTGGCGGCGAGCAGCCGCTGCGCCAGGCTCACCAGGCCGGGCAGGTCGGGCACCTGGCCGACCGGCGTCCACGGCGACACACCGCGCAGGAACAGCACCTCGCACTTGTAGAGGTTGCCCACCCCGGCCAGGTTGCGCTGGTCGAGCAACGCCTCGCCGATGGTCTGCTCCGGGTGCTCGGCGAGTCGGCGGACCGCCTCGGCCGGGTCCCAGTCCGGCCCGAGCAGGTCGGGGCCGAGGTGCCCGACCACCTGGTCCTCCTCGGCGGTCGGCACCAGGGTCATCTCGTGCAGGTGGTAGCCCACCGCGACCGCGCCGGGGCTGCGCAGCACCACCCGGATCAGGTGCGCGGGCCGGCCGGTCCAGCGTTCCCCCGGCGCGTACGCCCGCCAGGCGCCGTCCATCCGCAGGTGCGAGTGCAGGGTCCAGGGCGCGTCGTCCGGGGTGGCGAGGCGCAGCAGCAGGTGCTTGCCCCGGCTGGCCGACTCGCGGACGGTCCAGCCACTGAGGTCGGTGGTCGCCAACTGCGGCACCCGGAAGTCACTCGTGGTGATCCGCGCGCCGGCGAGCGCGCGGTGCAGCACACGCGCGGTGTTCCAGACGGTGTCGCCTTCGGGCACCCCGCCATTCTCCCTCATTCGAGCAGGATTCGCATGTGTCGCTATTTGTACACAGGTTCCTCCTGATCTCCGGACATGCGAGGGTCAGGGAGTTCTGAGGAGAATGCCTATGTCACGGCTGCATTGTCGTACTCGATCCCTCTTCCTCGTCGCCTCCGTCACCCTCGCCCTCATCGCCACGCTCCTACCCATCACCAACCCCGTCCCGGCCGCCTCCGCCGCCGGAATCCTGCCCACTTCCACCGCCGCCGCACCGGGCGGCGAGCGGTGGAACGTCGACCTGTCCGTCGTCGACCGCGACGACGTCAACGTCCGGCGTACCGCCGCCGGGCTGCGGCTGCGCGAGGCCCGGTCCGCCGGACGCAGCCCGCGCAGTCCGCACAGCGCGGCCGCGGAGGGGCTGCTGCTGAGCGCTCCGCGGACCCTCAGCCGGCCGGCCAACCAGGTCCGCGCCCAGGTCAGTGCCGACGTGCCGACGGGCGCCACAGTCGAGGCCCAGGTCCGTGGTTGGCGGGCCAGCGGCTGGACCGAGTGGCGGTCCGCCACGGCCGGCGCGACCTTCGACAGGCCGGTGAGCCGGGTGCAGAGCCGCGTGGTGCTCACCGCGCCCACCGGCGGTGCCACCGCGACGGTACGCGCCGTCCAGCTCACCGCCGCCACCGCCGCCGCCGTCGCCGAGGCCACGCCGGGCCTCACCTACCGGGTGTACGCCACCCGCATCGGCCTGGTCGGCCAGCAGACCGCCAACGGCCGCACCGTGCAGCCCCGGGACCACTTCGTGGCGCTACCGTCGCGGCGCAGCCTGTCCCCGCTCAACTCGGGCGACTACTCCGTGCGGGTCTGCACCACCACCGGCTCCCGCTGCGAGTACGCCCCGGTCTGGGACGTCGGCCCGTGGAACACCCGCGACGACTACTGGAACCCGGCGGCGGTGCGCGAGAACTGGAAGATCCTGGGGCAGGGTCTACCCGAGGCGCAGGCCGCCTACCAGTCCGGCTTCAACGGCGGGCGGGACCAGTTCGGGAGGACCGTGCTCAACCCGGCCGCCATCGACCTGGCCGACGGCACCTTCTGGGACGGTCTCCAGTTGACCACCAACGCCTGGGTGGACGTCGCCTACCTGTGGACCGGTGGCGGGCTGCGCGGCGTCGTCGGTGACGGGCCGCTCACCATCCGCACCGGGGCCAGCACGTCGTACCCGAGCCGTGGCCTCGCCGCCCGGTTCGCCAACGTGCCGATCCAGTGCTACGTCACCGGCCAGTCCGTGGCCGGGCCCTACGGCACCACCACCCGGTGGGACCGGCTGGCCACCGGCCAGTACGTCAGCCACGCGTACATCTCGACGGTGTACGGAGGCGTCGTGCCGGTCTGCTGACCCGTACCCGCCCCGCCGGGCGTCCTCAGGGGCGCTCGTCGGGGCGGGCCGGGCGCACCATGTCCTGGTAGCGCGGGTGGCTGGCACCGTAGACGGCGTAGTTGAGTCGGGCGTGCGAGAGGCTCAGATCGCCGTTGGGGCCACCCCGGACCGTGTCGGCGTCGGCGTCGGTCTGGCCGTCGTCGGTCCAGAAACAGACCGGGCAGGTCCCCCCGCCGGTCCGGGATGCACAGCAGGGACAGCCCACGGGAACCACTTGTTCACCCACCGGGGCAGCATTCCACAGTCGAATATCAGCGGGAAACCCGTAGGACGTCTCCCGGGGCCACCCGGAGGAGGTCCACCGCCCGCCCGCCATTGATGGCGATCGCCACCAGACCGGCCGAGTCGACGTACACCACCAGGCCAGCAGCGGGGGCGTCGCCGAACGTCCGGCCCCGGACGGCCGGCCGGGTCGGCTCCGGACCGGGCGGCCCCACCCGCAGCGCCGCCGGCAACGGGTCGAGCAGGTGCGCCGGTGCGGCCAGCTGGACGTTGCCGAAATGGTCCACGGTCGACACCTCGGCGGTGAAGCCGTCGTCGTCGGAGGTCAGCGTCGGTGCCGGCAGCCGGACCAGGTCGTCCGGGTCGACCGGCGGCCCCGCCTCGACCAGGGGCGCGCCGAGCGCCAGCCGGGCCGCCACCGGCGCGAAGACGTCCCGCCCGTGGAACGTGGCGGACACCCGGTCGGCCAGCCAGCGCGGCTCGGTCAGCAGCACCGCGGCGGTCACCCCGCCGAGAGCGTCGGCGGCGTCCGGCAGCAGCCCGTTGTCCGGACCGACCAGCAGCCCACCCGGGGTGGCCAGTGCGACTCCTCGCCGGGCGGTACCCACCCCCGGGTCGACCACCGCCACGTGCACACCCACGGGCAGGTACGGCACCGTCTGCGCCAGCACGGCAGCGCCCCGCCGGACGTCCGCCGGTGGCACCAGGTGGGTCACGTCGATGACCCGGACGGCCGGTGCGAGTCGGGCGATCACCCCGTGGCAGGCGGCCACGAAGCCGTCGGTGAGGCCGTAATCGGTGGTCAGCGAGATCCAGGGCGTGGCGGGCATGCCCGCAGGCTAATCCTCGGCGTCGGTGCGCCGTTCCAGGACCAGTTCGTCGTGCGGCGGGATACGGTCCTCCACCGGTGGCTGGCGGATATGGGACAGCGCGCTGACCGACCGGCCACTCCCGCCGTCGAGCGGTGCCGGGCAGACTGCCCTGGTGACCCCTCGGAGCCTGCCCGCTGTCGCGGTCCTGCTGGCCGCCGTCGCCCTCACCGCCGGCTGCGGCGGTGACGAAGCCGACCCGTCGAGCGCGGCCCCCACCGCCTCGTCCGCGTCGGCCGCGTCGCCCGCCGTGGCCCCGACGGCCGCCATTGCGCCGAGCGCGCCGACGCCCTCGGTGGCCCCGCCCGGCACCGGCAGTGCGGCACCCCCGCCGGCCGCACCCTCCGTCGCCCCGCAGGGGCCCACGCAGCGCCGACCGGCCAGTCCACCGCCGGTGGTGCTACCCCAACGTCCGGCCGGGGCGCCCGGGGCGAAGCAGGTCGTCGAAGCGTTCCGGGCCGCCGGCCTGAAGGTGCCGCGCCCGTTGGACCGCTCGGTCGACTGCGGGCCGGACGGGCTCGGCCTGGGTTGTTCCGAGTTGATCGCCACCGGCGCCGTCACGGTGTACGTCTTCCCGGACGAGACGAGCGCCGGTGACATCGCGGAGACCTGGGGCGGCCAGTCGTACCGCCGGGGCGCCGTGGTGCTCAACTACCTGGAGGCGAAGACGCCGGTCGCCGACCGCCCGCGCTACGAGAAGGTGCTCAACGGCCTGCGTTGAGCACCGAGCCCGACCTCGACGCGGCCGGGGGCATGTCGTTCTGCTGAGCGTGATGCCGGTGAGTCATCTTGATGACTCAGCGACATCACGGTCTCCGCGGCATCGCCCGACAAGCATTGCCCGGCCGGCCGGGCGAGAGCTGGACCCCTCCTCAACGGCGAGTGGGTGGCGGGTCAGCCGCGCAGGCGTAGGCCACGGGGGGTGGCCCGGAAGCCGGCGGCGGTCAGCGCGTCGCGCAGCGGCGAGGAGTGCACCGCCTCGCCGTCGGCCCGCTCCACCGACAACGCACCCAACGCGCCGGAGTGGACGGCGTCGGCGAGCGCCTTGCCGGCCGCCGCGAGCGTGTCGGTGTCGTCGCTGAAGGACAGCAGTGTCCGACCGCCGCGTTCCACGTACAGCACGAGGTCACCGCCGACCTGCACCACCAGCGCACCGGCCTTGCGGCCGGCCCGGTGCCCGGTCGCCGGGGCGGCCCCGTCGCCGGAGTCGACAACCCGTTCCGGCCAGGGCAGAGCCGCGCCGTACGGGTTGGCCGGGTCGGTGGCGGCGAGCACGGTGGCCGGTGCGCCCCGACCCCGGGTGCCGTCCATTGGCTCGGCCAGTGCGCGCAGCCGGTCCACCGCACCGGGCACCGCGAACTGCGCCGCTCCCAACCCCTCGACGAAGTAGCCCCGGCGGGCGGCACCGCGCTCCTCCAGCGCCGACAGCACCGGGTAGACCGCCGAGAAACCGCCGACCACCTGCTCGGCCATCACCGCGCCCCGGGTGACCACCCCGTGCCGCTCCAACAGCACGTCGGCGAGCGCGGCGGCGCGGCGGGTCGGGTCGACGTCCCGCTCGGGCAGGCGCGACCAGCGACCGGCGACGGTCGGCGGGCCACCCCGGGTGGGCAGCGCCACCCGACCGGGACGCCGGTAGCGGGTGCGCGGCGCGGACGGCCGCGAGCGGTGTGCCCCGCCGGCGCCGAGCACCGCGCGCAACGGGGCGAGGGTGTCGTTGGTCAGGTGCCCCGCCCAGACCAGGTCCCAGATCACCCCGGTCAGGGCGGCGTCGTCGGTCGCGCCGACGCGGTCGGCCAGCGGCCGGAAGAACAGCGCCTGCCCGTCACCGAGCGCGTCGAGCACCGCGTCGTGCAGCGGGGTGCGGGTCAACGCCTCGTCCGGTGGCGGGAGCAGCAGCGGCGCGGCGTCCGCGTAGGCCAGGGTGACCCAGCCGTCGCCCCCGGAGATCGCCCCCGACCCGGCCCAGAGCACCTCCCCGCTGGCGCACAGCTCGTCGAGTTGGGCGGGGGAGTAGTCGGCGACCCGGCCGGGCAGCACCAGCCGCTCCAGGGCGGACGCCGGCACCGCCGCGCCCTGCAACTGCTCCACGGTCGCGGCGAGCGCCTCCACCCCTCGGGCGGACGAACCGACCTGCTGCCAGCGGGGCAAGAACGTGGCAAGCGCGCGCGGTGGCACCGGCTCGATCTCCCGGCGCAGCGCCGCGAGCGAGCGGCGGCGCAGCATCCGCAGCACCTCGGCGTCGCACCACTGGGCGCCGGCCGAATCGGGGGTGAACTCCCCGGAGACCACCCGCCCGGTGGCGCCGAGCCGGCGCAGCGCCTGCTCGACCACGAACACGCCCAGCCCGAAGCGGGCCGCGCAGCTGGCCGCGGCGAACGGGCCGTGCGTGCGGGCGTAGCGGGCCACCAGGTCGCCGAGCGGATCGGCCACCGGGGCGAGATACGCCTCGGCCACCCCCACCGGCAACGCCACGCCGAGGGCGTCGCGCAGCCGGGCGGCGTCCTCGACGCCCACCCAGCGTTGCTCGCCGGCGATCCGGACCCGCAGCACCCGGCGGGTGGCCTCCAGCTCGGTCAGCCAGGTCTCCGGCACACCCCGCTCGGTCAACTCGGCGTCGCTCAGGTCACCGAGCACCCGCAGCAACTCGACGACGTCCTCGGCATCGCGGGGGCGGCGCTGCTCGGTCAGCCACCGCAGCTGCCGATCGGTCTCGGCGAGCACGGCGGGGTCGAGCAACTCGCGCAGGTCGACCCGGCCGAGCAGCTCGCCGAGCAGCGTGGAATCCAGGGCGAGCGCGGCGGCGCGCCGCTCGGCGAGCGGGGCGTCCCCCTCGTAGAGGAACGCGCCGACGTAGCCGAAGAGCAGCGACCGCGCGAACGGCGACGGCGCGCTGGTCTCCACCTCGACCAGCCGCACCTTCCGGCTGGCCAGGTCACGCATCAACCCGGCCAGCGCCGGCTGGTCGAAGACGTCCTGGAGGCACTCCCGGGCGGCCTCCAGGGTGACCGGGAAGTCCGCGTACTCGCGGGCCACGTCGAGCAGTTGCGCGGCGCGTTGCCGCTGCTGCCACAGCGGCTGGCGGCGGCGCGGGTCACGGCGGGGCAGCAGCAGTGACCGGGCGGCGCACTCGCGGAAGCGGGCGGCGAAGAGGGCCGAGGTGCCGACCGACTCCTCCACCAGGTGGGTGATCTCGTCCGGCTCGAAGACCACCACGTCGGCGCCGGGCGGCTCGTCGGCGGTGTCCGGAAGGCGCACCACGATGCCGTCGTCGGAGGGCATCACCTGGGCGTCCACCCCGTAGCGTTCGGCCAGCCGGCGGCCCACCGCCAGGGCCCACGGCCCGTTGACCCGGGCACCGAGGACGCTGTGCACGGCGAGCCGCCAGTCACCCAGCTCGTCGCGGAACCGCTCGACCACGATGGTGCGGTCGTCGGGCAGCGACCGGGTGGCCTCCCGCTGCTCGCGCAGGTAGGCCATCAGGTTGCCGGCGGCCCAGTCGTCCAGCCCGCCGTCGCGCAAGGCGGCAAGCGCCGCCTCGTCGCTCTGCCGCAGCAGGGTGCGCACCCGGGCACCGATGGCGCGGCCCAGCTCCACCGGCCGGCCCAACTGGTCGCCCTTCCAGAACGGCATCCGCGCGGCCTGCCCCGGGGCGGGCGAGACCAGCACCCGGTCGGGCGTGATCTCCTCGATGCGCCACGAGGACGAACCGAGCAGGAACACGTCACCGACGCGGGACTCGTAGACCATCTCCTCGTCCAGCTCGCCGACCCGGGCGGCCCGTTCCGCGCCGGCCAGGAAGACCCCGAACAGCCCCCGGTCGGGAATCGTGCCGCCGCTTGTCACCGCCAGCCGCTGCGCGCCGGGACGACCGGTGAGCAGGTCGGTGGCCCGGTCCCAGACCAACCGGGGACGCAGCTCGGCGAACGCGGTGGACGGGTAACGGCCGGAGAGCATGTCCAGCACGGCGTGCAACGCCGAGTCGGGCAGCTCGGCGAACGGCGCGGCCCGCCGGACCAGCACGGCCAGGTCGCCGAGCGGCCACGGCTCCAGCGCCACCATCGCGACGATCTGCTGGGCCAGCACGTCCAGTGGGTTGCGCGGGTAGTGCAACTCCTCGATCGCGCCGTCGGTCATCCGCTCGGCGACCACCGCGCAGGAGAGCAGGTCGCCACGGTGCTTGGGGAAGACCACCCCACGGGAGACCGCACCCACCTGGTGCCCGGCCCGGCCGACCCGTTGCAGCCCGGCGGCCACGCTCGGCGGCGCCTCGATCTGCACCACCAGGTCGACCGCGCCCATGTCGATGCCCAGCTCCAGGCTGGAGGTGGCCACCACGGCCGGGAGCTGGCCGGACTTGAGCGCCTCCTCGATGTGCTTGCGCTCCTCCCGGGAGACGCTGCCGTGGTGGGCGCGGGCGATCACCGGCGCCGCGCCGGTGGCCGCGCCGGACTGAGCCAGCATCTCGGCCGGCGGCCGGTTGCGCAGCGGACCGGCGGGACCACCCCACCGCTGCGCGCCGGGCACCGGGCCGTCGTCGGCCGCCGGGTCGTCACCCGCCGACAACCCCTCGGGTACGCCGATCGCGCCCTCGGCCGAGGCGGAGGCACCTGCTCCGGCGACCGCCGCTCCGGAGGCCCCTGCCTCGGCGGTCAGCGCTTCGGCGGCCAGCTCGTTGAGTCGGGCGCAGAGGCGCTCGGCGCTGCGGCGGGAGTTGGTGAAGACGATCGTCGAGCGGTGCTGCCCGATGAGGGTGAAGACCCGCTCCTCCACGGCCGGCCAGATCGACGCGCGGCGTGGCCCGGGGCCGCCCAGGTCGTCCTCCGGTGGCTGCTCCTGCTCGTCCAGGCGGGTCATGTCCTCCACCGGGACCTGCACGCTGACCTCGATGGTCTTCGGGGTGGCCGGCTGCACCACGTCGACCGGGCGGGCGCCGCCGAGGAACTGCGCGCAGGCGTCGATCGGCCGGACGGTGGCGGAGAGGCCGATGCGCTGGGCCGGTGCGGGCAGCAGCTGGTCGAGGCGTTCGAGGGAGAGGGCGAGGTGGGCGCCGCGTTTGCTGCCGGCCACCGCGTGCACCTCGTCGACGATCACCGTCTGGATGCCGCGCAGAGAGTCGCGGGCGGCGGACGTGAGCAGCAGGAACAGCGACTCGGGCGTGGTGATGAGGATGTCCGGTGGGGTGCGGGCGAAGGCGCGCCGCTCGTCGGCCGGCGTGTCGCCGGTGCGCATGCCGACGGTGATGTCGGGGGGTGCGACACCCAGCCGGGTGGCCGCCTGCCGGATGCCGGCGAGCGGGGCGCGCAGGTTGCGCTCCACGTCGACGGCGAGGGCCTTGAGGGGGCTGACGTAGAGCACTCGGCACCGTTGGCGTGCCTCGGCCGGCGCGGGCTCGCGGGCCAGCCGGTCCAGTGACCAGAGGAAGGCCGCGAGCGTCTTGCCGGAACCGGTGGGTGCGACCACCAGGGCGCTGCGGCCGGCGGCGACCGACCGCCAGGCGCCGGTCTGGGCGGCGGTGGGTGCGGCGAAGGCGGCCTCGAACCAGGCGCGGGTGGCCGGGCCGAAGCCGGCGAGCACCGCGCCGGTGTCTGCGTCTGCCCCGGTCACCGGTCCATCCTGCCCCGCCCGTACGACAACGACGACCGTCCGACAGTGGAATGTGCCGGACAAAAGTAAAAAGCATGGAACGTGCGGTTAATACGTTAAGTCTGACTTAACTGCTTGCTTCTAAGGAGCAACATAAAGTAACTTCACTGCCAACGCGAACCGGGGTGAGGGGATTTGATGGCCGGCGAGCAGCACACCATCGAACCCGGCACCGACGTGCTGATTCGCAAGGTCGACAGCCACCTTGCGGCCCTCCGTGCGGGCCTGCACGGCCCCGAGCTTGAGCTCGCCGAACGCCTCGCCCACTGCCTGCGGGAGTTGGTCCTGTGCACCGCCCAGGCCAGCGCCGCCGATCGTGGCCAGGTACGCGTCGCCGTCCACTATTTCGTGCTGCGCCGCGAGAGTCGGGGTCGGTTGCTCTCGGTGCGGTCGCTGGCCGCCGCCGAGCGGGTGGTCGACCGGGTCGCACGCCAACTCGGCCGCGTCGACCTCCTCGCCGAGCTGGGCCACGACCGCCCCACCCCCGACAGCCCCCACCCCCGCAACAACGCCCTACACCGCTGACCCCGCGGACGAGGGCCGCGTTTCGGGCTCTGTGGGTGAATTCCGGCAAAACCGCACGGCGGGCGACGAACTGACGTCTGATCGCTGCTAGGGCCTGTTTCACCAGGACTGGCCGGCCTGTGTGAAACAGGCGCTGGGCGCCACCGCTGCACGGGCGCTGGCCACCTCGATCAGGAGCGCAGGTGCTGGTACTGCTCGTCCTTCACCTCGTGGGGGCCCTCGTCGCACCCCTGCTCGTCCGGTGGTGGGGTCGACGCGCGTGTTACCCGTTGGCGCTGGCACCGGCCGCCGCGTTCTGCTGGGCGTTGGCCCACACCCCGGCCGTCGGAGACGGCGGGGCGGTGGTCGAGACGTACCCGTGGATCCGGCAGTTGGGCCTCGACCTCGCGTTCCGGCTCACCACGCTGTCCTGGCTGATGACGCTGCTGATCGGGGGTGTCGGCGCGCTGGTGCTGGTCTACAGCGCCCACTACTTCAGCGCCGGGTCGAGCGGACTGGCACGCTACGTCGGTGTGCTGGTCGCCTTCGCCGGCGCGATGCTCGTCCTGGTCTTCGCCGACGATCTGCTACTGCTCTACGTCGGCTGGGAACTGACCACGATCCTCTCGTACCTGCTGATCGGGCACAGCACCGAGCGGCGTGCCAGTCGGTGGGCGGCGGCGCAGGCGTTGACCGTCACGACGCTGGGCGGGCTCGCCATGCTCGTCGGGTTCATCATGCTGGGCGAGCACGCCGGCACCTACCGCTGGTCGGCGATCGCCGCCCAGCCACCGCCCGGCGGTGCGTACCTCGCGGTCGCCGTGCTGTTGATCCTGGCCGGTGCGCTGTCCAAGTCGGCGGTGCTGCCGTTCAGTTCCTGGCTGCCGGTCGCGATGGCGGCGCCGACGCCGGTCAGCGCGTACCTGCACGCCGCCGCCATGGTCAAGGCCGGCGTCTACCTGGTCGGACTGCTCGCGCCGGTGCTCGCCACGGTCGGGCCGTGGCGGCCGGTGGTGCAGATCGCCGGCGTGGCGACCATGCTGCTCGGCGGTTGGGCCGCGCTGCGGCAGACCGATCTGAAGCTGTTGCTGGCGTACGGGACGGTCAGTCAGCTCGGCCTGCTGGTCGCGGTGACCGGCTCCGGTACCCCGGACGCCGCGCTGGCCGGCACCGCGATGCTCCTGGCGCACGCCCTGTTCAAGGCGGCGTTGTTCCTGGTCGTCGGCATCATCGATCATGGCGCTGGCACTCGTGACCTGGGCGAGTTGTCCGGGCTGCGGCACTGGTCGACACCGCTGTTCGTGGTCGCGGTGCTGGCCGCGGCGTCGATGGCGGGTGTGCCGCCGCTTGTCGGCTTCGTCGCGAAGGAGGCGGTGTTCGGGGCGTTCACCGACCAGCCGGTGCTGCTCACCGGTCTGGTCGCCGGGACGGTGCTCACTGTCGCGTACAGCGCACGTTTCCTCTGGGGAGCGTTCGCCGACCGCCCGGGTGTGGCACCGACCCGACCGGACCCGATCGCCGCGTCGCTGCTGGTGCCGCCGGCGGTGTTGGCCGGGTTCGGTCTGCTCGCCGGCCCGGCCGCGAGTGTGCTGGACGACCTGCTGCGCCCGTACGCCGATCTGCTCGGTGGGGTCGACGCGCACCTGGCGCTGTGGTCCGGGCCGACCCCGGCGCTCGGCCTGTCCGCGCTGGCGCTCGCCGGAGGTGGCCTGCTCTTCGCCGTGCGCGGGCCGCTCACCCCGGTGCTGGCCCGGCTGCGTTCGCCGGTGGGTGGCAACCAGGGGTACGAGTGGGTCGTGGGCCGGTTCGACCGACTGGCCATCGAGGTCACCGGTACGACGCAGCGCGGCTCCCTGCCGCAGTATCTGGGCGTCATCCTGGTCGCCCTCGTGCTGGTGCCCGGTGCGGCGATGCTCTCCGCCGGCCCGTGGCGGGCTCGGCTCCCACTCTGGGACAACCTGCTCCAACCGGTGGTGGTGCTGGTGATCGCGGTGGCCGCGGTGTTGGCGGTCGGCACCCGCCGTCGGTTGACCGCGATGCTGTTGGTGGGGATGACCGGCTACGGCACCGCGATGCTGTTCGTCCTGTACGGGGCACCCGACCTGGCGCTCACCCAGTTCCTGGTGGAGACCGCGACGATCGCGGTCTTCGTGCTGGTGCTGCGTCGCCTGCCGCAGCGGTTCTCGGCCCGCCCGCTGCGCCGCAGCCGGTGGACCCGCCGGGCGGTCGGGGTGGCGGTGGGCGTGGTGGCCGCCGGGCTGGCCCTGACCGCCGCCGGTGCCCGCCGGGCACCGGACATCTCCGCCGCCTTTCCGGATCTGGCGGTGGCCCACGGGTACGGCCGCAACGTGGTCAACGTGACACTTGTCGACATTCGGGCCTGGGACACGATGGGCGAACTGGCGGTCCTGGTGGTGGCCGCGACCGGGGTGGCCAGCCTGATCTTCGAGCGGTCCCGCACCGGGCCGCGACCGCGTCGGCCCGAGTCGGATGCGCGGGTGAACCGACCCGGTCGGCCGGTGTGGCTGCGGGGCGGCCCCACTCTCCACGAGGAACGCCGTTCGATCGTGTTGGAGGTGGTCATCCGGCTGATCTTCCACACCGTCGTGCTGTTCTCCCTGTTCCTGCTCTTCTCCGGGCACAACGCGCCGGGGGGCGGTTTCGCCGGCGGTCTGGTGGCGGGTCTCGCCCTGGTGGTCCGCTATCTGGCCGGCGGCCGGTACGAGTTGACCGAGGCGGCCCCGATCGGCGCCGGAGTGATCCTGGGCGCCGGACTGGCCGTGGCGGTGGGCAGCGGCGTGGTGGGTCTGCTGGTCGGCGGGTCGGTGCTGGAGAGCGCCAAGGTCGACGGGTCCCTGCCGTTGGTCGGTGACGCCCACCTGGTCACGTCGCTCTTCTTCGACATCGGCGTGTACCTGGTCGTGATCGGGCTGGTGTTGGACATCCTGCGCAGCCTCGGCGCCGAGGTGGACCGGCACATCGAGGCCACCGGGACGGCCACCGGCGGCCTGGCCGTCGACAAGGGTGAAAGGGCATGACGGCGACCGGCGCGGGACCGACGCTGGTGCTGGTGCTGGCCGTCGCGGTGCTCGTCGGGTGCGGGGTGATCCTGCTGTTGGAGCGCAGCCTGACCCGGATCCTGCTCGGGGTGATCCTGCTCGGCAACGGGGTGAATCTGCTGATCCTGCTGGGCGGGCGGCCCGGTGCGGCGCCGATCGTCGGGACCGGCCCGATCGAGCGGATGAGTGATCCGCTGCCGCAGGCGATGGTGTTGACCGCCATCGTGATCACTTTCGGGCTGAGTGCGTTCCTGCTCGCGGTGGCGTACCGGAGTTGGTATCTGACCGGCGACGACGAGGTGCCCGACGACCTGGAGGACCGGCAGATCATCCGCCGGGCGGTGCGCGACGAGGTGGGCACCGCCGACCTCGGCGGGGAGGGGCCGGGTGACGACCCGGAGCAGGTCGATCCCGAGCCCGCCCGCCGCCGACTGCGCCGCGGGGAGGAGGCGTGATGAGCACCCTGGTGCCGCTGCCGGTGGTGGTGCCGCTGCTCGGTGCGGCGCTGACCCTGCTGCTGGCCGCGCGGCCCCGCCTGCAGCGGGTGGTCAGCGTGCTCTGCCTGGGTGGCACCCTCACCGTGGCGGTGCTGCTGTTGGTGCAGGCGTACCGGCACGGGCCGGTGGTGGTGGCGGTCGGGGCGTGGCCGGCACCGTTCGGGATCGTGCTGGTCGCCGACCAGCTTGCCGCGCTGATGCTCGTGGTCTCGTCGGCGGTCACCCTCTGCGTGCTGCTGTACTCGATCGGCCAGGGGCGCAGCGAGACCGGGGAGAGCTCACCGGTGGTCATCTTCCACCCGACGTACCTGGTGCTCACCGCGGGCGTCACCAACGCGTTCCTGGCGGGTGATCTGTTCAACCTCTTCGTCGGTTTCGAGATCCTGTTGGCCGCCAGCTTCGTGCTGATCACCCTGGGCGGCTCCGAGGCCCGGATCCGGACCGGGTCGACGTACGTGGTGGTCAGCATCCTCTCCTCGATGATCTTCCTGACGGCGGTGGGTCTGGTGTACGCGGCCACCGGCACGCTCAACCTGGCGCAGCTCGCCCGGCGCCTCGACGACCTGCCCGACGGCGTACGACTGACACTGGAGCTGATGTTGCTCCTGGCCTTCGCGATCAAGGCGGCGGTCTTCCCGCTGTCGGCCTGGCTGCCGGACAGCTATCCCACCGCACCGGCCCCGGTCACCGCCGTCTTCGCGGGTCTGCTCACCAAGGTGGGCGTCTACGCGATCATCCGCACCGAGACGTTGCTGTTTCCCGGTGGGCACGCCGACGTGCTGCTCATGGTCGTCGCCGGGCTGACCATGGTGATCGGCATCCTCGGCGCGGTGGCCCAGTCCGATCTGAAGCGGCTCTTCTCGTTCACCCTGGTCAGCCACATCGGCTACATGATCTTCGGGGTGGCGTTGAGCACCGCCGCCGGCCTCTCCGGCGCGATCTTCTACGTGGTGCACCACATCACCATCCAGACCACGTTGTTCCTCGTCGCCGGGCTGGTCGAGGAGCGCGCCGGCAGCACCGACCTGCGCCGCATCGGCGGGCTGGCCCGGGTGGCGCCGCTGCTCGGTGTCCTGTTCTTCGTCCCGGCCATGAACCTCGCCGGGGTGCCGCCGTTCTCCGGTTTCCTCGGCAAGCTCGGCCTGCTCCAGGCCGGGGTGGCGGCCGGCGGTCCGTTGCCCTGGGCGCTGGTCGCGGCGGGCACGCTGACCAGCCTGCTCACCCTCTACGTGGCGTCGCGGGTGTGGAACATCGCCTTCTGGCGCGCGCCGCGACTGGCCACCAGCGAGCCGGCCGTCCGGTTGCCGAAGCTGATGGTCGGGGCCACGGTGGCCCTGGTCGCCTTCGGGCTGGCGCTGACCGTGCTGGCCGGTCCGCTCTTCGACGTCACCGCCGACGCGGCTGCCGACCTGCGCCTGCGTACCCCGTACGTCGATGCCGTGCTGCCGAACGGCGTGCCGTGACCGGCCCCTCCGAGTCGGCCCGCGACGCCCCCGGGCCGCCGGCGTCGGGGCGCGGCCGGCTCGGGCGCTGGCGGGACCAGACGGCGGCACTCGGGTGGTTGGTGGTGGTCTGGAACCTGCTCTGGGGCGACGTCAACTGGGCCAACGCGGCAGGCGGTGTGCTGGTGGGCGGCGCGGTGCTGGCCTTCTTCCCGCTGCCGGCGGTCAGTTACGGCGGTCGGCTGCGGTTCCGGGGGCTGCTGGTGTTCGCGGCGCGGTTCGCCGTGGAGTTGGTCAGCGCGAGCCTGCACGTCGCCCGGATCGCCGTGCAGCCCGGCTACCGGCCGCGCGGGGCCATCATCGCGGTCCGGCTGCGGGTGCCCACCGACCTGAACCTGGCGCTCACCGCCGAGGCGGTCTCGCTGGTGCCGGGCACGCTGATCCTGGAGGTGGACCGGGACTCCGGGACGCTCTACCTGCACGTGCTCGACACCCACGGGCCGGCGGACCTGGACGTGGCCCGGGAACGCACCCGCACCGTCGAACGGCGTGTCATCCGCGCGGTGGGCTCCGACGCCGAACTGCGCCGCGTCGAGACCGACGAATCCGAGAGGGGTACCAGCCCGTGACCACGTTCCTGGCCGTCGTCCTTACCGTCCTGCTGTCGGTGACCGCGCTTCTCGCGCTGGCCCGCCTCTACCGTGGTCCGTCACTTGTGGACCGGGTGATCGCGGCGGACATGCTGCTCGCCACCATGGTCGGCGCGGTGGGCGCCGAGGCGGCGGTCAACGGGCATGCCACCACACTGCCCGTGCTGGTGGTGCTCTCCCTGCTCGGCTTCGTGGGCTCGGTGTCACTCGTCCGCTTCGCCGTTCGGGAGCAGCAGTGATCGCGACGATCGCGGACTGGCTCGGTGCCGCCTGTCTGGTGGCCGGCGCGCTGCTCGGCCTGGCCGCCGGGATCGGCGTGCTGCGTTTCCCGGACGCGTTGTCCCGGATGCACGCGGCCACCAAACCGCAGGTGCTCGGGGTGCTCCTGCTGCTGTTGGGCATCGCGTTGCGCCTGCGGTCTCCGGCGGATCTGGGCATGGTCGCGCTGGTGGCGGTCTTCCAGTTGGCGACCGCGCCGGTCTCGGCGCAGATGATCGGGCGGGCCGCGTACCGGTCGGGGCGGCTGGACCGGAGTCTGCTCGACGCCGACGAGCTGGCCGAACACGGCTCGGGTGGCGGGTCGACCGGAGCGGCGTGACGGGGGCGAACCGGACGTTGCTGCCCCTTCGGCCCACCCCCAGCGGAGTCCCAGCCAGCGCGGATAAAATAGCGGCATGATCGACTCCTCTGCCCAGGAGGGCAGCAGTAGCCAGCCGGGTCGTGCCCGGCATCTCCCCGTCCCGACGACCCCGGGAGCCCTGAGCGACCCGTGCTGATCGTCGTCGGCCTTCTTCTGATCATTCTTCTCACTGCCGCCACCGGTTACTTCGTGGCGCAGGAGTTCGGCTACGTCGCCGTGGACCGGGGCAAGCTGCGCCAGCTCGCCGACGACGGCGACCAGGCCGCCGCCCGGGCCCTGACCGTCACCAGCCGGCTCTCCTTCGTGCTCTCCGGCGCCCAACTCGGCATCACCGTCACCGCCCTGCTGGTCGGCTACGTCGCCGAGCCGTACCTCGGCGGTGGTCTCGCCGACCTGCTCGGCGTGGCCGGCGTCAGCGAAGCGGTCAGCCTGCCGCTGTCGGTGGCGTTGGCCCTGGTCATCGCCACCGTCGTGCAGATGGTGCTCGGTGAGCTGGCCCCGAAGAACCTGGCCATCGCCCGAGCCGAGCAACTGGCCCGGGCGCTGAGCCGATCCACCCTGCTCTACCTGGCCGTCGCGGGGCCGGTGATCCGGCTCTTCGACCGGGCATCGGTGCGGCTGCTGCGCCGGTTCGGCATCGAGCCGATCGAGGAGCTGCCCAGCGGCGCCACCCCGGCGGACCTGGAACAGATCATCGCCGAGTCCCGCGAGGAGGGCAGCCTCGACGCCGAGATGTCCACGCTGCTCGACCGAGGTCTGGACTTCCGCGAGCTGACCGCCGGTGAGGCCATGGTGCCCCGGGTCGACGTGCACACCGTACGGGCGCACGAGCCGGTCAGCCGGGTGGTCGAGCTGCTGGACACCGGCCACTCCCGCTTCCCGGTGCGCGGTGCGGAGGGCGTCGACGACCTGCTCGGCGTGGTCGGCATCGCCGACGTGCTCGGCGTACCCCCGGCGGAGCGGGCCACCACCCCGGTGAGCGCGGTGGCCGGGCCGCCGCTGCTCGTACCGGAGACGTTGGCCCTGCCCACGGTGCTGGACCGGCTGCGGTCCGGGCACCGGCAGATGGCGTGCGTGGTCGACGAGTACGGCGGCTTCGCCGGGGTGATCACCCTGGAGGATATCGCCGAGGAACTGGTCGGCCCGATCCGGGACGAAGACGACCCGCCGGACCGCGCGCCGGCCCGGCAGGACGACGGGTCGTGGGTGGTGCCGGCCCGCTGGCGGATCGACGAGGTCGCCGACAGCACCGGCATCGCGCTGCCCGAGGCCCCGGAGTACGACACCCTGTCCGGCTTGGTGATGCGGGAGCTGGGCCGGGTGCCGGAGGTCGGTGACCGGCTGGAGATCAGCCTGCTACCCGAGGGCGCCGACGGTGAGGACCACGAGACGGAGCCCCGGGCCCTGGTCGAGGTGCTGGCCGTGGACCGGCACGTGGCCGACTCGGTGCGGTTGCAGTTGACCAAGCCGGGGGTGAGCGCGTGAGCCCCGGGATCGCGCTGTTCAGCTCGGTGATCCTGCTGGCGCTGAACGGGTTCTTCGTGGCCGCCGAGTTCGCCCTGGTGGCGAGCAAGCGGTACCGCCTGGAACAGGCCGCGGCGAACGGCGGTCGGGCGGCACGCGCCGCCCTGGACGGCGTCCGCGAGCTGTCGCTGATGCTGGCCGGCGCGCAGCTCGGCATCACGCTGTGCACCCTGGGTCTCGGCGCGCTGGCCGAGCCGGCGATCGAGCACCTGCTCAGCCCGCTGCTGCACGCGGTGGGCCTGCCGGACGCGGCCAGTCACCTGATCGCCCTGGTCTTCGCCCTCGGGGTGGTCACCTTCCTGCACCTGGTGGTGGGGGAGATGGCACCGAAGTCGTGGGCGATCACCGACGCGGAGCGTTCGGCGACGCTGCTCGCGCTGCCGTTCCGTGCCTTCGCCCGGGTGTCCCGGCCGGTGCTCTCCGCGCTCAACGCCCTGGCCAACGCGATCCTGCGGCTGGTCGGGGTGAACCAGCAGGACCAACTCGCCCAGGTGCACGGCCCGGACGAGCTGAGGATCCTGCTGGAACAGTCCCGCGAGCACGGGCTGCTCGGCGCCGAGCAACACCAGTTGTTGACCAGCATGCTGGAGTTGCAGGGCACCTCCGTGGCGCAGGTGATGGAACCGTTCGCCACCATGGTCACCGTCCGTCGGGACGACCCGGCCGAACGGATCGAACAGGTCAGCCGGGACAGCGGTCGATCCCGACTGGCGGTGCTGGACGAGGCGGGCGACGTCTGCGGCCTGGTGCACGTCCGGGAGGCGGTGCGGGTGGTCACCACCGGCCGGGTCGCCACCGCCGGGGAGCTGATGACGCCCGCGTTCACCCTGCCCGCGACGTCCTCGGTGACCGAGGCGGTGGGGGCGATGCGGGCCCGACAGTCGCAGCTCGCGCTGGTACGCAACGGCGGTGGCCCGGCCCGGCCGATCGGTTTCGTGGCCCTGGAGGACCTCCTGGAGGAGGTCATCGGGGAGTTCGACGACGAGACCGACACGGTGCCGCGCGGGCGGCGGTTGCGCTGACGTGCTCCGGGGCGGCGGTTGCGTTGACGTGCTCTTGCCGGGGCGGCGGTTGCCGCTGACGTGCTCTCGCCGGGGCGGCGGTTGCCGCTGACGTGCCGGGCCTGGTCGCGCTGATGTCGGTGTGGCCGGGTCCGCGCGGTGACGCTGCTCGGCGCGGGCGGGCTTGACGTCAGCTCGACCGGGTAGGCGCGCCGGGTGGGGCCTCCTTCCGGACGGGGACCCCGTCCGGAAGGAGGCCCGCGGTGCGGCTGACAGGCGTGTCCCGGGAGTCCGGCCGGACCGGCCTCTCCGTGCAGACCACGCTGCCCAACCCGAGCACCCGCCCGGGCCTGCGCCTGCCCGGGCGGGTGACCCTCGCGGCCGGCCCCGAGGACGTACTGGTGCGGCACATCCGGCTCGGCCTGGTCACCACCGTCGAACCGGACGACCCGGCGGCTCCCCGGCGTCTCGTGCAGTTCCACCAACTACCGATCGCCGGCCGCTTCGTCGTGCCGGCCGGTCGACGGCGGGCTGTCGACTTCGCGCTGCCGCTGCCGTGGGAGACCCCGGTGACCATCTTCGGCGGGGTGCCGCTGCTGAGCCTGCGGATGGGTCTGCGCACCGAGGTGTCCCTCGATCCCGATCTCGACCAGGGGGCCATGGTGCCGGTCTTCGTGCATCCGCTCCCCACCCAGCAGCACGTGCTGGCGGCGCTGGACACGCTCGGTTTCCTGATCCGCCAGTCCGGCTTGCAGGAGGGCGGGTTGCCCGGGGTCGAGCACACCCTGCCGCTGCACCAGCGCTGGGGCTACTGGGTGGGACCCCTCTACGCCGGCCCGATCACCGAGCTGGAGGTGATCTTCGTGACCAACTCGGCGGGTCTGGAGGCGATCCTCTGGATGGATCGCCGACTGGCGCTGGCCGGCATCACCCACCAGAGCATCAGCCGGTTCCGGATCTGGCACACGGACACCGACCGGCGGGACTGGGTCGCCACCGTCGACGGCTGGATCCGCCAGGCGATCAACAGGCACGCCGCCGCTGCCGCCCAGGCCGACTGGTCCGCGCAGATCGCCGGGTCCGCCCACGTCAGTCGCCACCCCGACGAGCCGGTCCAGTCCGGCTACGGCCTGGGCGGCACCGCCGGCGGCGCCGGCGTAGGAGGAGGAGGCTCCGGCGGCGACGGAACCTAACCCACCCACCCACCCACCCCCACCCCCGCCCCCCGCGGTTGATCATGGGGTTATAGTCCCGACACGCCGGGGCGAGTGGCTATAACCCCATGATCAACGCGGGGCCGGCCGGCGCGGGGCGGGCCAGCGCGGGGCCGGCCAACGCGGGGCGGGCCAGCGCGGGGCCGGGCGCTGGGGGGTCAGCCGGCGCTGGCGGTGGCTAGTTTGAGGCTGAAGGCCAGGAAGAGGGCTGCCACGGCGGTGGTGCCGCCGGCGGCCAGTCGGCGGCGTTGGCGGAACTGTGTGGCGAGGAAGGTGCCCGCGAAGATCAACGCGGTGAGGTAGAGCGCGCTCGTCACCTGGGCGATCAGCCCGAGCAGCAGGAACGACAACGCCGGCCAGGCGTAGCCGGGGTCGACGAACTGGATGAAGAACGAGATGAAGAACAGGATCGCCTTCGGGTTCAGCAGGCTGATCACCAGCGCCTTGCGGAACGGGCTGCGCAGCGCCGCCGGCTCCGCGGCGTCGATGAGCCGCGGCGTGCTCGGGTCGTTGCGGTCGCGCCAGCGCCGCACGGCGCCGAGCAGCATGGTCAACCCGACATAACCGAGGTACGCGGCGCCGGCGTACTTGATCACCAAGAACAGCGGGGGGTACGCCTTGAGCAGCGACGCCACTCCGGCGGCGGAGAGGACCATCAGCACCCCGTCGCCGACGAACACCCCACCGGCGGCCCGGTAGCCGACGGCGACGCCCCGTTTGGCCGCGGTGGAGAGCACGAAGAGTGAGTTCGGCCCGGGCAGCAGGATGATGGCCACGGTGCCCAGCACGTACGTCCAGATGTCGGTGATCCCCAGCACGCCCGCCATCATCACGCCACCGGTGCCGTCCGCAGAAGTTTTTCTCGCAGCCTGGCCTGTGCGTTCGGCCACTCGTCGACGGTCATCGCGTACTGCACGGTGTCCCGCCAGGAGCCGTCCGGGCGTTGCCGGTGCATCCGCAGCACCCCTTCCCGGGTGGCGCCGAGCCGTTCGATGGCCGCCTGGGAGCGGACGTTGCGGATGTCGGTGTGCCAGACGACCCGGACCGCGCCCAGGTCGTCGAAGGCCCGGCTGAGCAGCAGTAACTTCGCCTCGGTGTTGATCCCGGTACGCCACCAGGGCCGGCCGAGGAAGGTGTGCCCGATCCCCACCGACCGCCGCTGGGGGTCGATCTCGTAGTAGGACGTGCTGCCGACCACGGCCCCGGTCGCCGCGCAGCGCTGCACCCAGGCCACCCGCTCGCCGTGGTGCTGGGCGGCCAGGGCGGTGTTGATCACCTCGGCGGTATCGGCGGGCGCGGTGGGCGGCGCGACGCTGAGGTGCCGCCAGACCTCCGCGTCCGCCGTGGCGGCGTGCAACTCGTCGGTGTGCGCCAACTCCAGTGGCTCCAGCCGGACGTGCTCGCCGCGCAGCGGCACGGGGTCGTGCCAGGGCGTGCGGGCCGTCCGCAGGTACGCCGGCAGTGGTGCGGTGACCCCGGCGTCCGGCTCGGGTTGCCCGGCGGTCATCCGCAGCGGCAGCACGCCGGCCCAGTGCGGCAGGTCCAGGTCGGCCTCGTCCTCGCGGACCCCGCCGCTGCGGGTCCGGACGGACACCTCGTGCAGGGGCAGCGCCAGCACGGCGGTCTCGGCCAACTCGCGACGGCTGGGCGGGCGGGTGGCGGTGCTGCGTCCCGTGCCGACCTTTTCCACAAGCGCGGTGAGCATGGCGAGCTTCTCCCGCTCGTCGGTGACCAGTCGGGCGGTGCCGAGCGCGACGACCGAGCGGTAGTTGGCGCTGTGGTGGAACTGGGAGCGGGCGTAGACCAGGCCGTCGAGCACTGTCACCGTGACGCACACCTCCAGCCCGTCACCCCGGGCCGCGAGCAGCGGACGGCTGCCGGTGGAGCCGTGCAGGTAGAGCGTGTCGCCGATGCGGACGTGCAGGGTGGGCAGCACCCGCGGCTGGCCGTCGACGGCGAAGCCGAACGCGCAGTGGTACGCCTCGTCGAGCACCGCGTGGGCGGCGGCCCGGTCGTAGCTCATCTTGTCGCGGGAACGGTGGGGTGTGGTCCGGGCGGTGGGTGGGTACATGCGCTCGCCCCTTTGTTCTAGTACAATCTCTTGTTTGTGTCAGCACACTATCAGCTCACCGGTACGACGGCCGTCGAGATTTCGGCCAGCATCGAGTCCGGCATCCGTACGGATGCCCTACCGCCGGGTGCCGCCCTGCCGCCCGTGCGGGTGCTCGCCGCCGAGTTGGGCGTCAGTCCCGCCACCGTCGCCCGCGCGTACCAGGATCTGCGCCAGCGCGGCCTGCTCGCCACCGCCGGGCGGCACGGCACCCGGGTGCGTCCGCGTCCCCCGGTGGCCGCCCGGCGCTCGGCGCTGCGTCCTCCGCCGTTGCCCGGCGCCCGTGACCTGTCCCGAGGCGAACCCGACCCCCGGCTGCTCCCCCCGCTCGGCCCGCACCTGGCGGCCCTCGCCGCCGACAACGGTCCGTCGATCGGCTACTCCGACGCCGGGGTGCTGCCGGAACTTGCCGAGGAGGCTCGCCTCCGGCTGGGCGCCGACGGCGTACCGACCGGGGAGCTCACCCTCACCGGCGGCGCGTTGGACGGCATCGAACGGCTGCTCGGCGCACACCTGCGCCCCGGTGACGCGGTGGCGGTGGAGGACCCGGGCTGGGCCAACCTGCTCGACCTGGTCGCCGCGCTGGGGCTGCGCCCGATCGGCGTACCGCTGGACGACGAGGGTCCTCTGGTGGCCGGGGTGGCCGCCGCACTGGCCGCCGGGGCGCGGGCGCTGGTGGTCACCAGCCGGGCGCAGAACCCGACCGGCGCCGCCGTCTCCGCCGCCCGCGCCGGCGCGCTGCGAGCGCTGCTCGCCGGCCGTCGGGACCTGCTGTTGATCGAGGACGACCACGCCGCGGAGTTGGCCCGCGTACCCCTGCACCCGCTGGCTGGGGCGACGTCGAGCTGGGCCTTCGTGCGCTCGGTGAGCAAGCCGTTCGGCCCGGACCTGCGGCTCGCGGTGCTGGTCGGCGACGAGACCACGGTGGCCCGGGTGACCGGCCGCACCCGGGTCGGCGCCGGCTGGGTCTCCACCGTGTTGCAGCGGCTGGTGCTCGCCCTCTGGCAGGATCCGGCGGTCACCGAGCAGGTGCGGCGGGCGGCGCTGAGCTACGAGCAGCGGCGTGCGGGGCTGCTGGCCGCACTGGCCGCGCACGGTCTGACCGCGCACGGCCGCAGCGGCATCAACGTCTGGCTGCCCGTGGCGGACGAGACAAGCGTGGTCACCGCGCTGCGCGATGCCGGCTGGGCGGTGGCGCCCGGCGCCCTCTACCGGATCGCCGCGCCTCCCGCGGTGCGCATCTGCGTCAGCCCACTGACCACCGAGGATCTGGCCCCCCTGGCGGCAGCCCTGGCCGAAGCCCAGAACCCCACCCCACCCCAGGGCTTCCAGACCTAGCCCGCCCCGCCCTCCGCCCCCCGCGATCTTTCTGTCGCCTTTATGTCGATCAACACGGCAGTTGTCCGGGCAGAAAGTGCAGGATCGCGGGGATTCGGGGCGGGTGAGGCGGGTATGCGGGGCGCCGGAGGTGGGGTCATGGCTTCAGGTGGGGCACGTAAGGGAGTCTGGATCGCGGTCGCGGTGGCGATCATCATCATCATTATCGTGCTGATCGCCATCGCTTCTGGTGGGGATGGCGGCGGTAACGGGTACTGACGCGGGTGCGGCTCCTCGTGTCGCGGCACCGCGCCGAGGACGTACCCGGCACCGGGCAACCAACGGGTATATAACAGTCGGCATGGCCGAGCAGACCGGGAGCGCTCCGGGCGCCCAGCGGTTCATCCCGCCCGACGCCGACACCATCGACGACCTGCGCACCGCGGCCGGTGGCTGCCGCGGCTGTGAGCTGTACCGGGACGCCTCGCAGACGGTCTTCGGCCGGGGCGACGAGAGCGCCCGGGTGGTGCTGGTCGGCGAGCAACCCGGCGACATGGAGGACCAGAAGGGGCTGCCCTTCGTCGGCCCGGCCGGACGCCTGCTGCGCCGCGCGGTCGACGACGCCGGGCTGGACCCGAGTCATCTCTACCTCACAAATGCCGTCGCGTTGTTTGGGGGATGTTCAAACCCGTAAGATCCTCGCCCATGAGTGTCAGCAACGGAACGTTTGCGCAGGGTATGAGGCTAGTCGGGGCTGTCCGACTGTCTCGCCACCGAGGGGAGGCGGACCCCACCACCAGCCCGGAGCGGCAAGAGGGGAACATCGAAGCGGAGGCCCGCAACCGGGGCGGGACGATCGTCGGGTGGGCCAAAGACCTGGACGTGTCGGCTATCAAGCTGTCGCCGTTCAGCCGTCCCAAGCTCGGGGCGTGGCTGCGGCCGGACCGTGTAAACGACTTTGACGGGTTGGTGTGGTCCCGGCTAGACCGGGCCGTGCGGTCGATGGCTGACCTTCACACCCTCGCCCAGTGGGCCACCACTCACCGGAAGGTCCTGATCTTCGTCAACGGCCCCGGTGGTGGGTCGATGGCCCTGGACATGCGGGCCGGGCCCCTTGACCCGATCCCGCACCTGATCGTCACCATTCTTGCGTTCGCTGCGCAGATGGAAGCTCAAGCGATCACCGAGCGAATCCGGGAAAGTAAGGCGTACCTTCGGCAAGCTGGCCGATGGTCCGGGGGCATGTACCCGTATCACCTGATCCCTGTACGTGAGGGCAACGGGTGGGTGTTGGCGGACAACCCCGACACCATCCCGGTCATGGAAGACATCATTAGTCGGGCCATGCGGAAGCAGAGCAAGCAAAGCATTGCGGCGTACCTGAACAAGCAAGAGATCCTGTCCCCCCGCGATTACCGGCATACGATGCTAGGTCGTCTCTGCGTCGCCCCGGTTGCTGGGAAGGTGGAGGAAATCGGAGAGTACGACGAGATTGCCGGCAAGGGTTTGAAGATTGCCCCGGATGAGGGCGGCGACCCTCAGCTAGTTCGGCTGTTTCCCGTTCACGGTGAGTGGGCGGTAAAGGTGGGGGATCACGTCGAGTCCGGCCAGCGGTTGACGCTGCCGCTTCTATGGAACGCGCAAAACATCAAACACATGCTCACGTCCCGGGTGCTGCTAGGCGAAACCACCTATGAGGGAAAGCCCGTGTTGGGGCCGGACGGCATGCCGATTAAGCGGGCTAATCCGAGGATGAACCGCGAGGATTTCGCCAAGCTGCAAATCATTCTTGAGCAAGCGGGAGCGTCGCACATGGGGCAGCGTTCGTCGGGTGCGTCCCTACTGTTGGACACTGGGCATTGCCCGCTGTGTGGTGAGGGGCTGAATTTCCGGGCCCAAAGCGAGCGGTACAAGTATTACAACTGCCGTAGTTCGTGGGGGGTGAACAAGCGGCAGAGCAAGGAGGAACGGTGCAAAGCCAAAGCGATGGATGCCCCTACGCTTGAGCGCATTGTCGAAAAGTTGTTGATGGCTAACGTTGGGGACCTGAAAGTCTTGACCCCTGTCACGATGCCCAAAGAAGACCACCGGGACGAGTTGCAGGCTGCGTCGGAAGCCTTGACGGACCTCATCAACCGTTCCGCCGGTAAGGGTGAGGCTGTGCGGGCTATCTACGGCGCTCAGATTGCGGCGCTTGAGGAAAAGGTAACCGCGCTGTCTGCGCTCCCGGTGCACGCGGAAAAGGTTGTGTTCCGGGAGACGGGGAAGACGTACCGGCAGCTTTGGGAAGAGTCCGACCGGGATGAGCGCCGCCGGCTACTGCTGGAATCCGGCGTACGGGTGGAGGCTCGCCGCATCCTGGACGGCAAGCTACGCCCCGGGGACCGGCGAGGTACGGCGGAGTACAGCCCCGGCTATCGGTTCGGGCTGTTTGAGCGGCCGGAGCGTTACGATCAGGCCGTAGCCCTCACGATTGAAGACGGGGTGCAGGTGGCCGTCTACCTGCCCAACGACCTTCACGAACGGGCCGGGGGCGTAGCGGGGGTGCCTCTCGGGTACGCGCTGCCTGAAACCCTGTTCTAGCAGGCATGACGGGGCCCCTGACGCTACGGCGCGGGGGCCCCTACCCGTGGGTATGGCAACCTCTTTCAGCCCTGGCTTAACGTGACCCGGGCCACTTTCTGAGGCCGCGGAACCGGGCGCAACCCCTCTGACCTGCGGAAACGTCCGTTAGGGTTGCCTAGCTCACTGAGTGTCGATCATCCAAACGGCTAGGTTTAGTGTACGGTCGTTGCTTAGGTCGGTACCGGGTTTACAAGCAAACGGACACTAGGGCACACTAAACCTTGACACATTCCGATGTGCCCATGGAAAGGACACATGGATCATGGCTGCGCCGCAGATCCTCCCCAGCAACACAGAGCTAGCCAAGCTCCGGTTCAACGGGTGGACGTACGCGAAAATCGCCCTGTTTTACGGGGTGAGTGAGCAGGCCGTCTACATGCGTCTTCGTAAGGCTAACCTCACGAAGAAGACGCCGGGTTTTAAGGATCTGATCCCGTGGCGGGTAAAGAAAGAGCACGACCACGCCCCACCCAATCAAATGCTGCGGCTGTTGGGTCGGCTTGAGCGTGGGGACGTGCTTCTGCCCGTGAAGCAACGTTCCCTCAATCTGTGGCTGGCAGACCTCAAAGAAGCGGACGTAGTTGTCTGCTACAACCCCGACCAGCCGCCCAACCCGGCTAGCCCGAAGTCCGGCGGTTTCTACTACTCCCGCCGCCGACCCGAGGACGGAGAGAGCCTGATCCGGGTTGACGAGGGAGCGGAACTGCGGGTGTAACCAATAATTCGGACAGCAAGACAGACAGGGGCCCTCCGGGGCCCTTTCTGCTTGTCCGCAGCGTTTACACGGTTTGGCGTGCCTGTTGGGGGATGCTAAGGTCTGTACAGAACGAACGAGGGGAACGGCCCGGCCCGGACGGCACATCTGAGCAGGGATCGAACCCCTTAAGTTAGCCCTTCAAGGTTTGGTCTGTAAGCTTTAGGAGCCCCCGCGTGACCTCTGCCTGTGACACCAACCCTGACCGCTGGATGAGCGACGAACCGGCGGACATTGAGGCCGCGAAGTTTGGTTGTGAGGAATGCCCCCTGTCCCGTTTCAAAGCCTGCCAGGCTGAGGGGTGGAAGCATGAGTTTGGGGTGTTCGGCGGATTGAGCCACCACGACCGGAAGGCGCTTAACGCGCTGCGGTACGCCACGACGGTTAAGGCGCTCAACAACGATGCTGACCGTACGGACCGGCAGATCATGGCCGATCGGTTGGCCGCGAAGGTCGCTGAGGTAAGCGCCGCTCAGGAAATGGGCGGGAAATCGCCCCGGGAGCAGGCCATGGTACTGGTCGGTAACGGTCTGTCGAGCCGGGAAGTTGCGGACTCGTTGGGTGTTAACGCTGCCACTGTCCGGTATTGGAAGTCTCAAAATCGGACGGACCAGGCCGCATAAGCCGGGCAGCGTTGCAGGTCAGACAACCGTTACCCGCCGGCTAGGTGATCTAGGTCACTTGTTGCCGGTTCGTGAACACACTTAAGGCCCCGTTAAGATCGGCCCGTCACCCGGTGATCCCCGTTCAGCCCCCGACTCTGAGGGCTGTTTGAAACTCCCGGGTTAGTAACAAAAAAAGGGAGCAAGGCCAAAAGTGGATACCAACATGATGGTTCGCAATCATCCTGAGCTGTTGGCGCGTGCGTTCGACCTGCTAGACGAGGGGATTACCGACCACCTCCGAGACATGGACATTCTTGTTGATGTCCCGGACGTGATGACCGTTGTTCGTATGCACTTCTACACGGGCACCGGCTATGAGGCGATTCATTCGACCGCGTGTGAGTCCGACGACTACGCCGCTGCTACGGCCATCCTGAGCAAAACCAACATCATTCGCTGTGAGCCGTACGGCTTCAACCTGAGCGGCTATACGCAGATGCGTTCGCTGTTCTGGGAGCTACGCACCGCCCACGGCTGATAGTCCACTAAAACCGGGCCCTGTTGGGGCCCGTTACACTTGCCCTGATGGTTTGGTCTGTACGGTTAGGGAGGTGAGCGAAACGGTAACCCACCGGAGCGTTAGTCAGTTGTCGACGTTCAGCAAATGCGGTGAGCAGTACCGGTTAGAGAAGGTCGCACGGGCCCCCGGTCGCCCGGCAGCCTGGTTCCACATGGGGACCGCGTTTCACAGCGCTGCCGAGATGTGGGAGAAGAATTTCCGGCAAGACTTCCCCGGGGACATCATCGACTTCTACACGGCGGAGTATGACCGGCTGATTGCCGCCGACATGGAGCGAGAGCCCGACCTTTCCCGGTGGATGACCGGGGGTCGGACACGGGCGGAAGACGACATAGCCCGTAGGCGCGTCAGAGGCGCTGAACAAGTCCAGGGGTACATGGACTATGCCCTAGCTGATCCGGGCCGCGTATGGACCGACCAGGACGGTTTGCCGGCCCTTGAAACTGAGTTCCGGCTAGACCTGGATGGCGTGGAAGTCGTCGGGTTCATTGACTGCCTGTGGCAGTACGGAACGGGCGAGGTTGGCCCTCGGGACTGGAAGACGGGAACCAAGCTGCCGGACTGGCCCCTACAGCTAGGGGTGTACCGGATTGCCATACAGGAGCTATTCGGGTTCCTGCCGACGTGGGGTGACTTCTACATGTGCAAGAACAACGCACCTGTTGCCCCTGTCGACCTAACACGGTTCACCCACGAATGGGTCACCAGGCAGTTTCACAACCTGGAAAACGGCATTCAGGCAGGAGTGTTCCTGCCTAACCCCGGTGATGGCTGCCGCACCTGCGGCGTAGCCGAACACTGCACCGCCGTTGGCAACCCTGCCAGCGAATACGCACCATCCCCCATCCCTCAGGAGGTTTAAACGCTATGACGTTCAACGCGCTTAACGTTGGTGACAAGGTAAAGATTCGTGACAACGCGGTTGCCGACAACCGGCACCGTATCGGTGACATTGGCATTGTCGTTGAGGTCAACTCCGGTTCGCTCAACCCGTACACGGTGGAGATTCCGACCCGGGGCCGTGGTGTCTACACCCGCCGGGAGCTTGACCGGGTGCCGACGTTCAAGGTCGGTGACCGGGTGCGCTACACCGCGAAGCACCCCGACACCCGTGATACCAGCATGAAGGGCATGATCGGCACCGTTCGCAAGCTGGACAGCGCTAACAACATCCGCGTTTTCTGGGATGTGACGCAGTACGAGCAGGGTCATTTCCCGGAGAACCTTGAAGTTGTGTCCGCCGACGTCAACACGATTTCTACCCCTCAGCGTTTCATGAAGGATGAGCGGGTGGAGTACACCGCCGGCTCGGGGTATTACGCGCCGGAGCGTATCGGCAAGCGGGGAACCGTTCTGGTTGACCAGCCGGTAAACGGTGAGTCTGTGCGAGTCGTGTTCGATGGCGACCTCACCTCTAAGGGCTGCCTGGCCCCCAACCTCAAGCGGCTTGACGCTAAGCGGGGTGACGCTCTGCGGGCCACCGCCAAGAAGCTTGAGCAGGATGCTTCCGGCATTGGCGACGAAATCGCCAAGCTCAGTGCTAAGCGGGTTCGGATGAACAACGAGGTTGGCACGCTGCGGGCTGCCGCCGCGATTCTCGACGCTGCCTGACCAACAACCAATAGGAGGTACACCCCTTGACTGATACCCGCGATGATTTCGTTATCTCGTTCAAGCCGCACGGTGGTTACGACTCGCCGCTGATCGTCGTGAAGGGCAGCACGGCCGCCGACGTGTTCGACAAGATGAAGAGTCTTGAGGCGTCCGGCGTCACGGCGGAGATTGGCACCTTTGACGCTGCCCTCAAGGCTGCGTTCACCCTCGGGGGTGGGTTGGGTGCCACCCCGGTTGCACACCCCTCCACGGTGCCCGCTACCGGCTACGCCCCTGCGGCCCCTGCCGCGCCGGCTGCCGCCCCTGCTGGTCCGCCTCCGGGCGCGGTAGCACCGAGCTGCCCGCACGGCGTCAAGGCTTTCAAGACTGCCCCGCCGGCCAGCGGCAAGACCTGGAAGGCGTGGATGTGCCCGGCCCCCAAGGGAACCCCGGGCCAGTGCCCGCCGGAGTGGATGAAGTAACCCCCTTTTTTTGATCCGCAAGGTTTGGTCTGTAAACGTAGGGCCGGTGGCAACGATGACCGCCGGCCCTTTTTGATGGGGAGGGGCGTTAATGGAGGATTGGAAGCCGGTAGGCGAGTTTCCGAACTACGATGTTTCGTCTCACGGACGTGTCCGCAACTCGAACACCGGTCGGATTCTGCGCGGTGCGCGGAACCCTGCGAGTGGATACGTCCAATTCTGGCCCTACAGCGACGGGCGGGCGCACGCCCGATACGCGCATGTATTGGTGGCTGCCGCGTTCTACGGGGAAAAGCCCGCCGGGTTTGAGGTTGACCACATCGACGGGGACCGCGAGAACAACCGACGTTCCAATCTTCGTTACCTCACCAGCAGGGAAAACCGCCTACAGTGCGGAAGGCGGAAGCGAAACCCGAATGTGACGGAAGACGAGCGGGCGGAAGTGCTCGCCCTGGTCGCCCGGGGCGTGCCCATGACAGCGATTGCCGCGAAGCTCGGGCGACACTGGCGCACCATTCACCGTGTCGTCAAGGATGCACGCATGCGGGGTGCCCTTGCTGACGCTAACTAGAGCCAAGCTGTCCCGGGGGAGCGCGGGTGAACCCCTCCCCACCGTCTTTAAGAGCCTGTCTGCCGAGGGAATCCATTTCCGGCGTGGACAGCTCACCTTGATTGCCGCAGCCCCCGGCGTCGGTAAGTCCGTAGCTGCCCTAACGGTGGCCCTCAAGTCCGCGTGTCCCGGCTATTACGCGTCTGCCGATACGGACGCCTTCACAATGTATTTGAGAGCCGGGGCAATGGTTACCGGCTGGAAGACTCATGAGATTGAAACCGCCGTGGAGCATGACAACACGGCGCACATGGACACGTTGCTTGAAAAGCGTTCCGATGTGCGGATGGACTTCGCCGGGCGGATCGAGCTGGATTCGCTGGAAGCCGACTTGAAGGCGTACGCCATGACCTACGGGGAGTGGCCGCACTTTATCGTCGTGGACAACATCAGCAACATGGAATCGGAGGGGGAGGGATACCAGGCTTTAGAGGCGTCGTGCGACTACTTGCACGAACTAGGCCGCGAGACTGGCGCAGCGATTATCGCCCTTCACCACGTAACGGGGGAGTACGACGACGGAACCAAACCCGTTCCCCTGTCGGGACTCAGGGGCAAGATTTCCAAGGTGCCGGAAATGATCCTCACGCTTCACCGCAACGAGGATTCCTCTCGCCTGTTCGTCACCCCGGTTAAGAACCGGACCGGCAAGAACGCGGCTAACGCCAATTGGAACATTCCCCTTGAGTACGACCCGAGCCGTATGCGGCTAGCCGACCTTGCGCCGGCAGCGCCGGCCCCGGGTGCGTAGCTGTGTCGTCTGCTCAGGTGAGTTGACCGGCAACCAACGGAAATACGACTCCGAGGAATGCCGCAAGAAACAGGGCCGGGCGGACTGGATAGCGAACACGTACGGCATCACCCTTGAAGAGTGGGCCCTGATTTGGGCCCAACAAGGGGAGTGCTGTGCCATCTGCAAGCGCAAGCCCCGCGTCAAGGATGACGGGACGGAAGAAACCTTCCACCTTGACCATGAGCACAGGATCAAACAGGCGGGCCCCGTTCGGGGCATCCTCTGCCCCTATTGCAATACCCGGCTGGTGGGCCGGCTCAAGTCCGCTGAACGGGCGCAAGCCCTAGCCGACTATCTCCACCAACCCCCGGCGGTAATCGCCCTCGGGCGGGTGGTCATTGCCCCCGGCAGACCACCAAAGAAGCGCAGAGTAACACGACGACGACGGGCCTAGCTGTTGGCTGATGATAAGGTCTGTACATACAGAAAGGGGGCACGGAATGAGCGACGAAGAAAAGCCCCCGATTGACAGAATCCTTGAGCACTACGGCGCATCTTCCGTGCCCTCTAGCGGCGGATGGCGGCGTATGCGCTGCCCCTTCCAAGAGGCCGACCGGAACCCGTCAGCGTCCGTGAACACGACCATTGGCCGCTTTAAGTGCTTCTCTTGCGGCATCAATGAGGACGCATACGGATTAGTCCTCTGGAAGGGAGACGCAAATGACTTCCCTAGTGCCAAGCAATTCATCCAAGAGCTTTATGGGCGAAGCTATGGAGACGTATTACCAGACACTCAAAACGGAGGCGGGAAGCGCCGCCGTGGAGTATTTGAAGAGTCGGGCCCTGTCCGGGGCCAGCGGTCAATCTTTCAGACTCGGGTACGTCGCAAACCCCTTACCGGGGCATGAGCAATACACGGGGATGTTGTGCGTTCCGTACATCACCCGATCCGGGGTTGTCACCCTGAGATTCCGGGCCCTGCCCGACCCCAACCCGGAGCACGACCCGAGCGACCCTGAATCGGCCGAATACCTGCCCATCATGGGCCCGAAGTACAAAAGCGTTCCCGGTGAAATGCCACGCCTCTACAACACCCCCGACCTTGACCGGCGGGAACCGTTCGTGTGCATCACTGAGGGCGAATTTGACGCGATGATCGCCCACCAGGCCGGACTGCCGGCCGTAGCGATCCCCGGGGTTAACGGCTGGTCCGATTGGTGGGGCCGGTGCTTCAAAGGCTATGAGGCCGTTTACATCCTCTCCGACAACGACCCGCTTAAAAAGAAAGTCAACTGCCGCCCCTGTGCTGATGAGGGGTTGCAGGAATGCAAGGGGCATAACGTCGGTGCGGAGTCCGCCGAAAAGCTGGCAGCGAAAATCACTAACGCCCGAGTCGTGATGATGCCCCCCGGGCATGATGTCAATTCCTTTGTCAAGGCTGAGGGCCCGGACGCCCTGGTTGCCAAGATTGGAGTCAAGCTGTGAGGTTCAAGGTTGGCGATACCGTACGGATTCTCAAGTGGCCGGTTAACGGCCATAAGGTCGGCGACGTTGGCACTATCGCAGAGCTGACCGAAGATGGCGACAAGGGCTACATGGTTTCGGTTCCCGGCAATTACGGCTACGGCTGGTATGAGGATTGGGAGCTTGAGGCCGCCGCCCCTCCCCTTGTGCCCACGTTGCTGCCCCTGGTCCCGGAGGGTATGAGCCCTGACGACCTGGCCGCGTACGTCGGCAACTTCGTCCAGGCCGCACAGACGCGAATCCTCGGGGTGGGTGCCGATCAGTACGCCCGAGGTGGCCGGCAGCTTTTTGAGGACATGACGGCTACCGCCCTAATCGACATGGCGCGGGAAGAGGCGCAAGACCTAGCCGTTTACGCGGCAATGGTTGACATTCGGCTTGCCCGCATGGCGGAAGCCTTCAAGCGACAGGAGTCCGCTAATGCGTAACCCGTTCCGCCGCAACACGGTAGACGTTCCGGTCACTGTCGAGCCGGAACCGCCGGCCATCGTCGTTGACAGCGTGGAAATGGCCCTTCCGATTCGCAAGCTGTCCGCCCTGTTTATCGAACAGGGGTGGATGGTCGCCCTTGACGGCAAGCACCCCAAAGAGGCAACCCCGGGGCGTATTAGCGCCATCCTCGCCGGCCACATTGAGGAAATGATGGCCGACCCTGACACGTTCTACACCGCCGGCTATCGGTTCCTCAGCATGCGGGATAAGGATTTCCCCGATGACCTAGACCTTTACCTGTACGTGGGTCGCGCCACGACTAGCCCGGAGGTGACTAATTGAGTGACTTTCCCTCGTTCCCGAAGATCCCCCGTCTTCACCGGCAGGCCGTCATAACCGAAAAGGTCGACGGTACTAACGGGCTGATCGACATTGAGCGGGTTGCGTTCGGCACCGGGGTTGACAACCCCCCCGGCGTTTACACGGTGGGCGATTACGAGTCGCCGCTAGGTGAGGACGGAATGCCCCGGCATGAGTTCCGCATCCGGGCCGGAAGCCGCAACCGCTGGCTTGCCCCTGGTGCCGACAACCACGGCTTTTCCGCGTGGGTCGACGCGCACGCTGTAGAGCTTTCTAAGCTCGGTCCGGGCCGGCACTACGGGGAATGGTGGGGCAAGGGAATCCAACGCGGCTACGGGGCCCCTGACAAGGCTTTCGCCTTGTTCAACGTTGCCCGCTGGTTTGACGGCAGCCTTGAGGATGGCGAGGAATACCGCAAGGTGTTCCCGAAGGCGGGCCCCTGCCCCGAGGTGGTCACCACCGTTCCCGTGCTGTGGCACGGCAACGCCAACGTCATTACTCACGCCGTTCAAACCGCCCTTACGACGCTCACCCGATTCGGGTCTGTGCTTGCCCCCGGCTTTATGCAACCCGAGGGGTTGATGGTCTACCACGTTGCCGGAGGCCATTACTACAAGGTTCTTATTGATGGCGACGCCCATCCGAAGGGAGTTGCCGCGTGACTGAACGAATCGTGATCCTGCCGGATACACAGTTTCCGCTACACGACCCGATCCTGACAAAGAAGTTGGCTGAGTTCATTTGGGATTACCAGCCTGACGCCGTTGCCCACGTTGGGGACCTCACCGACTCTTCCGAGCTAGGCCGTTGGGTCCGAGGATTGCGGGGGCAATTCACCGGAGGGCTTGAGGGTGGCTTTCGGGCCACCCGCGATTGGCTCGCCTACATCCGCAAGGGTTATGACGGACCGTTTCATCTGTCCCGGGCCAACCACGACGACAGGTTAGAGAACGCGATTGAGCGTTACCTACCGGAGCTTGCCGGACTCACCATCCGGGGCCACGTCCTGAACATTGAGAACGCCCTAGATTTCGACGGGTTCGGAGTGACCTACCACCGGGACTACTACGAGCTTGCCCCGGGCTGGTTGCTCACCCACGGGGATTGGGGGAGCTTGTCGAGCATCCCCGGTAACACTGCCCTGTTGCAGGCCCGACAGCTTGGCAAGTCGGTTGTCTGCGGGCACACCCACCGGGCCGGGCTGGTAGCCGGCCCCCTGACCTCTAACCACCAGTCGCTAGAGGTTATGGGAATGGAGGTGGGGCACGCCATGGATCACCGGCAGGCGACTTACCTCAAGGGCGGTAAGAATTCCTGGCATCACGCTTTCGGCATCCTGCGGGTTGAGCGAGGCAACAAGAAGCGAGCCCGGGTGTACCCCGAGGTTGTCATGGTCGCGTCTGATTATTCCTTCATGGTGGACGGTCAGCGTTGGCGGTAATTGACTGGCAGGGCATGAAAGCCCTTGAGGGCAAACAAGTTCGGGTGACCATCAATCGTGACCCCCTGGTCACGACGGAGGGTGAGTTAGTGAGCCTGGACGAATTCGGGGAGGCAGCCCTTAAGAAGCCGGACGGCAGGGTTTTGTGTTCCTGGCCGGCGCTGGAAATGGAGGATCTGACGTGACTAACCGCATGGATGAGATTGTTAAGGTTCTGCCGATTGTTGAGCGGGTCGCCAAGGATGCCCACTACGCGTACGGGCTGCCGGAGGATGAGGCGTACGGCCTGCTGTCCCTGGAAGTGGTGGAGCGGGCACGCGAATACCTGATTCTGCACACTGAGGGACAGTCGGGTTTGATTGAGCGACGTTTGATGAACGTTGCCGCTGTGCATGCCCGAGCTGATCGGGTAATCCGCATCCACGAAAACGACCAGTATTACTACGATCCCGAGTATGTGCGGCTGTTCCTGCCGTTCTTCTTCTCCTACGAGGATTGGCCGGCTGGTCCGACGAACGACGACAGTCAAGCCGAATACCGGACGGCGGAAGCCCTGGACACGGCCCTTGACATTAAGGGCGCATGGGAACGCCTCAAGGATTGGCAAGCGCGGATCATCTGTGAGCGGCACCTAGGGCAGCCGAACGCGGACGGCGGGGTTGATTGGGATGCAATCGCTGACGCCGTGGGCCGAAAGAACGGCAAGAGTGCCCGTGAGGCATACAGTTCCGCAACCCGTGAGTTGACTGTCGAGATGAACACCGCACGGGAACGACGGGACCGGAACCACAACGGGCCCGGTGGCCGCAAGGCATTCAGTAACGCGCGGGCGGCAGCCGTCATTTCTGCTGGCAAGTAAGTTTAGTCTGTATGGTTTAGCACCCCTTGGAGGTTCTTTTAATGCGTATCGACTTCACCGGCGTTTCTTACCTGACCATCGTTGCCGTTGTCCTGTTCGCCCTGTTCCTCAACCTGGCGCTTGCCGCTGTGATCGCTGCCGTTATCGCGTTCGTCTTCGGGCTGGCATTCCTTAAGGTGTGGGCCGTTACCTGGCTGGTGCTGGTCGTTCTCGGCTGGCTCGCCAACTAACCCCCACCCCATCCCGAGCGTGTTTAAACGGTGTCGGGTCCACCCCTCCGGGGGTGGGCCCGCCCATGAAAGGAGCACTTGTTGACTGAGCCGAATTGGGGCCCCACGGGCGAGACTGTTTTTGCCAGAACCTACAGCCGGACTAAGCCGGACGGCAGTAGGGAAACGTGGGCGGACACGGTTAACCGCGTCGTTGAGGGCAACCTAGGGCTTGTCTACGGTCCGCCCGAGAAGTGGACCCCCGAGGTTCACGCCGAGTCGGCAGAGTTGCGGGACGTTATTTACAACTTCCGCATTCTGCCCGCTGGTCGGCACCTGTGGGCCAGTGGCGTTCCTGGTCGGCAGTACCTTTACAACTGCCATGTTGTCGGCTGGTCGGAAAAGCTGTCCGACCACTACCATTTTTCATTCTCTCGCCTCATGGAGGGCGGGGGAGTGGGCAGCAACTACAGCACCCACTACCTGACCGGCTACGGGGCCCCTCGTCGGCAGCTCCGCACCCACATTGTGTGCGACCCGGCGCACCAGGATTACGCCAAGATGCAAGCCGCCGGCTTGCTGTCTTCGGAGTATTCGCATGAGTGGGCGGGTGCCTACCCGGTAGAAGACTCCCGGGAGGGTTGGGCTGCCGCCCTGGTGGACTTGCTGGACACTGCCATGACGGACGAGGCGGTACGGCACGCCAACAGGGTCTATGACGTGTCCCGGGTGCGTCCCGAGGGTGCACCCCTCCGCACGTTTGGGGGCACCGCTTCCGGCCCCCTGCCGTTCGCCCGAATGATGGAAAACATCTGCCGAATCCTCAACGGCGTTGACAGGGGGGTCGGTCACCTCACCCCGCTTGAGGCTATGGAGATTGACCACGAAATCGGGGCGTGCGTTGTTGCCGGTGGCAACCGGCGTTCCGCCCGAATGTCTATGGTTCATTGGGCTGACCCGTACGTTATGAAGTTCATTGACGCCAAGAGCGACCCTAGTAAGCACTGGACTACGAACGTGTCTGTCGAGATTGACAAGCATTTCGTAAGCCACCTCAACCAGATTGCCCACGGTGCGCCGGCTACCGGGAAGAGGGCGCACGCCAACCGGGTACACCAAGCCGTTGTTACCGGCATGCTCACCAACGGGGAGCCTGGCTACTGGAATAGCTCCCTGAGCAACGAAGGGGAGGTTAACCGGGTAGTCGCTACGAATCCTTGCGGGGAAATCGCCCTGCCCGATCGGGGCGCGTGTGTGTTGGGGCATGTGAACCTGGACGCGTTCAACACGGGCCCGCATGAGGCGGATTGGGACGCCATGATGACGGCCCATAAGCTCATGACCCGCTTTTTGATTCGGGCCACCTACGGGGACATGAACGACCCGCGACAGCGCGAAGTGATGGAGAGTGAGCGGCGTATCGGCGTGGGGCATTTTGGCGTACAGGGCTTTTTCGCCAAGATGGGTGTCCCCTTTACCGAGGTCCCCGAAAAGGTCTGGACTGCCGACCTGTTGCGGAAGCTGTACCGCACTGTCCGGGCGGAAGCCCGCGAGTATGCGTTTGCTCTGCGCATCCCTGAGCCGGTGAAGGTTACAACGGTGGCACCCACGGGCACGATCGCCAAGCTTGCTGGACGTACGGAGGGCATCCACCCCGTGTACGCCCGTAGGTTCATCCGCCGGGTTCGCTTCTCCGAGGTCGACGCAGACCAGTGGGCAACCGTGATGCGGCTTGCTGCCGCCGGCCATGTCGTCGAGCGGGACCAGGCCGCCGCGAACACTTGGGTTGTTGAGTTCCCGACGATTGAGAGCCTGGTCGCTGAGGTCGACGCGTTGGGCATGGACCCTGACGAGCTGGTGCAGTCGGCGGATGAGATCGGACTCCGGGACATGCTGGCTTTCCAGGCGTTCTACCAGGAGCACTACGCGGATAACGCCGTGTCGTTCACGGTCAACGTTGCGGCGGAGCCCCACCAGGCCGCCGCGCTAGCTGCGGGTGGCTTCACCCCTCCGGCCCCTACGCCGGAGCGTGTAAACGAGGTGGCCGCAGAGTTGGCCCGTTGGCTGCCCCGTATCAAGGGAACAACCCTGATGATCGATGGCAGCCGCCCTCAGGCCCCGTACGAGCGGCTTACTGAGGATCAGTGGGCGGAGATCACCGCCCCTACCTCTGTCGCTGACAGCGTGGACGAGGAATGCGCTACCGGCGCATGCCCCATTAAGTAACTAACCGTAGGCGCCTGGTAGCCCGCGGCCCTGTTGGTCGATGTTAAGGTCTGTACGGTTAGAGCGGCGGGGGTCGGACGTTCCCTGAGTGGCCCGGCCCCCGTTCTGCCGCCCCTTTCTCCCCATCCCAAACCCGGGAGGTTTTTGCATGCGCGTAACCCCTATTGCTCACACCCTGATTGACTGGAATGCGATTAGCGAAGTCATCCCCGATACCCGATTCTTCACGGAAGCAAGCGCAGAGTTTGACGTCGAAGACATGGACCACTTGGGGGAATTCTGCGGGCGAGCCTGCTACAAAGCGTGGGAGCGGAAGAACCCCGACACGGCCACTACCGCCGGCTACCTCGCCCACATTTTGGATGAGGGACATTTCAGCGTCCTAGAACACGCCTCCGTCACGTTCTACGTGACCGATGTTTCTCGGGCCCTACTGTTGGAGTTGGAGCGGCACCGATTCCTCAGCTTCTCCGTTGAGTCTCAGCGCTACGTGGATCAGGTGAAGAGTCACCCCAACCCGGTTATCCCTCCGGCGCTGGCAGCCGTTCCGGCTTCCGGGCCGTATTCGGCCCTGATGATGCACTACGCGGATTCGCTAACCTACTACGAAGACGCCGTGTCGTATCTGATGGCCCGGGGCTACAACCGGAAGGAATCCCGGGAAGCCGCGCGGGCGTTCCTGCCGAACGCCACCCCGGTTGACTTTGTGGTCACCGGCAACCTTCGGTGCTGGCGGG
Source organism: Micromonospora sp. NPDC049101 (assembly GCF_040648675.1). Taxonomy (NCBI): domain Bacteria; kingdom Bacillati; phylum Actinomycetota; class Actinomycetes; order Micromonosporales; family Micromonosporaceae; genus Micromonospora; species Micromonospora sp. NPDC049101. The sequence continues at coordinate 66,009 of NZ_JBEZED010000016.1, read as the reverse complement.
ATGTTCTCGGCAAGCGGTACCACGTCCAGGCGGACGCAGAGATCAGGGAGTTTGCAACCGAGGTGTTGACCCACCTCCGGCGCATTGCCCCGCTGTCCGTCCAGGACATCCCGGGGGTGCCCTTTGCGTGATCCCAAAGGCGTACTTGGCTTGACAGCCGCTATGGCCCTGCTGGTTGCGGTTTCCGTTGGGATTGCGGCCTGTGACGAGACTCCGGCTTGTGCCGCTCCGCCGGCCCCCCGCCCGGCCCCTGCCGCGCCGCGTGTGTCGGTTCCCCGGCCCGCCCCTGCGGCCCCTCGGGTGCAGACCCCCCGGCAGCCGGTGAGTAAGCCGACTGTGTACCGCACTGAGTACCGCAACAACGTTCCGGTACTGATCCCGATCCCGGTCGATTACGACGATGACAACGGGGATTGCGATTGAGGCGGGTTCTCATTACGGGTTCCCGTGACTGGCAAGACTCTCGGGTCATTGGGAATGCGTTGCTGGATGTTCGGGACTCCCTGGATTGGACCGGGCATGACGGCCAGGCCGTGACGCTGGTATCCGGGGTCTGCCCCACCGGGGCGGACTACATGGCGGAGCTATTCGCGCTAGACCTCCGCTGGACTATCGAGCGCCACCCTGCCGACTGGAAAGCCCACGGCAAACGGGCCGGCTACATACGGAACGCACGCATGGTGAACCTTGGCGCTGATCTGTGCCTTGCGTTCATCCGCAATGGCTCCCGTGGTGCCTCCATGACAGCCGACATGGCACGACGGGCAGGAATTCAAACATGGATCTATAGGGAGGTGGTTGCATGAAACTCAACCTGATTATCACTGGTGACAGTTACGCGGACATTATGGAGAAGTGCCACGCCGAGTGTGTGCGGTTCTACGGTGAGCTGCCGTACCGAATCGTCAAGAGTGCGTATGACGGCAGCCAGGGCCGTTACGACAACGCCAGCGGGGCCATCCTCGGTTTCCAGTTCAGCATGGTTGCCGAGTTGATCCCCTGATCCGGCTTGGCTGGGATGACTATTTCCTAGCTATCGCTGGCACGGTCGCCCTGAGGGCGGATTGCTCCCGCCGCCAGGTTGGCGCGGTAGTCGTCCGTGACAACCGGATCGTGTCCACCGGCTACAACGGTGCTCCCCCTGGTGGCCCGAGCTGCCTCCGGGGGGAGTGCCCCCGGGGACTGTCCAGCGTCGAGCCGGGAAGCTCGTACGACACGGGGCCCGGTTCCTGCGTAGCGGTACACGCTGAGGGCAATGCGATCTTGTACGCGGGCCGGGATGGTTGCCTAGGGTCAACGCTGTACGTCACCGATGAACCCTGCGAAGGGTGCACAAAGCTGATCAGAGCGGCAGGAATCTCACGCGTAGTGTGGTCTGACCGATCGGTCAACTGACGTGCTAATCTGGCGTCGGAACCGCACGCAGCCAGTTTTTCCCTTGCTGGCTACGTTCCTTGCTGACACCTGGAAGGTTCCACGGGGTCCCCGGTTTTCCGGGGGCCCCACCTTCGTTTTGGGGTCAAACATTCCCCGCCGCAAGCTGTGGGCCGGAAACCTTCTCCACCGTGGATGAACCTACCGTACAGACCCAACCTTGCATAGTGTGGCCCCGGTCACACAAGATTTAGTCTGTATGGTTTGACGTAGCGTTTAAACGTGAGGCAGAATGGTTCCTGTCAGCAAGGAACAACGGCCCCACGGAAAGGGAACGACAATGACTGAGAACACCGCCCCGGAGATGACCCGCGAAGCCTGGTTGCGTCGGGCGGTTGACGTGTTCCGCCCCCGGTTCGTTGAGGTCGGAATGCCCCTCCCGGAGAAGTTGCACGTTTCGGTTGGGTTCGGGTTCGGCACCAAAGCCGAGTCTAAGAACATCCTCGGGCAGTGTTGGGCGGGGCGTGCGTCGGATGACGGCGTAAACCACCTCTTCATTTCGCCGGAGGTTGCCGAAACCTCCAAGGTGTTGGCCGTCCTGTTGCATGAGCTGATTCACGCTGCCGACGATTGCGTGTCCGGCCACAAAGACAAGTTTGCCGACGTGGCTACGAAGTTCGGGTTTGAGGGAAGCCTTTTGACCCTCAACCCGTCCGAAACTCTCGCGGCGGAAATGGTGGCCCTGGCGGAAACCCTCGGGGACTACCCGCACGGGGCCCTGTCGGCCGCTACGCGGATGCGGACCGGGGAGCCTGAGCCGGAGGTGCCCGCCGCTGACCCCGGCGTGCCTGCGGCCCCTCGGGGCCGGATTTCCTCGGGGCCGGCTACGCAGACGACTCGGATGCTGCGGCTGTCCTGCAAGGCTGAGGGGTGCACCTGTGAGGGGTACGCGGTCCGCACGTCGGCTAAGTGGATTGCCAAGGGGCTGCCGTACTGCCCGGCGGGAACGCAGATGACGGAAGGCTGATTGACCAGGGGGCCCCTCCGGGGGCCCCTCCCTGTTTGCTGGTTCGTCTGAGAGGCTGTGAGCGTGTCTAGCGACCGGTTGCCCGGAGGGGAAGCGATGGAGAGCGGTACATACGCGGCCGGAGTCGGCCCTGACGGTGACGGCATCTACGTTTCTACGATCAACCCCACGATGCTTGACCGGCTGGTCACGATGGGGCAGCAAGACATGTGTCATCGGTGCGGCACCGAGGTACGCGGTCACACCTATTGGGAGCTAAATTCTTCCGGGCGGGTGTTGCGCTGTTCGGTTTTGCCCAACTAGGCAACGAGGGGGCCCCTACGGGGGCCCCCTTTTGTGCTTCAAGGTTTGGTCTGTTAATCTGATCCTGTCAGCAAGACGGGGCAGCGAAAGGGAAAACAAGATGTTGACTCTCCGGGGCGTAAAGATCGCTTTCACCGGCAAGGATGGCCGCACGGCCTCCGTGACGTTCGACCGCTACACGCGGAACCTGCCCGCTGACGCGTACAACACTGACGACGCGTTCCGCGCTCACGCTGGCTCGTCCGCCCTGTCTTCCGTCATTCAGGACCCGAACTATGGGGCGGCGTGGGTGCTCGATTACCAGGTCATTGACATTCCCGACCCGCACCGCAGCTAGTAGCCGGATCAGACGGGGGGCCCTTCGGGGCCCCCTTTGTGCTGCCCGAACAATGGTCACCGCGGCCTGTGGCGTGGGTCACATCTGGCGCCCTATCCCGAGCTATACACAACAAGGTTTGGTCTGTATGCTTTAGGGGTCAGCAAGGAACGGCAACGAAAGGGCTTGAAATGGCGACCTTTACGCAGGACATGACTCCCGACCTGCGGGCGCGGATTACCGCTGCCATTTACGGCAACATCCTTGACGGGGCGGACGTAATGGAAGCCGTCCACCGGGCCGCTGAGGACGCGCGCCGTCAGGCCATGTCCGAGGGGTGGGCCCCGGTGCTTGCGACGTTCCTCGGGACCACCGTCGCCACCGTTGGCGCGGAGCTGGTTGCTGACATGGTTCGCAACCTGGCTGCCGCCCGATGAGCGGGCCCGTGGACCTGGCCCCGGTTGAAGCCGCGTTCACGGAGGAACGCCTCTGGCAGCTTTACCGGGATTACCTCCGGTGGGGGATTGGCCCCCTGATGGAGTACGACGAGTGGAAAGCGGCGTTCGCCCGCAGCTACGCGCGCCACACTGCCGGCCTATCCTGACGGTTTAAACGGGGGCCCTTCGGGGCCCCCGTCCTGTTGGGTCAAGATAAGGTCTGTACACACCAACCGCACGGAACAACGGAGGTTCATCACCCATGGCGCACACCTTTAAGGGCACCGACCAGGCCGCGATTAAGCGGGCCCGCAAGGCGGAGCAGACCACCCGCAAGATTCGGCAGCAAATTTCCCGGGCCAACGGTCGCTAAATTTGCGCTTTCAAGGTTGGGTCTGTATGGTTGGGTAGTCAGCAGGGAACGACGAAGGGGAACGGCCGTGAAGGCTCTTAGGTGGATTGTTGGACTGGGAACGCTGCTGATTGCAGCCGGAGCGTTCACGTTGAGTTTCGGGAAGCTCCACACCATCGGGGAGATTGCCGGGTACGGGGACAAGTCCTGGATTTACCCGAGCATCGTTGAAGGGTTTGTGACCCTCTGCACTCTCGCGGCGTTCCTCCGGCACGGCCAGCGCGGGGCGTGGTACCCGTGGCTTGTCGGACTCGCGGGATTCTCCTACAGCCTGTGGGCGAATGCCGTTCCTGAGAGCGTCCCGGTTGAAGTTGTCCGCGCTATCCCTGTAATGTGCATCCCGTTGTCCGTTCACATGTTCATCATCATCGCTGGCCTAGTCGACCAGATGGCGCAACGGGCGGCGGAGATGAAGGCCATGGAGGCGGAAGCGGAAGCGGACGAGGCGTCCGAGGGATTCGGTTTCTTTGATGAGGCCACCCCGGAGGATTTTGCCCCGGACGACAACGCCCCCGTGTCCCCGGCCCCTGAGGGTCAGACGCCGGTGATTGAGACTGTGCCGGATGGTCAGCCTGTCAAGGTGACCCGTACCCGCAAGGTGCGTACGAGCCTGGCTAGCCGGGAAACGTACTTGCAGCTTGCTAGGGACGCGAAGACGGACGAGAAGCGGGCCCAGTGGTTGCGGATGGCCGACGTAGCGGCCGGAAACTAGGAGAGTAGAGACATGGCGCGTCAGGTAATCACCACCCTTATTGACGACCTGGACGGCGGAGCGGCCAACCAGACGGTTGAATTCGCCCTTGACGGTGTGGCTTACAGCATCGACCTTTCCGACGAGAACGCCGGTAGCCTCCGGGAAGCCCTCCGGGCGTACGTGGCCGCTGGCACCCGTACCGGCCGCGTCGGTGGGCATGGCGGGGTTACCCGGGCTATCCGGGGTGCTGCTGGTGCGGCCAACCGGAACACCCGCGAGGAAAACCAGGCCATCCGGGATTGGGCGACGAAGAACGGTCACAAGGTGTCGGAGCGTGGCCGCATCCCCGTTGAGGTGGTGGAGGCGTACCGCAACCGGGACCAGGCCCCGCCGGCCGCGCCGCCGGCTGCCAAGGCTGCCGGCCGAAAGGCTGCCGCTAAGAAGTAACCAGAGGGGGGGGAGGGGGCCCGGGGAACCGGGCCCCCTTTTTCCGTCACCATGGTTGGGTCTGTACTTGTGCTCTAACCTTCCCCGTGTTTGAATTGATCCTGTCAGCAGGGAACGAGTCAGCAGGGGGAAACAGTGGCAAAGGTGAAGGCACCAAAGAGCCCGGCCGAAATTGTGAAGCTGGCCGAAGTCCAGGGTTTCCGGGTGCAGGAGATTAACCATGGGTGGTGGATTTGGGCCCTGGACGGCAGTAGCCGGAAGGCTTGGATTACCCGGAACACGCACGGGCATTGCCTCTCCAACAACTTGGCTGACGCAAAGCGGATCGGGGTAAGGTGGTAGGAATTACGGGGCCCCTCCGGGGGCCCCGTTCCCCTTGGGGGACCTGAGCGCGTGTAAACGACATGGAGGTAACGGGATGGCTGTTGAGTTTGTGGTAACGGTGCAGGCTGCGACCCTTGACGGGCAGGATGCCGACACGGTGAAGCTTGACGCCGTGGGCGGCAGGCTTGCGACCCATGAAGTTGCTATGCGGGTTGACGGCCCCCGTGTGTGGGTCACGGTGACGGTGCAGGATCAGGGCCCGGTGGCTGCCCTCGGGCAGGCTAACGCGATTGTCCTAGCGGCCTGTGACGCCGTGGGGGAGCCCGTCGAATGGAGGGCTGCCACCGTGTACAACGGGGATGAGTACGCCCGGCAGATGATGGCGCATGAAATCTGACCGTTGACCAGATAGACCAGGGGGCCCCGGAGGGGGCCCCCTTTTTGGTGCCCGATGGCGGGCCCTATCCCGTTGCGTTTAAACGGTTTTGGCAGGGTTGCAGGGTTGGCAGGAGACAATGCTAGTCTGCAACGGCCCGGGACAACGGGCGAACCCCTCTGTTAGGAGTTTCAGTGCGTCGCACCCTGATTGCCGTTACTGCCGCTGTTGCCGCCCTGTCCGCGCTTGCCTGTGGCGCTGGCAGCACTGCCAAGACGGAGGCGGAGCAGAAAGCCCCCGCTGTTGCCGTGACGAACCTCGACGGGAAGCCGGCCGCGTCGACCAGCTCCGCCGCCGCCCCCGCGAGCCCGGCCGCGCCCGCCAAGCCGGCTAAGCCGACCATCCCGACGATTGAGGACGGGACCTGGACGGTTGGTGCGGACGTGCCCGCCGGCACCTACCGGACCGTTGAGAAGGTTGCCGGGGATGCCCTGTGCTACTGGGCGATTCTCAAGAGCGGCACCAACGGGGCGGACATCATCCAGAACGCCACCCCCACGGGTGGGCTGCCCCGGGTGACCCTCAAGAAGGGTCAGGACTTCCAGACTGCCCGGTGCGGCGTGTGGCAGAAGATCGGTTGAGCCGGTGACGCTTGAGGAATTCACTCAACAGAAGATTGACGCGTACCGGGCGGAGGTTGCCGAAGACGTGGAGGCGGGCCGCGTCCCGTTTGCGGGCAAGATTATGGCGAACCTTCTGCAAGCCCTACTAGACGAGTATCGAGCGAAGTACGGCAACGGCAGCTAGACCGGGGGCCCCTGCGGGGGCCCCTTTGCTGTGTCCCCTGCCGCCGGCGCCTGACAGACCGTGTAAACGGGGCCGCGGAGCGTGATACCGGACAAACACAGCGCGTTGACCTGCGAAAACTCTTCATGCTAAGGTCTGTAAGTCAGCAGGGAAGGTTAAGAGGGGGAAACGGACATGACGTGCTACACGGACCCTGAGCTGTTCTTTGATCCAGCGCGGGAGGGTGAGGCCGTGGAGGCGTGCGCCGGTTGCCCGCTCGCGGTCAGCTGTGTTGCCCGCAGTGAGGATGAAGAGTACGGAGTGTGGGGCGGTAGCACCCCCATTGAGCGGGCCGCCCGCCGGTTCTCTCGGGCCACCCCGAACACCTCCGGCCGTGACCAGGCTTTCGCCCTGGTGGTCGAGCTGTGTGCGGAGCGGGGCATCACGACGGTTGCGGGTGTAGCTGCGGCTAGCCGCATCCGGTGGGATGTGGTGGCTAAGCGGATGAACGTGGATGCCACCGAACTGGACAGGCAGATTGCCGCCCTACGGGCGGAGGGAATGACCCTCGCGGCTATCGCCCTCCGGTTGGGTTGCACGAAAGATTTCGTGTTCCGGGCCGTGCGCCGGCCCTCGGGTGGGGGAGTGGCCGCGTAGCCGGCTGAGAAGCAATCAGGGGCCCTCCGGGGCCCCTTTGCTATTCCCTGGCTAGCCCCGGGCGGTTCTGAGCAATCCAGGCGTCCACATCGGTTCGCCTCCACACCTTCCCCATGACCAAAGATTGGTACGGCTCTGGGAAGCTCCGGGAGTTGGTGACCACGCTTACGCGCTGCCGGGACACGCCACCGAGCATGGCGCGGATTTCCGCCGCGCCGACTAGCTCCGGTTCATGCCCTGCCCGCTCCATGGGTTGACGGTAGACAACCCTGCCCCGTTGTCTCGGGCCAACGGCGCTATGCGTTGCTGCGTTTAAACGGGCCCGTCCCGGGCGGAAGCTGCACGGGGGGACAGCTCCGCACCCGGGGGGCGTGCGCTCAGGGGACGCGCTGCGGCGAACGCTGCACCGGTCGGCGGGGCTTGGTGGCTTGGACGACTACGGGTGGGGTGACCTTCACCAGGCCGCGAGTCATGACGAAGATTGAGCGCCGGTTGACTGCGTCACCAGCGGGGTTCAACTGATACCCGTCAAGCCACATCCACCCATCATAGGTGTGCCAATCGAGCACACGGATGACCCGGAACCGGAATGGTTGGAGGAACTGAACAGAGCAGGCTTTGGTTATGCGGAATACGTCACCTGCCCGGGGAAGATCAGCCATCAAGCATTCCTGTTTCTCTCACGTCCGGCTCAAGCCGGATACCGGGGTTCTCTCGTACGGCTTGCACCCGCACCAGAAACGCTTTCTCCTGCCAGGGTGAACCGTCAGGGTGCAACATCATGCCATGCAACTGCACCCATTCCAGGCCCGGCAGGTTAGCGCCCTTCGGAACAAAGGTGACCTTGAAGGTAACTGGCTCCGACCCGTAGCAGTAGTCCCGGGGTTTGAGGGTCAACACGTCCCCCTCAGTGATCAACGGGCCCCCTGCGGGGTGCTCACCGCTGGTCACTGTCATCCCTGGTGGACGGGCAGGGGATCACCACCGGGGAGAAGGTGCCGACCTGAGTCCAGCCGAACGCGGGCGGGGGGTTGGGCGGAGGCTCCGGGGCCCGCCGCGCCTTGAGTTGCGGTACGCCAATGCTCCGCCGGTTAAGCATGTGAGCCCCCTCAAGAGTCCCCGGAGGCTGGCCCCTACTGCCAGTCCCGTCTATGGAACTCTGCGCGCATACGGCTTAGGCTCGGAAGCAATCAGACCAACATGGAGAGACACCGGCGGACAACGCTCCAACCCACGGGGGAACCGTGGGGGGACGTTGGGGGGACGTTGGGGGAGGGGTGGGGAACGTGAGCATGACAGCGGCAGAAATCCTCCTAGACGAGCTACGCCAAGCCCGCACTACGCGGGGGATGAATCAAGACGACTTCGGGAAGCTCATCAGCTACTCAGGCACGCACGTAAGCGCCGTTGAGGTGGGCACGCGGGCCCCAACCTCGGAGTACACCGCAGCGATAGACAACGCCCTCAGGACCGGCGGCATGTACGGCCGGCTACTTGAGCGGCTGTCCGCGTTGGACCTGGCCCCGCTGTGGCTGCGGGAGTGGATCACCTACGAGGAACAGGCGACGACGCTGCGGTGGTACGAACCAGCGTTCGTCCCCGGCCTACTGCAAACGGAGGCGTACGCGCGGGCAACGCTGAGGGCCGGGGGTTCACTGACGGCAGAGCAGACCGCACACCGTGTGCGCTCCCGGCTGGATCGGCAAGCGATCCTGAGCAGGGACAACCCCCCGCACTTGGTGGTTGCCCTAGACGTGGCCGTACTCCGGCGCACTGTGGACGATGACCGGGTGATGATGCGTGAGCAACTTGACCACCTGGCCGCGTCCGCCGAGCTGCCGCACGTACAAATTCACGTCGTGCCCGAGGACGCAGGGCTTTACCCTGGGCTTCAAGGTGGGTTCATCCTGGCAACCCTGCCGGACGACACCACCTGTGGGCACATTGACAATCAGGTGCGCTCACAGACGGTTGGCGGCGGCCCGGAGGTTGCTACGCTGCAAGCGACGTGGGAGACAATCCTACGGGACGCTTTGCCCCGTAGACACTCTCTGGACATCATCAAGGAAGCGGCAAAAGCATGGACATGACCAACGCACAGTGGCGTAAGTCCTCACGGTCCGGGACCAACGGCGGAAACTGCGTGGAGGTTGCCGACAACCTCCCGGGTGTCGTTGCTATCCGGGACAGCAAGGATCAGCAGGGCCCGGCCCTACTGATCAACCCGGGTTCTTTCTCGGCATTCCTCAGGGGTGCCAAGGGGGCCGGTTTCACGGCCTGAGTTGGCCGCAGAGACGCAGAAAGGCCCCGGCCCTACCGAGAGGTAGGGACCGGGGCACAATCGTTTCTAGCGGCTTTCCAGGGCGTTAGACAAGCCCGCAATCAGGGCTTGCCCGGAACCCGTGTAAACAACATCGGAACCGTCGAGCAGGACAACCGTTGGCACAGACCGCACGCCGTAGCGCGCGGGCAGCTCCGCCACCTGGTCTACGTCGACGACCTCCACGGGCACGCCGTGCCGCGCCGCAACGGCGTCGGCTACCGGCCCGAGCGTCTTGCAGGGCCCGCACCACGTAGCCGTGAACCTGAGCACCTTCACCGGGTGGTGGGGGTGAACCAGGGGCCGGAGTCCACCGCGGCATCATCGGTGATCGATGCAACGTAGTCAGCCTCGCCCGACTCGGTCGGCTCCGGGGCCGGAGTGTTGAGAGCATCCTCAACAGCCGCGTTGTGGGTCGGCAGGCTCACAACCTGCGACCGGGTGATCAGGGTCAGGATCAGCAGCACCGCGCCACCGATCGGCGCAGCGATCGCAGCGTTAACGGTGACACCCGCAACCGTCAGGGCAGCAATCACGTACTTGATAATGTCCGTGACGATCACCGGGTTATCCTTGAGCCAACCAACGTACTTCATGAAACCAGTCATTCCAGGGACCTCTATTCTGTAGCGGGATTACTTGGTGATAAGAGCGGTGTAGGTCTTCGGGCCAACCTCGCCGTCAACGGCCAGGCCGCGCGACTTCTGGAAAACCCGCACGTAACCGTCAGTCGCCTTGCCGAAATCGCCATCAATGGCGAGTCGCGCGCCGTGCGCGTTGCAGAGTCCCTGAACGTTCTTGACAATCTGGCCCTTAGAGCCCTTCTTAACCATGGGGAGCGCCATAATCAGCTTTACCGTCCAATCAGTAACCGGGGCCGGCTTAACCGGCGGCTTCGGGGGAGTCGGCTTGACCGGGGGAATCGGGGCCGTAGGCGCGTTCCCGGTCAGGTGCTTAAGGACAGCCGCCACCAGATACGCCCTCGGGAAATTCGGCCCCGGATCGGTATGGGTGGTGCCGCCCCACGCCTTACGCATGTCGTCATGCGTCACAAAGCCGGAGGTCTTGCCGTCCTTTGCCTGAGCGGTAGTCAGGAAACGCGGCGTGATCTTGTGCACCCGGCAGACCTCAGCCATAACCGGCGCAATGCGGTCAATGACCGAACGCCAGTACGCTTCGGACCAGGAGTTACCGCCGACCAGCTCCCACGCAATCGCGCGGGTGTTGCCAGTCTTAGAACCGGCGTGCCACGCATCCCGGGAAGTGTCCAGGCTTTGAATCACAGTCTTCGGATCGGCGTAGAAGTGCGAGCTAACCGAGTCAGTACGGTTCTTCGCGTACTGAGCCTCACCCTTAGGCGTCGCATCATTCGACGTGTTGTGAATGGCAATGTAAATCTTGGTTGCGCCAGAGTTGCCGGAACCCCGGGGCGGACCATCGTAAGTAGCGCCGGAGAAACGCGCCATTAGTCCCCCTTAACTTGGTGAACGATGAGAAGATTTGAGACGGTGGAGAAGCCCTGAGTTATTGCGTCCCTGAGGGCGTTCATTTCCTCGCGGTTGTCGTGAAGGGCCCGGAGCATCTTGTTTTCGGATTCCAGGTGATCGACGCGCTTTTCTAGCGCCAACAGGGCCCGGTCGAGCCTTTCGGCTTTCGACTTCCACGCTTCCGCTTCGCCCTTCCAAAGGGCTGCCGTTGTCTCGTCCGAAGACGTGCGGATGCGGGCCCAAAGAACACCGATGACGGCAGCAACGGCCAGCACGGCTACAACTAGTCCAGCGATAGCGCCGGCTAGCTCAAGGCCCGTCACTTAGAAATCCATTCAGCGGCCAACCAGTTAGAACCTTCGGCCGGGTAGGAACTAAGGGTGGTGCCGGAGTTGTGCAGAGTCGACAAGCCGATTGGAGCGCCGTAGCCCAACCTCGCGTAACCGCTGGCATTCAGCTTGCAAGGGTCGGAAGGCGCGGGAGTCCAGAAAGAAGCGGCAACCCAACTGCCCGCAACGATGCTGAGTCGGCGGGAACCGTTCGCGTACCCCTGATACGACACCTGCCCGCTAACCCGGTACAGACCGGGAGTGCGGACGAGTAGCCGCCTGTTGGACAGGTCAGCCATGCTGTCGGTGTCTTCATAAACGTTGTCAAAGCCAACCGGCTGCCAGACGCCAGACGCCCACGTAGCGACGCCGTAATCCCAAAGCATGCAAAACGGCTTGTGAAAGACAGACTTGTCAAACGCGTCTTTGGTGTGTTCGTTAAGCTTCGCGGCGGAAACCTTTTCGCCGGCAGCAAATCCGGTAAGGTCAGGAATAGCCAACGGGGGCCCCCTTTCGGGCACAGAAAAGGGGCCCCCGGAGGGGCCCCTTTTATTGGATGCTAGTTAGTAGATTGCGACACAGGCGTCAGCGTCGAGCACCCCGGAAACGTCGTCTTCCAGGACCCAAGCGTCAGAGCGTCGAGCGTCGGAAACCCAAAGGCCCGTAGACCATTCCCATAGGCTGCCGTTCCGCCTGATGGCAATCTCTAAGCCTTCAACAAAGAAGCCGTATTCGTCCGCCGGGGCGGACGCTGGCAGCTCAGTGAGGCTGATTCGATCGGAGAGGCTTGCCCCGTAGGCCAGGGCCCGGAGGGGCCCATCAGTGGGGCCCGCGTACGTGTGAGCGTCTAGCCGGATGCTGTCGCACCGGGGGACAGGATCTCCGTAGCGGTGAAGCAACCATGAGGCCGCATCCTGGATCTCGGCAGGGTTGTCAACCTCCCGGCTAATCCTGAGCTTTCGTGCCCCATACTCCGCCACCGACTCAGGGTCAGTGACCGTACGAGACAGCCCCGTAGCCCGTTCCACGGTGACGACGTTGTAAAGCTGGCTGTCATCCATGGTGAACCGTAGGCCCGGGTTCCATTCGGGAATGTTCCAACGGGTCGCAACACCAACCCGACGTAGCCGGTTGTGGTAAAACACCTCACCGGCAGGGCCCATAAAGAGGCTGCCCCCGGCGCTTTCCGCCGTAGCTTCGGCAATCTCGCGTGCGTCTGCCCCCTCATTCCAGCGGGGGGCCAGCAGTTTCGATAGCCCGGGGTCGAGCTGCCGGGGACCATCCCACCCGTACACGCTTAGTACGCGCTGGATTTGCTGCGCCTCGTTGTAAATGGCGGTATCGAAACCACGAATGTTCAAATACTCGTGGATGTCCCAACCGACATCCCAACCCAACAGGATGTGGTTAAGGGTGCCCCGAATGGTGTACTGATACCGGGGGACACCGCCAGTCTTGTTCATCCGCCGGCCCCCAAACACCGCCCAACTGATCTGAGGTGCTAAGCCGTCATCTAGTGGCGTCTGAGGATAAGACGCGTACGCCCGCTGAACGCCATTGACGTAAATAGTAATCATGGCCTGGTCACTCACCCCACCACGAAACCGTGCCCCAATGTGCGCGGTTTCCCCGACCTTGATAAGGCCCGGAGGGGTGGTGAGAATGACGTCCGGGCCGCTGTAGCGGGACACAGACGCACTCAACGACCCGTCACTGTTTACGCACATGGCGGAGTGTGCGCTTTCGCTATTGCCGGAGCCCGAATCCCATAGCCACTGTTGCAGCGTCAAGTCTGTCGGCTTGTACCACATGTCAATCAACAGCTCACCATGCGGGTTGAGGTACGGGCGGTAATCCCGGGACAGCTCAAGCACCGCACCCGCCGCCGCATTACCCGGCTCATTCTCGACAGTGAAACCGCCGGACTCCGCCCCATCCGCCCAAACCATTGTCTTGTTAGTGCTGAATCCGTACACCTCGGAAGGGAGTTCCGCCGTCCGGGCGTACAGGTGGTTATCCGTATTCCAGTACGCGTACGCTGCCCCGGACTCGCCGGACTCAACCGCCGGCCAATACCACACGTCGCCGGTGACGTCCTTGTCAAACTCAACAACGGCGTAGCGGTAGCTAGTAGGGATCGGTGCCGACAGCAGCGCCATCCCATCCGCGCACTCGGCAACCACCTCGGAGAGCTTCCCGCCGCCGCCGTATTCCTGCGTCCAGCGTTCAACGTGACCGGCGAACACCGGGTAAACCCCGGAGTCTGCCGGGGTGTCACCCGTGGGCAACCCGAGAGCAGCGCTCAGGCTGTCCCCGTCCTCAACGCCGGGGGGAACCTCGTCCACCAGGGTTACCCGAAGGTTCTTCAACCGGAAGTGGTGAGGGGTTCCACCCGACCCGTTGGAACACTCAACCTCAACTTGCCAAACGCTGTCTTCTTCGGCGGTAAACCAACGCTCCGAGGAAACCCAACCCTGTCCGCGCTTCACCCCGTTACCGGAGCCGCCGTCATCAGGTCCGCCGCCAGCGGCGTACGTGGAGTATTGCCACCCCCGCGCGTTAACGTAGGCGTCCGAACCGGCGTTGTTGGTGAGGTTCCGCAACTGAGCGGACACGATAATCGTCTGGCCCTTCTTAACGTGGACCAAATCCACGGGCCCTATCAGTCCGTGGTGGTAGTAAACGGTGGCGCTGCCGTTCACTACCTCCGAGCTAAGGAAATCGAACACGTCCCGACCAGCGGACGAATCAAAAACCTTTGTGACCGTGTTAGCGGCCGGGTTGCTTTCCTCGTCGGTTGAGTAGTTGAAGTGCCACCTTGGCGCGTCCAGGTCGATGGCTGAGGCGTTTACACACTCGTAGTGGACGTGGTTGTTATCGGCCACCCCAAACACCCTGACAGGCTTTCTGGGCTTAACCCGGGGGTTGCGGCCGGGCGTAAACCGCCCGTCCGCGTTGTCCAGCGTGATAGACGCCGTGCCCGACTCAATACGGTCAAGCTCGTACGCCTTGCCCCGCTTGCTCCCGACAGCCGTAACGGCGTCGCTGACATCCTCCCACTTCACCAGTGCGTCACCAATGTTGGCATCAAAGCCAACCTGCGTGTGTACCTGAATCACAGACCAGTCCCCCCGTTCCGCCGGCCATTGCGGGCAATCTCATCCCGCACAACCAGAGCGATAGCCTTACCAAGGTCCCGTTCAGCCGTCACGTTGCCGCCGACGTGCACAGCGACGTTTACGCCACCTGCCGCCGGCCGTGAGGCCAGCGACCGGGAAGCAAGCCCCGCACTGATCGGAGCGGCAGCACCCGCAACCATTCCCCGGGTAGCGTTCACAACCGCAGCCTTGCGGCTGTTGATGCCCTTAGCCAGCGCTTCCGGGATTGACCGGCCGCTGTAAAGCGTCCAGCCCTTACCGCTAAACGGGCCCTTCTTAGCGGGCGAGAACGGCAGATACTTTCGGGCAGCCGAGAGCACACCCTTAACCGCGTCCGTCACCCGCCCGGCACCGTTACGGATACCGCTAACCAGGCCGTCAATGATTGCCCGACCGGAGTTGTAGAGCAGCGAACCAGCGCCCGAAAGGGCACCCGTGATTGCGCTTTTCACGCTGTTAAACGCGTTGGAGATAGTCGACTTCACCGCGTTGAACGCGCTCGAAGTAGCGGACTTGATCGTGTCCCAATGCTTAATGATCAGGCCCGGACCAGTGAAGTTCAGAAAGACGTTCTTTATCGTCGTCATGGCCGATGAAACGAAATTCTTAACCGAATTCCAGGCGGAAGACGTGGCGCTACTTACCGAATTCCAGGCAGCCGGAACGGCAGTCTTAAACCAATTGACCACGGCCAGAGCGCCGCTTTTAATGCCATTCCAGGCGCCGATTACAATTTTGCGGAATGTCTCGCTATTGTTCCACGCGTACACCAGTGCGGCGACAAGCGCGATTAGCGCCAAGACAACAATGCCAATCGGGTTGGCCATCATGACCAGGTTTAGGGCTGCCTGAACAGCCGTGTAGACCTTCGCAGCGACAGTGATAACCCCGAGGGCAACCGCGAAGGTACCCAGCCCTGCGACAATGGGGCCGATCCACTCCTTATTCTTAGCCATCCACTGCCCGAATTCGATAACCTTCGGGATTGCTTCGGCGAGCCGACCAATGATCGCAGTCTCAACCTTGCGCTTGAACTGCTCAAGCTGCGCACTAGCGGATTGCTTCATGGTCTTACCCATGGCGTCGGCAGCCCCGCCGACCTTCCCGATTTCCCCGGCAGCCTTACTCACGTCAAGCGCGTACAGGGCATCTCCGAGGTCTTCCGCCTGTGTACCGAACAGGGCTACGGCGGTCTGTGCCCGCTTAGCAGGGTCTTTGATGTTGCGGAGTCGGTCAAGGGTGATGTCTAGCGTTTCGTTAGCGTAGTCGCCACCTCGGGCCATAGATTTCATAGCCGTTGAGGCGTCCATGCCCAACGCCTTAAAGCCCTGCGCGGACAGCTTAGAGCCGTCCACGGCGCGAATGCTGAATTCCTTGATAGCGTCCGCAACAATGTCGGTGTCCCGTGCGCCGGCCTTCAAGCCCTGCTGAATGAGGCCCATAGCCTGCTGACCGTTGAGGCCAACCTTACGGAACTGAGTCCCGTATTCGTTCATCGTGTCGAGCAGATCATCAGCATGATCGCCGGTCACCTGAAAGCCCCGGGTCAGCATGTCGAACGCCTCGTCAGCGTTCTTAGCAAGCCCCGTCTTAACCATCTGGCCGGCAGCGCGGGCAGTCTGCGTCACGTCCTGGCCGAACACCTTAGAAAGGTTCTGAGCCTTCCCCGTGACCCGCTCAATGTCCGCCGCGTTAGCGTCAGCGTTGATCAGACCGGAGCTAGTGACCTTACGGATTGCCTCCATGTTGTCGGTCATCGACTCACCGAAACCACCGGAATAGAGCTTCCCCGCAACCTTGCCGAGCTTCCCCGCGTTCTCGGGGCCCATCTGTGCGGCAAACTTCGCTTGCGCTCCGTCGAATTCCAGAGCCTTAGCGAACGCCACACCTAGACCAGCGGCAGCCGCCGCCAGGCCCATAAGAGCGAAGTTGGCATGCTCCGCCGCCGCAGCAACCTTGTTGTTGAACCCCTCAACACCCTTGCCGGCCTTTTGGGCATCCTTGTCGGCCTGGTCTAGTCCGGTGCCTAGAACCTTCAACGCCTGACGTGCGCTCTTAGCGTCACCGGCAATGACAACCTTAAGTTGCCTGGTTTCACTCATTCGACTTCTCCAAATAATCCGTCATGTACTCCGAGAAAGCCCGATACTCAAGCAGGGTCAATTGCCGGGCATCCCCTGGCGTCATTCGGTAGAAGTGGCAGAAAGCGGCCCGATCCCTAAGCCGCTTTAGCCGTTTCCCTGGTCCGCCTCCGAACCGGAGTCGCCAATGACCAGAGAAGTAATCTTGACGTTCCGCGCGTCAGCGATAGTGAAATCAGGCTGAGTCTTGCGCTCCATCAGCCACACCAGGCAAACGAGACTCTTAGTCGCAACCTTTACGGTGGACTCCGGGCGGCCTTTCTCATCGAATACGCGGTTACCCTCGTCATCGAAAACCGGGACCGACTTGAACGCCTCATCAATGCTGGTGGCCGTGTAAGCCTCGAAATCCTCAAGGTCACCAAGGGTGAGGTCATCGGGGTTCAACTTAAGATCCATAGCGTTTACACGCCTCCGCTCTATTCGGGGAATGCTTTAGAAGTCAGAGCGTCTATACGCTCCATGTATTCATCAATGAGGGCCCGAGCATCACTGCGGATGGTCGGGTGGAGGAAATAGCCGGGACCGCCGTCCCACGCTTCCCACTGGTTACCGCGCCAAGGTTGGAACTGCCGGCCGTCCGAATCCCGGTAGCGACCTTTCGCATACCAGCCGGACCGGCGACGGGCACCAAACTCTGCCGCCCAAAACGTGGGGTATCTCGGGCCACCGCCCGAAACGATGGACGCGTTAGTTGACCGGGAAGCCCGGAGGCTTTCTGCGGCGTGGCGTGTAAACGCGCCCTCAGTGCCGGCACGGGCACGGGCCCGTTTCACCAACTGAGCCGCTAGCGCGTAATTCGCGCCCACTAGCTCTTTGGGTAAGTCCGCATCAACCGCCTTGAGGGCCCGGCTAAAGTCCGCCAGGCCCTCAATAACGACAGCATCCCCGTTAAGGGTGACAGCCTTTCGGCTGCCCGCCATTACGGCGCAACATCCTTAGACTTGTAGAGGACGGTAAGCGGGCTAGCCGTGCCGTCCCAGAGGATCATGCCCTTAAGCGGGTGTTCGATGACCTTCGCGCCATCAAAGTTGACAGAGCCCTCATCGAATCGGGCCACCGGGGCGGTAATGGTCAACTCCCCACCCTGCGGGCTAGCCCACTTGAGAGAAAGCGTCGCCAGTGCGCCGGAGGCGACAGCAGCCGCTACCCGGTTAGCGTGGGTCAGCCCTTCAAACTCGCCCTTGAGGTCAAACGAGTATTCGCGCATGCCCTCTTCAAGCGGCTCACGCTTACCCACCGTCGACCAGCGGTCATCCTTGAGCTTGTTGTCGCCCTTAATGGAAATGTCAGCGACACCGAACGGCGTACCGCCGATCTCCACGGACCCACCAACAAAGGTGAAGAGTTGCGCACTGGTGGAGTACGTCGGGGTTGCTACCGCGTAAGCGCCAGTACCCGCGCCGATCTTCTCCCGTGCGAAATCCAGCTCAACGGAAAACTCAAGTACGCCGTCAACGGCGTTGCTCAACTCCCAGGAGGTGACCTTGCCGCCCTCGTAGGTGAACGGGTGAACAACGCCCGCGTTGTCGACACGGCCCACCTGAACAGTCAGCGACTTACCCGCCAGGGTGCCCACGGTGAACGTGTGCGGGGTGAAACCGCCGGCAGCCGTGCCCGTAGACACCGCGCCGAATGCGTGCTTGAACAGCAAGCCAAGCGAACTGTCCTGGCCCTCTAGCTTGAGGTCACCGCCGGCACCCTTCGGGTTCGGCACGAACCGATCCCGGTGCAATACCCGCTGACCCGCGCGGAAGCCCTGGCTCTCAATCCGCTCATACTTGCCCGCGAGCCCTTCCGACACCATTTCAAGGAACCGGGCGGGGGCAACAGCCGTGCCGTACGTGATTTCCTCTGCAACGCCGAGGTAGCTATCGTGAATTGACGCCATTATTCGCCCTCGTCCCCTTCCGGTAGAACAAGAAAAGCGGACCCGAGGGTTTCCGCAACATCATCAGGAACAATCACGGGGTCACCGTTGGGGAAAACAAAACCCCCACCGGCAACGGCGGGGGCGTGTCCCGTGTAAACGACTACGGCCGACAACTGGCCCTCACCTCCGTTTCAAACTGCGACTCATAGCCGCCATCAATCGGCCACGACTTCATAGACCGGGGAATGAATCCCGACGTGATGCACCGCCCACCAATGGAGGCGTCCGCCCTCAAGGCGTCTTCAAACTCAGCCGCAAGCCGAATCGCGTACGACTCGCACTCTTCCGACGTGCCGCCGGCTACCTGCACCGAGAAAACAACATCAACCGCGAAAGACTCAGTGCGGCTACGGTTCGTCGCCCATTCGGCAGACTCCCAACGGACATCCCCCACAACCGCCCACTTCTTATCCGGGGAACGTGTGGGGAATCCGTAAGTAACCTGCACCTTGTCCGTGACCACGATTTGCTGACCGGCCAACAGCGTCTTAAGTGCCGCCTTGACGGCAACTGCCTTAGTGCTCACGGCAGCACCACCGACTCAATAATCTTGAAGCGGAAAGCCTCAAGCACCGCGTCAACCGCCGGGAGCCCCGTTTCGTAACCGCTACGGCCCGGGGTTGCCAAGGTGTACGTTCCACCGTCCGCCGGCTGAAAGCTGGTGGCCCGATCGGGGATGCCCGACCGATCCTCATGGAGTAGCCACCGGGCATACAGCAACCCGACCCGCTTAATGCCATCAGGCACCACCGGGAAGCCGTACGAAACCTCAATGCCGGTCGTTCCCGCCGGCAACTCAGGCATGTACGCGAAATGGCCCACCCGCTCAATAGCCAAAGAGGCCGCGGTGCCCCCTGAGGTGGTCACAGACGCGATATCAGCGAAGGGCAGTAGTTCGCCCCACCCTGGAAGGTCAGAGACGCTTAGAAAGGCAATGCGGGGCGTAAAGCTGCGGCCTGTGATGCGCTGAAACTCAGCCTCCACCACATCCCGAGCTAGCCGCACCTCAGAGGCAGGGAACCGCTCCGCCGACAAGTCAGGGTCAGCGTTCCTAAGCTCCGGCACCGTGAACAGGAACCCGCCCACCACCTCAACCGAGGTGATGTCAACGGCGGTAGCCCCACCGTCCCAACGGACCGTGTAAACGCCGGGGGCCAGCATCCCGGGGGAGTAGGCGTATACGTCGCCGGTGGCTACCGCCGGCCCCTCAGCCGTGGGGACGGCAGCGCCGGCCCGGGTCACGGTCACCTGTACGGCAGCCGGGGTTAGGGCCGTGTCGTCATCTAGGAACGTGTGCGCCAACGTGACGGGCCGTCCCGCCAGGTAGCGGCCCACGGTCAGCCGTCCTTACGGGGGCGGCCTGGTCGACGAGCTGTAGCAGTCTCCCGGCCCTCAGCGGGCGTAGCCCGACCAACGGCGTTATCCAGCGGCACGGCGTACCCGTCACCGATCAGGGACACGGCGGTTGGCTGGTCTAGGTCATGCTCAGTGCCGGCCGCAAGCCGCGTGAAGCTGACATAGCCGGGGACAGTGCGCGTAATACGAATCTTCACAGTGAACCCCTTTCAGGTAGAGAAAAGGGGGCCCCCGAAAGGGCCCCCTCTGTCGACTCGTCCCTAGAAAGGGATCAGGCGGTAACGGTGATCGCCTTCACGCTGTTCAGGTCGAACAGGTCACCCGAACCGCGCCAGTTGACCTTAAAGGCCACAACGTCACGGTCAAAGCCGTACTCATCCGACCGGGTAACCCTGAGCTGATTAACCTGACGGATCAGGTACTTACTCGGGTCACCGAACAGACCAACCTTTGCGGAAGCGCCAGCAATCGGCATGTTCGGGTCGGTGATAACCGGCTTGCCCCAAATGGTATCCGGCTCGCCCGCCTGGACCGACGGACGCCAGAGGTAATTGCCGGTCGTATCCTTGATCTTCGACAGAACCGGAACGGCGCTGTCGTTGAACAGGTAAACACCGTTCCGGCGGTACGGGGCGGTAAGGCTGTACTGAAGGTCAAGCAGGTTCTCAAACGTGATGGCCGAAACGGTGGCCGCGTTCACGCCCGAAGTCGTGGCCCGGTAAGCCCAACCCGCCGGCTTGTTGGTGCCGTTGCCCAGGAGCAAATCCTTAACAACGTCGTCAGCAACAGTCTCGCCAGCGTCGTTCGCCAGGATCGACAGGATCGGCAGAGCCGAGTCCGAGACGATTTCCTGCGTCGCCTCAACGATGATGCCGTACTTGTAGGCACCAATGTTGGTCTTGCTCCACGACTGGTCACCCTTGCCGTACGCGGTGTTCTCAGCGGTCAGCAGAGAAGTACCCGCGCCAGCAGTCGGGACCACCGGCTGAGTAGCCGGGTTCATCGCATTCTTAACGGGCCACTCCATAACCTCACCACCGGAGGTGGTCATCAGGCGGGCCCGGCCGAAGAACTGCGAACGGTTCCGCATAGCCTCAAGCACCTGAGCCACGAAAGTAACCGGCTTAGTGTTACCGGCGTTCGCAGCCACACCAGACTGAGCGGTACGAAGGTCGAAATTGACCTCAGACACCTTGCCGAGAGCCAGCGCGCGAAGCTCCGCCGCCTCGTCCCGGCCCTGAGTCCGGCGCTCACCGTTGCCGGCCGCCAGGCTAGCCGCACGCGCGGTCAGCTCGCGGTTTTCGACCTCACGCTCAGCCGCCCGGACGTGGCCCTCAGCCTCATTGCCCAGAGCGTCAATGTCAGCGTTAATCCGCGCGGAACGCTCGTCACGCTCACCGGCCGAAAGCCGGCTGTCATCCATGACCGAGCGAAGCTCACTGAAAGCCCGCGCCCGCTTCTCAAGTGCCGCATTAGCCGCAGCGATGTAATCCACTTAAAACCTCATCTCAGAATGGGGAGAACCCCCGGTTTTGGGCAAACAAAAAACCCCGGACCGTGTAAACGGCCGGGGTTATCGGGCGGGGGTTCTTACCCGCGCAGACCCGCAAGGCGTGCGCGCATCCTGAGCGCGTCACCCTCAATGTCCGGCAGAATGACTGCCTGGCGAACCTCAGCGACAAGGGAAGCCGCATAATCAATTGCGCGCTTATCCACCTTGCTTTCGCTGGACAGGTACGCCGGGTAAGTCACCGGGGACACGTCAAACAGGGTCATTGACCGAATGGACCTCAGCGGGAAATCGTCTTCGTCCCGCGTCCATTCCTCGCCGTTGGGCATGACCTGGAAACCAAAGGACGATTGGGTAACGTCGCCACGCTCAAGCGAGATCAGAAGATCCCGCGCGTAGCTCTGTCGCTCGTCCACATCAATTTCGTACTCAAGCCCGGTTGAGTCCTCAGACATCCGCAGCGTTCCCGCCCGGTTCCTGCCAAGGATCAGATTCGCGTCATGGTTGACAAGGGCCCTAATGTCGTCCCGCTCGATCGCGTCCTTACCGGCACCTTCAAGAATCGTTTCCTTGAAGCCACCGAGGTTCTGACTGCGAGCGTTAAACTTGTAGGCATAGCCGGCCACGATTAGCCGACCCTCACCAGCCGTGCGGGTTTCAACCTCGGACGGGAGTACGCGCCTTTCAATCACTGGCACCAGTCCCCTTTTCGTCCGCCGGGGGATCACCCGCCGGCTTTTCTGTTGGTGGAGGCTCGCCCGCCGGCTGTGCAACCGGGGCCGGGGCAGCCTTCACCTTTTCCGCCCCAACGGGCGTGACATTCAATGGCCGAACGTGGACCTTGCCCTTACCGCCGGGGATTGGTTCCAAGTCCTCAAGGGCCCGCACCTCATCCAGCGACATAATCCCGTTGTTGACCGCCTGGACGTACGCGGCGAACCGCTCCGCCGTCTTAGCCCTCAGCCGCGCGTCAACGTTGAATTTGACGTACTGCCCGTTAGGCAGTAGCCGGGAAATGGCTTGCTCAAGTCGGGTCAGCCAAGGAACAAGCGTGTAATCCACGAAAAACTTGTTCTGTTCCTCAACACCCGACCCCCACGAACTAGTGACCGTGGGGTCAATGAGGTGAGGGGGCACCCGGTAAAGCTGCGCAATCTGGATGTTCTGAAAGCGCCGAGTCTCAAGGAACTGAGCCTGTTCCGGCGTAATGGAAATACTCTTCCAGGACGCACCGCCCGTGAGCACACCGACAGCATGCGAATTCTTGATACCCGTGTGCGACTTCTTAAGCATTCGGGCGAGGATTGCAACCTCACCCGGCTTAGGGTTACCGGGGTGCTCGATTACGCCTGACATGGTGGTGCCCTGGCTAAAGAACCGCGCGCCGAATTCCTCCGCAGCCAAGCCCAAACCGATGGCTTCCGCCGCATGCTCGATTACCGACAGGCCGCGCCGCTGGCCCGGCTTAGTGAAAGCCGGAATGTGGAGGATTTCCGTAGCGTTGAACGTCTGCCCGCCATACTCGTAGAGGGGGGTAGACGAATCCTCGTCCACCACGACCTGACTCGGGTCAAGCACGAACGCGGCAATGATGCTGCCGCGAGGGTTGCCACCATCCCGGGTCAGGTGAATGAAGGCGTTGCCGTCCTCACCCAACAGCGAAACCATGACCTTGTGCCAAAACGTGTACGGGGTTTCAAAGGCGTTCGGCTCTACGAGCCAACCCGGGTTGTCCAGGGCTTCCCGCTTGCCGTTCTTTTTCACCTTCCGGTAAGTGTCGATCGGCAGGGTTGCCACGCCGTCAGCAATAAGCGACTGACACGACCACACCGCAACCAGCGTCCGGGCCCGCTCAGGGTTGATGTCCTGGCCTGACGCCGTGGGGGTGGCAGACTGCTCAACTTCCGTAGCCCAATTGCTCTTAGGGCCGTTCAGGGCGGCCCGCTTCTCAAGCCGTTTAAACAGGCTCACTCGTCAACCGCCCAACCGATGACGCACAGAAAGGCACCAGCCAGAAACAGCCCGAACCAAACCGCCAACACGAAACCGCCGGCCGCAAACACGGCCAGGCCGATAACCTGCAACCAGTTGGCCCGACGCTTACGGACGTACGCCGAACCGGCGTTAATCGTCTTCCGCATTCCAAACTTCAAGGAATTCAGCCAAGGCGCTAGTCTCTTCACTGCTCATGCCCTCCCCTCCGTCGTAGTTCTCAAAGTCGTGATAGGTCACGTCCGCTTCACCCTCAATCGGGATGGCGGCACAAAACAGGGCGGTAGCCAAAGCGGCTATACCGTCGATCTTTTCGCCCGACTTCTTTTTGCTCGGTTTCATGAGGCCGTCACCCGTGATCTCTAGTTCCACGTTGTCAGCCATCCACCGAAGAACGGGGTTGCCGCCGTGGTAAAGGGATCGCTCCGCTAGGTTCGCCTCAATCGACTTACACGGATCGTTCATGCGGGGTGCCGTCTGCGGCACCTTCACCGTTTGCTGTCCCCGATCCTCAATGAGGCTGACGAGGTGCGTCGCGTTCCACGGGTCATAGCCGATCAGGCGAATACGGAACGTCTCTGCGTCCCGGGTGATGTGCTCAAGGATCACGTTGTAATCCGTTGTAACGCCCTCTGTGACCGTGAGGTGTCCGTCCCTAGCCCATACCTCCATGCGGTCGCGCATGTTCGTACGCGCCTGTACGGCGGGCCGGGGGACGAAGAAATGAGGTAGCACCGTGAACCCGGATGCGTTGGCATCCTCGGGGGAGCCCTTAAACAGCAACAGCCACGCCGTGAAGTCCTGCGTACTCGCCAGGTCGAGAGCACCGAAGCACTCCCGGCCCTTAAGGCTGTCCCGTGCAAACGTGGTGGTGCCGTTGGCATCCCAAGTGTTCATGTCAAGCCAGCGTTCAGCCTGCGAAACCCATTGGTTGAGCCGGAACACGCGGAAAGCGTTCTGAGCACTCGGCTTTTCGGCTGCCTCTTTCGCTTCCGCTCTCAAGTTGTTGATGTTCAGAAAGTCGCCAAGAGCAGGGTTGGCGAAATACCAACCCGTACCCTGCGGGTGCTCCGGGGAGGGCGGTTGACCCTCGTCTTGCCAATCCGCATCCCGAGGAACGCCCCTAATGAAGACGAACCGCGAAGGGTCGCGCTGCTGGTTCTCGCGGTCGGCAATCAGCGATTCCCCGTACTCATGTTCCGCCAGGGCGAAAGCCGCTGTCGTGTACGCGGCTGTAGTGGCCGCGAGCAAAAGCGGTTGAGCGCGGGTGCCGAAACCCTGCCGCAGCGAATCCCAAAGGTGCCGGTCCCGCTGGGTCAACACCTCGTCAAACAGAACGGCTGACGGGTTGGTGCCAAGAGCGCCGGCAGCATCACCGGGCAACACCTGATAAAAGGAATTCGTCTTGGCGTAGACCAGCCGCTTTTTTGAGTCGATGATCTCAACTGCCTTCGCTAGCTTCGGTTGAAGCTCAACCATCCGCTTAGCGGTGTTGTACACCAATGACGCCTGATCCCGGTCAGCCGCAACCGAGTAAACCTCTGCGGATTCCTCCTGATCCCAAATCAGGTGATACAACGCCAGGGCGGAAAGAACCTCGCTCTTACCGTTCTTCCGGGCCATCTCCATCCAGGCAATTCGGTACTGCCGTACCCACTCGTCGTACTGATCGTCAAGCGCAACCGTCCCGTAAAGCGGACGGATGATCTCGTTTTTCTGCCAATCCGCCAGGATGAACGGCGCTCCGGCATGCCTGCCCTTCGTATGAACAATCATGTTCTCAATGAAGGTGATGACGCGTTGAGCGCGTTTCTCGTCATACCGAAACTCACCCGGAGGCGGGTTTGCCGGCCCATGAGGGGCAATCGGATACAACTGCACCTCCCATGGTTTGACAAGCCGTACAGACTAAATTAACGTTGCAGAAGTCAGCGAGGAACACCGAGCAGAGGGAAACGAAATGGTCACCTGGACGATTGCCTACCGCAAGCCGCGCGCTAACCACTTCAAGCGGGCTGCCAACTTCGCGGGTACCTGGCACCAGGCCCGAGAGGTTGCCGCCATGTTCATGGAGGCGAACCCCGATTTGCAGGTCTACTACGTGACCACCGCGTCTACTGAGCAGGACGAGGCCGCCCGAATTGCTGCGGGCACCCTCGGAGCGGAGTACGCCGACGATCACGGCAACGTGATGCTTGACAACGGCAAGCGGATCAAGGTTCGTGAGACGGGGCAACTGTCGCCGGAACTGCTGGCCCGCGTCCCGGGCCCCGTTGGCGCTAAGGCCCGTTACGAGCGTGACGCCTACTGACAGCGTTTAAACCATGGAGGGCCCCCCGCACCGGGGGGCCCTTTTTGCTTGCCCGGGTGGACTCGAACCACCAACCACCCGCTTAACAGGCGGGTGCTCTGCCCATTGAGCTACAGGCAATCGGCCGCAATCGGCCGGTACGGACAGGTGCCACCTTCATAGCTCGGGCCATGAACCCCGGGGCCCCGCTGGCATGCGCGGGGAGCCCTTATACGTGGCACACATCGCAAGGGTGGGCGGATTTGAACCACCGACAGGCCGCTTTGGAGGCGGCAGCTCTGGCCGGACTGAGCTACACCCTTATGTTGCCCCGGTTGTTTACATGGGCCCGGGGCCCTCCCACGACGACCATCAGGGGCCGCGCCTGGACTTTGGACGGGAGGGGAGTGCATGCCCCTGTTGCCCTCCGGCGCTCCCTGCGCCGGGCCCGTCCGCCCCATCCCAAGGGCAATCCTCACAGCGGGCACCAGGGGCCCCGCGTCGATCATGGTTTGACAAACCATACAGACCTAACCTTAGATGGGGGTGTCAGCAAGGAACGTCACCCCCAGCCAGGGAGCCCCACCCCATGAGCCAGGCCGTCAAGACTGCTCTAGCCACCTCCAAGGATCTCCGCCCGAATGAGCGGCTGATCCTGGTGTCGATCGCTGCGCACGCCAACAACGAGGGCGACGCGTGGCCGTCCGTGGCGACGATCGCTGAGTACGCGGGTGTCTCCACCCGGACCGTTCAGCGGTGCCTAGCCAAGCTCGTTCAGTTGGGCCGGCTGGTCGTCCGCCAGGCCGCCAACATCGCTACCCGCGTCTACCGGCTTGTCACCGGCACCAGCACCCCGGGGGGTGACATCCAGGGCCCCGGGGGTGACAACGGGAGCGTTGGGGGTGACATCCCTAGGGTGTCGCCCGAAGTTGTGAAGACCAAAGAGAAGAAGAACTACCGCGCTGCCGCGCGGGAATTTCTCTCTGGTGCCAAGAGCAAAAGTGCCAACCCGCAGCGAGCCCCGTACCCGTACCCGGTTCGTCAGGGTGCCGCGTTGCCGCCGGCCCCTGGTGCTGAGAAGTGCCAGCGTCCCGGGCACATCGGGCAGCTTGCCCGTAGCTGCGGCGTGTGCCGCTCCGAGAGCCTTGCTGCGGCCTGAACTACAGCGCCCCTAGGTGCCGCTCTAGGTCATCCTCTGCGGTGCTCTCAGCGCCAATGCCAAGGTTCTGCCGATCCTTCGGCGTGAACCCGAACCGCTGGCCGTAGTTGAGCATCGTTGCCGACGAGTCTTTCATGACCTGTGCGGCAGGGTTCTTCACAAGCCCACCGTCCCGGCCCGTAACAACGGTGCCGTGTTCCTCCAATGCCAAGCGGGCATCATTGAATGCCTGCCAACTTGAGCAGTAGACGACCAACGCGGCGTAGTCCACCATTTCGATACGGCCCACCTTTTCAAGGTAGGTCGTAATGCGGGACCACTCGGCGAATGCTTCGCCCTTAAGGTCACCGGGTGGCCTAGGCCGCCCGGTCTGACTCTTAGCCTTCGTTGGAGTTGGATTGTTGGAAGGGTTGCCGTGCAGAATGGTCAACTCAGGGGGCTTGCGATCCCTCGCCACGGTAACCCCCTTTCCATTCAATCCCGTTGCATAAGTATTCCGCATGATTATGCGGAACCTCTGAATAATGCCGCTGACTTAGCGTCAATTCCCACAAACTCTAGGCAATCCCAGGCACGCAAACGCGCCTAAGTACGTGGGTCTGCGGAAGGGAGGCCAGAAAGTTTTGACCCCCCCTCCCCTCCGGGAGTGCATACCCCATTGCATAACTGAGCAGGCAGAATGTATAAAACCCCTGTATGTTATGCGGTGCGATTGCCTCGACCTGAGTTGCAAGCTTTGTGCGCTGGTCTGAGGTTGCTTAGGTCATTGGTACCACCCCTGCTGAGGGGTGTTACGTGGTCTGCTGTGTTAGCACCATACCTACCACATAGCCAGCACTTATCACTGTCAGCTAATACCGTACGCCTGTTGCGTACGTACTCTGCTGTATACCCACGCTGTGTACTACTCATTGTGTGGTTACGCTTTGGCCTGTGCTTAGCGCACCTACTACCTACGCCAAGGGGGATTAGGGTTCTGCATACAGTGCAGGTATTACTACTCACTGCACTACCCCCCAATAGTAGGGGCTGCCCGTTGGGCAGCCCTATAATAGGTAGTTACTACTAACTAAGGGCCCCTTGAGGGGGCCCTATTATTGGTAGTTGTTCTACTGGGCAACCCCTTGGAGGGTTGCCCTTTAAGTTGTGTTGGTGTCGGTCGGTCGCTTCGCTCCCTCCCTCCACTACTTATAACCACCTGCCAACCCCGGATGTGCAGGAGTGACCCCGGTCACATCTTCCCCTGAGGGTGGGTGTTGGGTGCTGGTAAGGTTTGGTCTGTAAGTACGGCACCGGGATTCGCACCCCGGGGCCGGGCATGCGGCCTAGTAGCTCAAGTGGCAGAGCAGGGCCCTAGTACCCACGACGGCGGTTGTGGGGAACCGGCCTGGTTGCGGGTTCGAGTCCCGTCTAGGTGCGACAAAGGGGCCCTGTGCCGGGGCCCTTTTTTCAGCCCTTCAAGGTTAGGTCTGTATCGTTGAGAGAGACGAGGATTCAGGTTGCAGAACAACACGTTCGCTACGGCCACCACCACGGACCCGATTTCCGTTCTGCGCCCCTTCCAGGCGCACCGGCTCTACCCGGCTGCCGTAGAGGCCGTGCACCGCGCCAAGGTCGTTGAGGGCGCGATTGCCGCTAAGGTGCTCGCCGAAAAGATCGCCATTGAGTTTGAAGAGGTCTACCTCCGGGATGCTGCTACCCGAATTCAGCAGATCATGACTGCCGCCCCGGATGCCCCCAACTACGGGGAGCCCAATTGTGAGTAGCGCGGTAGCGGTAATCCTGTTCGCCCTTTCGGAACTGCCGCCGGCTGTGGCCGCTTATTGGTGGGGGAGGTTCTTCCGGTGACGACCCTTGTTTGCGCTCTGATCATCTGGACTGCCGGAGTGGCGTTCGGAATCATCATCGGGAGCGTGATCCGGTGAGCATCTTTGTTCCCCTGGCGGTAATCCTGCTGGCCGTGATCCTCGGGGCCCTCATTGGGCGGTTCCTGGCGTGATTTCCTTCTCCGCTGACAGCGAATTACTCGCTAGGGCCCTATCGAACGCCCTGGCGTTCATTCCGGCCAACTCTCGGATGCTCAACGTCTGGATGCGTGTAAACGCGGAAGCTCAGACCGTGGAGATCGTCGGGACCGACAGTTACGCCGTGGGAGCCTCCACGGTTCCCCTCAGCGGCTACACGGGCCCTCCCGAGGGCGGGGAATTCCTGATCCAGCGGGGCAAGGCTGATACGAAGGTCGCTGAGGGTGCCGCCGGTATCGAGCGCACTATCAGGATGGCCGGCAAAGGCCCCTGCGACGTGTCTGTAACCGACGTGACCATTCAGGTTGAGCCCATGGGCGGAGACACGCTGCGGGTGGCCCTGACGTTCGCCCCGGAGCAATTTCCGCTCTATCAGCACCTAGCCGGTGAGATGGAGATTGCCGAAAAGCGAGACGAGGTGATCCCGGGGGTTGTGTGCCTTGACCCGGCCCTCTGGTCCCGGTTTTCCAAGGTGAAGACGGACAAGAGTGGGCGGATGGCGGATTTGCTGTTTGGTGACAGCCCGCTTGACCCGGTGCTTGTGAAGATCGGCCCGGACTTCCGGGGATTGATGATGCCCATTGATCGGGAGGTCAACGGGAAGAACGTTGGAGAGGACGGGTTATGGTAGGTCAAACTGAGGCACGGGAGCGCGTTCTACGGGCTGCCCTGCGAGTGCTGGCAGCCGAACGTCCCGAGGTGCAACACGCGGACGTTGATGCGGAAGCTGAGTACGCAGACGGAGAGCTAGCTAGGGCTTCCCGTGACCTGGTGGCTGCCGTGGACGCCTCCACCCGCAAGCCGATCGGCTGGTAACCAGCCGCACACCCCCCACCTACAGAGCAGGGCCCCTACCTCCGGGTAGGGGCCCTGTTTCGTCGTGGGATCAGTCGATGGGGATCACAGCGTGCCCCTTGGGGGCCGGCTTCTCCGGGGTGTCCGTTGGGGGGCCAGCGAGCCCGAGGGCAAACAGCTCCATGAGGGGAGCGCCGTGCACAGTGCAGAGGGTGAGGGCCCGGGTTTCAGGCCCCACGGTGAGGATGATGGGCGGTAGGTCTGCGTCCTGACCGCAGGTAGCACACTTCCAGGCGGACATGCCGCGTAGCCTACCCTCACTAGCCAAGCGCCTACCCTGTGACCTGCGTCGGAGCCTGAACATCCCCGAAAAAACGCTGTAAAGCATTTCCATTTCCTCCTGCGCGGCAAGCGGCGGATCCACCAGACCCCGGACCAGGTGCACGTCACCGCCTGCCGGCCGTGGCTGGTCGCCGAGTTCGCCCGGCTGCGTCCGGAGATCGTGGTGGTGCTCGGCGCCACCGCCGCCAAGGCGCTGCTCGGCCCGTCCTTCCGGGTCACCCGGCAGCGGGGCGAGCTGCTGCCCTGGCCCGAGTCGGCACAGCACCCGGAGGACTTCCGGCGGGTGCCGGTGGACGACTCCGGGAAGCGGGCGGACGTGCCGCAGACCCGGTTGCTGGCCACCATCCACCCGTCCGCGGTGCTGCGCGCCGACGATCAGGACAAGGCGTACGAAGGGCTGGTCACCGACCTCGCCGTCGCCAGCCGTGCCCTCGCCGGGTAGGTAACCGACAGCCCCCGCCGTGCCGGGGGCCCGCGCCGAGGCCCGGCCGGGTCGCCGTCGAGAATCGCCGGTACGGTCGGGTGGCGAGGCGATACCCGCCAGAAACGTCAATGCGCGATCGGCGTAACAGGTCCTCTACAGACTCACACGAGTCGATCTTGTAGGGGAGGCCGTTATGAGCGACGAGACGCAGTCGATGGTCAGCCGGCGTGGGTTCCTGCGCGCGGTCGGAGTCAGCGGCGGTGCCGGTGCGATGCTCGCCACGATGGGCGCCATGGGACTCGCTCCCAGCGCGGCCGGATCGGTAACCCCCGCCTTCCGAGCGCCGCAGCGATCGGATTTCACCCTGACCGGGCGGTCCGGTGCCAGCGTGGTCGTTCTCGGCGGCGGCATCGCGGGGCTCACCACCGCGTACGAGCTGGGCAAGGCGGGCTATGACTGCACGGTCCTGGAGGCGCGGCACCGCGTCGGTGGGCGCAACCTGACCATCCGGGGTGGCGACGTCGAGACCGACCTCGACGGCCGCACCCAACGGGCGGGCTTCTCCGACGGGGTCTACTTCAACGCCGGGCCGGGTCGGATCGCGCAGTGGATGGTCACCATGGACTACTGCCGGGAGCTCGGCGTACCCATCGAGGTCTTCACCAACCAGAACGCCGACGCCTGGATCTACAACGAGTCCGCCGGGATGACCGAGCCGGTCCGGTACCGCACCGCCAAGGCCGACGTGTACGGCTACGTCTCGGAACTGCTCGCCAAGGCCACCGACCAGGGTGCGCTCGACGGCCGGCTCACCACCGAGGACCGCGATCGGCTGCTGTCGTTCCTGCAGAGCTTCGGCGCGATCGGCGGGCGGGCCAGCGACTGGGCCTACACCGGCAGCAACCGTCGCGGCTTCTCCGGGTATCCCGGTGCCGGCAACGACGTGGGCAGCCTGCTCGGCGCGCCGCCGCCGCTCTCCGACGTCTTCGCCAGCAACGTGGGCCGGTACTTCTCGTTCGAGTTCGGCTACGACCAGGCCATGCTGATGTTCCAGCCGGTCGGCGGGATGGACCAGATCCCGCGCGCACTGGCCAAGGCCGTGGGCACGAGACGGGTACGCCTCAACGCCGAGGTGACCGGGGTGACCGACCGGGGCAGCCGGGTCGAGGTGACGTACCGCCAGGGTGGCCGGCAGTCGCAGATCACCGCCGACTACTGCGTGGCGGCGCTGCCGCCGCACCTGATGGCCCGGGTGCCGCACAATCTCGGCGCAGCGGTGACCGCCGCCCTGGCCGACTTCCCGGTCACCGCCGCCGGCAAGATCGGCCTGGAATACCGCAGCCGCTGGTGGGAGACCGACCAGCGGATCTACGGCGGCATCACCGAGACCGACCTGGACCTGTCACACATCTGGTACCCGTCGTACGGCTTCCACGGCAAGCGCGGCCTGGTCGTCGGCTACTACAACACCGGGGCGAACGCCAGGGCGTACAGCGGGCTCGCGCCGGAGCAGCGCAGCGAGCGCGCGATCAGCCAGGGTGTGAAGATCCACGGTGACAAGTACCGCAGTGAGCTGGTCACCTCGTACTCCCACGCCTGGGACCGGACCCGCTTCATCGAGGGCGCCTGGACGTCGCCCCGGTACGGCACACCCGGATACAACCTGCTCCTCCAGCCGGCCGGGCGGGTCTACTTCGCCGGGGACTGGCTGAGCCACGAGGTGGCCTGGCAACACGGCGCGTTCGTGGCAGCCCGGTCGGCGATCTCCGCGCTGCACCAGCGGGTGATGGCCGGCTGACCTAAACCGTCCACGGTCGACGGTGCGCGGGGGTTGCGCGGCTGCCGTGGGCGGGTAGCACAGGTCGATGGATGTCGACAGCGCGACGGTTCGTGCCGGTGTCAGTCAGAGATGGAGAAGCTTCCTCGGGCGGGCGCCCGGGCTGCAGCTCATGGCCGTCTACTGGGTGCCGATGACGCTGCTGATCGGGTTGCCGGTGGGCTGGCTGTTCGACCGGGAGGAGTCGCTGGTCGAGGCCGTGCTGGACGCCGCGCTGGGCGTCGTCTGGGCGGTCCCCTCGATCTACCTGAGCCAGCGGATCGTGGGCGAGGCGGGGGCACGGCGCGATCCGGAAGGGTACGCGCTGCGCCAGGCACTGCGCGAGGGCACCGTGCCGGCGGACGACCGGGTGCGCGCCGAGCTGCCCGGCTACCTGGCGGGGCAGCGGCGGGGGACCTGGGTGGGACTGCCGGTCGTCCTGGGCACGTGCCTCGGTCTGATCCTGCTCGCTCTCCTCGGCGGCGACCGGGAGGGCGCCGCGGTGATCATCAGCGTGATCGCCGCCGGCAGCGTGGCCGTCGCCGTGCACACCCTGAACCGGATCCGCCGACTGGCCTCCCTGCTCACCACACCCGGACCACGCGAGTGAACGACACCCATCCGCCGGGCGCGGGGCGGTGGGTGGGAGCGGCTCGGGTTGGCTGTCGGCTAAACCCACTGCCGCTTGCCGTCGTCGGTGCGCGAGGATGGGTCACCCCCTCCTGAGGAGCGCAGATGGCCACCGACCTGACCGCGCCGCGTACCGTCGCCAGCCCCGACGTCACGTCGATCCAGCGTCGTACCCTGCGCCTGCTCTTCGCCACCCAGATCATCGGTGGTGTCGGCGTGACCATTGGCATCGCCGTGGGTGCGCTGCTCGCCACGCGGATCGCCGGCACGGCGGTGGCCGGCGTGGCGCAGAGCGCCGGCGTGGTCGGTGCGGCGCTGCTCGCCGTCCCGGTCACCCGGATCATGGCGCGGCACGGGCGGCGACCGGGTCTGGTGGTGGCGTACGCGGTGGGTGCCGTCGGTGGCGTACTCGTGGTGCTGGCCGCGGCCACCCGCTGGGTGCCACTGCTCTTCCTCGGCATGCTGCTCTTCGGCGGGGGCACCGCCGCGAACCTGCAGGCCCGCTACACGGCGGTGGATCTCGCCGAGCCGGCCCGACGAGGACGGCAGCTCTCCCTGATCGTCTGGGCGACCACCATCGGCGCGGTGGCCGCCCCGAACTTCGCCGCGCTGGCCGACCGGGTCACCACCGGCTGGGGGTTGCCCCCGCTGGCCGGGCCGTTCGCGTTCAGTGCTGTCGCGTTCGTGCTGGCTGCCGCCGTACTCCTCGGGTTGCTCCGGCCCGACCCGCTGCTCACCGCGCGGCGCCTCGCGGCGGCCGCCACGCCGCCGACCCGCGCCGCGCCGCCGACCACCGTGCCGGTCACGGTGCGCGCGCCGCGCGGCGCCGGGATGCGGGCGGCCTGGTCGGTGGTACGCGGACAGCCCGCCGCCCGACTCGGCATCGCCGCCGTGGCGGTGGGTCACCTGGTGATGGTGGCGGTGATGGCGATGACCCCGGTCCGGCTCGGTGAGTCGCACGCCGATGCCGACGTGCTGCGCCTGGTCGGCATCGTGTTGAGCCTGCACATCGCCGGCATGTACGCGTTCTCCCCGGTGGTCGGCTGGCTCACCGACCGGCTCGGCCGGCGGGCGGTGATCCTCGGCGGGGTCGGGCTGTTGCTGGCCGCCTGCGCGGTCGCCGGCACCGCGGGGCACCACACGCCACGGCTCTCGGTGGGTCTGGTCCTGCTCGGGCTGGGCTGGTCGGGGACGATGGTGGCCGGTTCGACGTTGCTGTCCGAGTCGGTGCCGGCCGACGTGCGGCCGAGCGTGCAGGGGCTGTCCGATCTGATCATGGGGTTGGCCGGGGCTGCTGCCGCCGTGGTGAGCGGGTTTGTCATGCAGTTCGCCGGTTATCCCGTGCTCACCCTGCTCGCGGCGGTCGCGGCGGTGCCCCTGGTGGCGCTAGCGTTGCGCCCGGTGCCGACCAGGGCACCGGACGAGGAGGGCTGATCACTGTGCGGCTGACCGACTTCTGGACGCGCCTTGACGAGGCGTTCGGGCCCGGCTATGCGGCCAGCATCGCCCGCGACCAGGTGCTGTCGCAGCTCGGCGGACGGACCATCGAGCAGGCCCTGGCGTCGGGGGAGCAGACGCACGTGGTGTGGCGGGCGGTTTGTGCCGCGTACCCCGACCGCGTGCCCGCCCGACTACGCTGAGCAGCCTTTTCGTCGCTTCCGCGTGTCGCTTGTCGAGTCGTACACCTGTTCGGCTATTGTCCACAGCGGGGTGCTCGTCCACAGCTCGCGGCCCGTCGGCTGGTTTTCTGTCGGACCCAGCGCCTAGCGTGTCCGCGTGACGCGAAGCTCAGCAAAGACGCCGGCGAAGGCAGGGGTGGCAACCATGGCAGCAGGGCCTGACCGGGAGAAGGCACTCGACCTTGCTCTCGCTCAGATTGACAAGCAATTCGGCAAGGGCTCGGTGATGCGGCTGGGTGACCGGCCGGTCGTCCAGACCGCGATCATTCCGACCGGCTCCATCGCGCTCGACGTGGCGCTGGGCATCGGCGGTCTGCCGCGCGGCCGGGTGGTCGAGATCTACGGCCCCGAGTCCAGCGGTAAGACCACGGTGGCACTGCACGCGGTGGCCAACGCCCAGCGCAACGGCGGCATCGCCGCCTTCATCGACGCCGAGCACGCGCTCGACCCGGAGTACGCGAAGGCCCTCGGCGTCGACACCGACGCGATGTTGGTCTCGCAGCCGGACACCGGCGAGCAGGCACTGGAGATCGCGGACATGCTGATCCGCTCCGGTGCCCTGGACATCATCGTGATCGACTCGGTGGCGGCCCTCGTGCCGCGTGCCGAGATCGAGGGCGAGATGGGCGACAGCCACGTGGGTCTCCAGGCCCGGCTGATGAGCCAGGCACTACGAAAGATCACCGGTGTGCTCAGCAACACCGGCACCACGGCCATCTTCATCAACCAGCTGCGGGAAAAGATCGGCGTCATGTTCGGCAGCCCGGAGACCACGACCGGTGGTCGGGCGCTGAAGTTCTACGCCTCGGTCCGGCTCGACGTGCGACGCATCGAGAGCCTCAAGGACGGCACCGACGTGGTCGGTAACCGCACCCGGGTCAAGGTCGTGAAGAACAAGGTCGCCGCGCCGTTCAAGCAGGCCGAGTTCGACATCATGTACGGCAAGGGCATCTCGCGTGAGGGCTCGCTGATCGACGTCGGCGTGGAGCAGGCGATCATCCGCAAGTCCGGAGCGTGGTACACGTACGACGGCGACCAGCTCGGCCAGGGCAAGGAGAAGGCCCGGGAGTTCCTGAAGGAAAACCCGGACGTGGCCGCCGAGATCGAGAAGAAGATCCTGGAGAAGCTCGGCGTCGGTGTCGGCGCGGGTGACGCCGCCGGTGGCCCCGAGCTGCCGCCTGTCGACTTCTGACCGGTCGCTGACCCATGGCAGGACGACGCGCCCGTACGGGGCGGGGCTGGGATGCCAGTCCACCTCGTACGGGCGACGCCCCTGATCCACCCCGCCCCCGCCAAGGCCGCCGTGGGCGTTCCGCGGAGACCGACGCGGTGGAGCCTCCCCCTCG
The DNA here is from genome assembly GCF_040648675.1 of Micromonospora sp. NPDC049101. Classification (NCBI taxonomy): domain Bacteria; kingdom Bacillati; phylum Actinomycetota; class Actinomycetes; order Micromonosporales; family Micromonosporaceae; genus Micromonospora; species Micromonospora sp. NPDC049101. Next base: position 30,125 of record NZ_JBEZED010000016.1, on the reverse strand, counting down.
TGACGAGTCGGAGGTGGCCCGCGAGATCTGCCTGCGGCAGCTCGCGGTCCGGCCCCGCACCCGGGCCGAGCTGGCCGGTGCGCTGGCCAAGCGGGGCATCTCCGAGGAGGTCTCGGCCGAGGTGCTCGACCGGTACGACGAGGTCGGCATCATCGACGACGCCGCGTTCGCCCGCGCCTGGGTGTCCAGCCGGCACTCCGGGCGTGGTCTGGCCCGCCGGGCGCTCGCCAACGAGCTACGCCGCAAGGGCGTGGACGGCGAGGTGGCCACCGAGGCGCTCGGCGAGCTGGACGAGGAGACCGAGGCCGACACCGCCCGTGCCCTGGTGGACCGCAAGCTGCGCACCGCCCGGGGTGAGCCCGACGCGGTGTTCCGCCGGCTGGTGGGCATGCTGGCCCGCAAGGGCTACCCGCCCGGCGTGGCGATCCGGGCGGTGAAGGACGCCCTCGCGGCGCAGAGCGCCGAGGCGGCCGAGTTCGCCGAGCAGATCGACGCCGACGCGCTCGCCGACGCCGAGGGCGAGTTGGACCGCGACAACCGCCCGATCGACTGAGAATCGCGCTGGGTGCGGTGGGTGGTCCGATGCTGAAGGCGTGTCTGAACGGTGGACGCGGCCGGGACGCCCACCCGGCGGTGCCGGTCACGCCCACGGAGCTGGCCGTCGACGCGGCCCGTTGCGCGGCGCTCGGCGTCGCGGCCGTGCACGTCCATCCCCGGGACGCGTCGGGTGCCGAGTCGCTGCGCCCAGAGGTGATCGCCGACGCGCTCACCGCGATCCGCGCCACCCGCCCGGGGCTGCCGGTGGGGGTGAGCACCGGCGCCTGGATCGCGCCGGCCCCGGCCGACCGGGTGGCCGCCGTCCGGGCCTGGTCGGTGCTGCCCGACTTCGCCTCGGTCAACGCGCACGAGGCGGGTGCCGAGGCCGTCGCCGCAGCCCTGCACGGGCGGGGTGTGCTCGTCGAGGTGGGGCTCTGGACGCTCGACGCCGTCGAGGCGTATCGGGGGTGGCGGGTGCCGGCCGGCCGGATCCTCGTCGAGTGCATGGCCGAGGCGGTGCCGGTCGCGTTGGCCGACGCGGCGCGGATCCTCGACGCCCTGCCGTCGCGGGGAATCCCACCGGTGCTTCTGCATGCCGAAGGGCCGGCCACCTGGGCGGTGCTGGCCGATGCGGTCAGCCGCGGTCTGCACACCCGGATCGGCCTGGAGGACACACTCCTACTGCCCGACGGCACACCGGCGCCGCACAATGCCGCACTGGTCACCGCCGCGCTGGCGGCCGGCGCCCACTGAGCGCACGGCGCTGGGCGGGGCGGGCGGCGCGATCCTGGCGGGCGAGCCGCGATCTTGGCGGGACGGGTGTGATCTTGGTCGGGGTGAGCCTGGCGGGGTGCCGGGCGCGGAGGTGGGGTCGTTGTCGTCACACAGTGGGCTCGCCGAGGGGCGCCGCCGTCGCTGAACAGGCACGACATCCGGATTAGGGGTGGGTGCCTCGCCGTGTTTGTCCCGTCGTGTCCGACACGACATCACCTTTGGGTGACGATGCAACTTCTCTCCGTTCGGGGGGTTTGATCATGAGTCCTTGACCAGAGCACCCCCGGCGACCTAGCCTCGCCATACAGGCTCACATTGCCCGACCATCGCAGGCTAAGCGCACAACATAGATCGCGTAACAAGACAGCATCACTTTGGCCGACTCCGCGGCCTTTGGCGGCAACTCCGGACAGGCCGGTCCGGGACGCCGCGACAACTGCACCCGGTCGCCGACGTTGCCCACGGGCACCGCCGGCGGAGAGAGCTACCCACGGCCAGCCGCTCCGGTCGGGCGTCCACAGCCGCAGGAGTGTGCCCCCGGCACGGTCGCTGCGGTCTCGACGTTAGGGGAGGCGGCCATGGCGGGGCGGCGGCACAGGTTCATCGGTAGACCCGACGGGGTCCCGGCATGAACGCCTTCGACGTCGTGCTTCTCGCGGCCGTCCTCGTCCTCGCCGTGGTGGTGATCGGAGCCGTGCTGGTCGGCATCCGGACGCTGCGCCGGGTGGGCGCGGCACCGGCCCCGGAGGATCCCGCCTTCATCGCCGAGAAGGACCGCCAGGAGCAGTCCCTGGCCGCCCTGCGGACCGCGGCCGACGAGGCGAACAGCACGATCGACGTGGCGAAGTCCGCCGCCGCGGCGGCGCGTACCGAGGCGGCGGCGGCGAAGGCCGAGGCGAAGGCGGCCCGTGCCGAGGCCCGGCGGGTGCTCGACGACGCCCGCGCCGAGGCGGACACCGTCCTGGAGCGCGCCCACAAGCAGGCCGAGGCGGACGCCGAGCAGTTGCGGACGACGGCCCGGCGCAGCGGTGAGCGGGAGGTCGCGGTGCTCGCCGCCACCACCCGGGAGCAGGCCGCCGAGGTGGAGCGTCGGGCGGCCCGGATGGACGAGCGGGAGCGGATGCACACCGAGGAGGTGGAGCGGTTCGCCGAGCGGGAACGGCAGCTCACCGAGGCGCGTGCGGCCCTCGCGACCCGGGAGACCGCGTTGGCCCGTCGGGAGGTCGAGCTGGCCGAGTCCGAGGAGCTGCGCCGCCGGGAGTTGGAGCGGGTCGCCGGGCTCAGCGCCGACGCGGCACGAATGGAGCTGGTCGAGGCGATCGAGACCCAGGCCAAGCGGGAGGCGGCGCTGCTGGTGCGCGACATCGAGTCCGATGCGCGTAACACCGCCGAGCAGCGGGCCCGACACATCGTGGTGGACGCCATCCAGCGGGTCGCCAGCGAGCAGACCGCCGAGAGTGTGGTCAGCGTCCTGCACCTGCCCGGTGACGAGATGAAGGGGCGGATCATCGGCCGGGAGGGGCGCAACATCCGCGCCTTCGAGTCGGTGACCGGCGTCAACCTGATCATCGACGACACGCCCGAGGCGGTGTTGCTCTCCTGCTTCGACCCGGTCCGCCGCGAGGTGGGTCGGTTGACCCTGGAGAAGCTGGTCCTGGACGGGCGGATCCACCCGCACCGGATCGAGGAGGTCTACGACCTGGCCCGGCAGGAGGTGGAGCAGCTCTGCCTCCGTGCCGCCGAGGACGCCCTGGTCGAGGTGGGCATCACCGAGATCCACCCGGAGTTGGTGGCCCTGCTCGGTCGCCTGCGCTACCGCACCTCCTACGGGCAGAACGTGCTCAAGCACCTGGTCGAGACCGCGCACATCGCCGGCATCATGGCCGCCGAGTTGCGGCTGGACGTGCCCACCATCAAGCGGTCGGCGTTCCTGCACGACATCGGCAAGGCGCTCACCCACGAGGTGGAGGGCAGCCACGCCATCATCGGCGCGGACCTGGCCCGCAAGTACGGCGAGCACGAGGACGTGGTGCACGCCATCGAGGCGCACCACAACGAGGTGCCCCCACAGACCATCGAGGCCGTGCTCACCCAGGCTTCCGACGCCTGTTCCGGTGGTCGGCCGGGCGCGCGTCGGGAGAGCCTGGAGGCGTACGTCAAGCGCCTGGAACGGATCGAGGAGATCGCGGCCGGCAAGCTCGGCGTGGACAAGGTCTTCGCTATGCAGGCCGGCCGGGAGATCCGGGTGATGGTCAAGCCGGACGACGTGGACGACATCGGCGCTGCCGTGCTGGCCCGGGACGTGGCCAAGCAGATCGAGGAGGAGCTGACCTACCCGGGTCAGATCCGGGTCACCGTGGTCCGCGAGTCGCGGGTCACCGAGATCGCCCGCTGACCGGCCCGCTCACCGCGAGTTCAGCAATATCGGGGTGTCCCCAAGGAGGGGACACCCCGATATCAGGAAAGCACCGGGCGGCCCGGCGGGAAGCACGTCCCCGGTCAGCCCTGCGGTTCGCTGACGGTGTGGCCGCCCACCGGAGTGGCGCCGGCGGCGGTCCGTCGCTGGGCACGGAACCCACGCTGACGGCTACGCCGGTCCAACCAGTTGGCGAGCGCGGTGAGCAGCGAGTTGATCACGATGTAGATCGCGGCCACCACGATGGCCGCGGCGACGATGTTGCCCTTGTTCGCGGCGAGGTCGTTGACCCCGCGTTGCAGCAGCTCCGGGTAGGCGACGATGTAGCCGAGCGCGGTGTCCTTGAGCAACACCACGAGTTGGCTGACGATGACCGGCAGCATCGCCCGGGCGGCCTGCGGCACGAGGATCAGCTGCATGACCTGGCTCTTGCGCAGGCCGATCGCGTACGCGGCCTCGGACTGGCCACCGGGCAGCGAGCGGATCCCGGCCCGGAACGCCTCCGCGAGGACCGAGCCGTTGTACAACGTCAGCCCGATCACGACGGCCCAGAAGGCGGTCACCGGCCCGTCGATCACGAACGGCACGCCGTAGAAGATGAAGAAGATCATGAGGAGCAGCGGTACGGCGCGGAAGAACTCGACCACCGCGCCGGACGGAATGCTGATCCAGCGACGCTCGGAGAGCCGGCCGACCGCGAAGATGATGCCGAACGCCAACGAGAGCACCATGCCGACCGCGGCCGCCCAGAGTGTGGCGAGCAGGCCGGGCCCGATGAACTGGGTCCACGTCGCGGCCTCGGTGAAGGGCTTCCAGAGCTGCCCGTCCCACTGGCCCGCCTCGTCGAACTTCGCGTAGATCCACCAGAGCAGCCCGGCCAGGGCGACCCCGAAGACGACGGTCAGTGCCGCGTTGCGGATGCGTGCCCGAGGCCCCGGGTGGTCGTAGAGGACGGAGTCGGTGCTCATCAGCGCTTCACCGCCAGTCGGTTGGCCAGCCAGCCGAAGGCGTAGCCGGTGGGGATCAGGAACGCGGCGAAGGTGCCGGCGAAGACCAGGAAGATCATGATGACCGCGTTGCCGTTGTCATTGATCAGCTGCTTCATCACGTTTGAGGACTCCATCAACCCGATCGTGCCGACGATCGTGGCGTTCTTGCAGAGCGCGATCAGGATGCTGCCCAGCGGTGCGATCACGGAGCGCGTGGCCTGGGGCAGCACCACGATCCGCAGGGTCTGCACGAAGGTGAGACCGATCGCGCGGGCCGCCTCGGCCTGCCCGGTGGGCACCGTGTTGACGCCGGAGCGCAGCGCCTCGCAGACGAAGGAGGCCGTGTACACCGACAGGCCGACGACCCCGAGCCAGTAGTTGTTCAGGTCCAGGTCGTCGGAGAAGCTCAGACCGAGGCTGGAGTAGAGCCCGAAGTAGCAGAAGAAGACCACCAGGGTCAGCGGTGTGTTGCGGAAGATGTTGACCCAGGCCGTCCCGAAGCCGCGCAGCACGGGGACCGGCGAGACCCGCATGGCGGCGAGCACCAGGCCGAGCGCCAGCGCGAACAACGCCGACGCGCCGGTCAGCTTGAGGATCCAGACAAAGCCCGACAGGTAGGCGTCGAAGTTCGTCGGATCAGCGAATACGTCCATGCGTCGGCTCCCAGGGGCAGGTCGTCGGCGTCGTCACGGGCCGAGGGCCGACACCCGTGATCGGATGTCGGCCCTCGGGACCGGTCAGACGCTGCCGCAGTTGGTCAGCTTGGTGGTGTCCAGCTCGGGTGCGGCCTTGCCGCTCTTGCCCAGGCTGGTGTCCCAGGCGGCCTTGTAGGTGCCGTCCGAGGCGGCGGCCTTGAGGATCTCGTTGACCTTCTCGCAGCCGTCCTTGTCGTCCTTCTTCAGGCCGATGCCGTAGGGCTCGCTGGAGAAGGTCTTGCCGACCACCTTGAACTTGCCGGCGTACTGCGACTGGGCGGCGTAACCGGCGAGGATGATGTCATCCGTGGTGACGGCGTCGACCTGGCCCTTCTCCAGCAGCGGCAGGCACTTCGAGTACGCGTCGAACTGCTGGAGCTTGGCCTTCGGGTAGTCCGACTGGATCCGCTTGGCGGGCGTGGAGCCCGAGGCCGAGCAGACCTTCTTGCCCTCCAGGCCCTCGGGGCCGGTGATCGTCGAGTCGGCCTTGACGAGCAGGTCCTGGCCGGCGATGAAGTACGGGCCAGCGAAGTTGACCTTCTGCTTGCGCTCGTCGTTGATGGTGTAGGTGGCCACCACCAGGTCGACGGTGCCCTGCTGGATGAAGGGCTCCCGGTTGTTGGAGACCGTCGTCTTCCACTCGATGTTGTTCGCGTCGACGCCGAGACCCTTGGCGATGATCTTGCCGATCTCGATGTCGAAGCCCTCGTACTGGCTGCCGGTCTGCAGACCCAGGCCGGGCTGGTCGGCCTTGACGCCGATGACGAGCTTCTTCTGCTTCTCCGCCTTGCCGACGATGCCCTTGGCGCCCGAGCTGCCGGTGCTGCCGCCGTCGTCCCCGCCACAGGCGGTCATGGTGACGGCCAGGGCCGCGACCGCGGCGACTGCCGCAATGCGCTTGATACGCATACTCTTCTCCTTCTTCGACGGAGCCCGCCGAGGTGCGGCGCGCTCCACTACGGACGCCTAGTGCGTGAGGATCTTGGAGAGGAAGTCCTTGGCCCGCTCGCTGCGCGGGTTCTCGAAGAACTCCGCCGGGGAGGCGTCCTCGACGAGCTTGCCGTCGGCCATGAAGATGACCCGGTTGGCCGCGTGCCGGGCGAAGCCCATCTCGTGGGTGACCACGACCATGGTCATGCCGTCGCGGGCCAGCGAGGTCATCACGTCCAGCACCTCGCCGACCATCTCCGGGTCCAGAGCGCTGGTGGGCTCGTCGAAGAGCATCGCCTTGGGCTGCATGGCCAGCGCTCGGGCGATCGCCACGCGCTGCTGCTGCCCGCCGGAGAGCTGGGCCGGGAACTTGTCCGCCTGGTTGCCGATGCCGACCCGGTCGAGCAGGGCCAGGCCGCGCTCGCGGGCGACGGCCGGCTTCTCCTTGCGGACCTTGATCGGGCCGAGGGTGACGTTCTCCAGGATGGTCTTGTGCGCGAAGAGGTTGAAGGACTGGAAGACCATCCCCACCTCGCTGCGCAGCTTGGCGAGGGGCTTGCCCTCGGCCGGCAGCGGCTGGCCGTCGAAGGTGATGGTGCCGGAGTTGATCGGCTCCAGTCGGTTGATGGCGCGGCACAGCGTCGACTTGCCGGAGCCGGACGGGCCGATCACCACGACCACCTCACCCCGACCCACCGACAGCGAGACGTCGTCCAGCACGTGCAGCGGCCCGAACCACTTGTTGACCGCGTCCAGCACGATGAGCGGTTCGCCCGTCGTCACGTCGTCCACCGTCCCCTGTCGTCTCCCGGATCGGGGTCGGTTGACCCCCGGTGCGGCCACTGTAGGCGGCCTGATGTGGCGGAATGCAACTCAGCGGGTCACGGAGCGATAACACCGGTCACGATCGTCGTCGGACGTCCGATTCCGTTCATTCCGCGGACCACAACTGTGGCGATCGTGGCCCGCTGTCGAGATCATGGGGGCATGACCGAACCGGTACGGCTGACCAAGTACGCCCGTGGTGGTGGCTGCGCCTGCAAGATCCCGCCGGGCGAGCTGGAGATCATGGTGTCCGGTCTCGGCCCGGCCACCGGGACCGCCGAGTTGCTCGTCGGGTTGGACCACGGCGACGACGCGGCGGTGGTGCGCCTCGATCAGCGGACCGGCCTGGTCAGCACCGCCGACTTCTTCACGCCGGTGGTCGACGACGCGTACGACTGGGGTCGGATCGCCGCGGCCAACGCGCTCTCCGACGTGTACGCGATGGGCGGCACCCCGTTGCTCGCGCTCAACCTGCTCTGCTGGCCGCGCGACGTGCTGCCGATGGAGTTGGCCGGCGAGGTGCTGCGCGGCGGCCAGGACGTGGCTCGGGAGGCCGGCTGTCACCTGGCCGGCGGGCACAGCGTGGACGACGACGGCCCGAAGTACGGTCTCGCGGTCACCGGCACGGTCCGCCCGGAGGAGTTGATCACCCTCGACGCCGGGCGGGCCGGCGTGCCGCTGTCGTTGACGAAGCCGCTCGGGGTGGGTGTGCTCAACACCCGACACAAGACCACCGGCGAGAGCTTTCCGGAGGCGGTGGCCTCGATGAGCGCGCTCAACCGGGACGCGGCCCGCGCCGCGGTCGCCGCCGGCATCCGCTGTGGCACCGACGTGACCGGGTTCGGGTTGCTCGGGCACGCCTCGAAGCTGGCCCGGGCCAGCCGGCTCACGGTGGCCATCGACACGGCCCGTGTGCCGTACCTGTCCGGTGCGCGGGAGGCGCTGCGCGACGGGTACGTCAGCGGCGGCAGCCGGCGCAACCTGGAGTGGGTGACCCCGTGGACGGATTTCGGCGCCGTGGGCGAGGACGAGCGGTTGTTGCTGGCCGACGCGCAGACCTCCGGCGGCCTGCTGGTCGCCGGTGAGATTCCCGGCGCGCCGGTGGTGGGTGAGTTGCTGCCGCGCGGCGAGCACCTCGTCGTCCTGCGCTGACTTTCCGCAGGTCGACGCCGGAGACGCGGCGGTCACCGTTCGCCGGACACGCGAGGGACGCTCGTCGGACACGCGGCGGCGGTGGTGCGGTTGGCGCACCATAGCCGATAAACTGTCACCTTCCCGCTACTCCGAGCAATGTGGCTCAGGGAAATTTTGCCCGGAATGGTCACAGACCGGTAACTTGCCCCCGGCTGGGGTCAAATGCCCCCCACCATCGTGGGTAAGGCCCGATCCGGAGGCCGGTGGGACGAACGCAGCGAGGAGGCGGAATGACCGAGCTGTGGAACTGGAGAATCGACGGGGCTCGACCCGTGGAGGTCTACCCGGCGCTGGCCGAGGCGCTTGGCCGGGTGGTGATGCCGTTGGCGGTGGCCGACCCGGCCCGGCTGCCGGCGTACGCGGTGGTGTGTGACGTCTGGCAGGCGCCAGGTGAGTTCGCGACTGTCGTGGATTGCTACGGGGTGCCCGAGCGGCTCTCCGAGCACGCCAGCATCGCCGCGCTCGCTCGACTGCTGGGCCGCAACTGCCTGTTGCGGGACGACACGCTCGACGCGGGTCGGCATCTGCTCGTCGCGCCGGACGGCACGGTCCGTCCGGTGCACTTCGACGTGCGGGACACCGACGACGGCGAGGTGCTCAGCAGGCACCGGCTCTGCTCGCTCGGTGACCCGGGCTGTCGGGGCTGGTCGCAGTGCCACCGGTCACGCTGGGCGCCGGACACTGTCGTCCCGGCGCTCGCCGCGGCCTGACCCGCCAAGGGGGCAGGCCCGGCCGGAAGCCGCAAGCGCGAGTCGGTCCGCTCCCGCGAGCCCTCGACGCGGGCGCGACGGCGGCCGGTCGGTCCGTGCCCGCGATCAGCCGGTGACGGCGGCCTGCCGGTCCGTGGTGCCCGATCCGGCACCCCGTACCACCAGTTGGTCGAGCAGGTCGCGCGTCGCCGCGGTCACGGCGGCCACCGCGGCGTCGAACGCGGCGGCGTTGTGTGCGGCGGGCGCCCGGAAGCCAGAGATCTTCCGGACGTACTGCAACGCCGCCGCCTCGACGTCCGCGTCGGTCACCTGCGGGGTGAACGGCTCACGCAACGTCTTGATGCTCCGGCACATGTGGGTTTCCTCCTCTGTCGGCGCCCCGGACCAACACCCGGGGTGCCGGTGGTTGTACCGACGGTGACACTCGGTCGATATTTGTCTATCCTGGTCACGGACCAGAGCCTTTCGCGCAATTATCGCCGCTCGCGCTTCCGGCGCCCGGGCCCTCGGAGACTCATTGTGGACCATGCCCCCACCCGCACCACCCGTCCCGACCTCGACAACCTCACCCGAAGCCTGCACACCCCGCTGGCGCGGATCGCCGCCGAGCACGCCGATCTGGTCGAGGCGGTCCGCCGGCGCGTCGTCGTGGACGAGACCCTGCCCTCCGGCAGCGTGCCCGTCGCCGCCTTCAACTCGTCGATCTAGATGATGGCCGGCCGGAGCGGGCCACCCGGAGTGGGCGGGTCGCGCCGGCCGATCAGCCAGTTCGTGCTGAAGGTGCACAGCCGGTGCGATCTGAGCTGTGACCACTGCTACGTCTACCAGCACGCCGACCAGACCTGGCGGGGTCGGCCGGTGCGGATGTCGACGGCCACGGTCCGGGCCGCCGCACGACGCATCGCCGAGCACGCCCGCGAGCACGCGTTGCCGGTCGTACACGTGGTGCTGCACGGGGGTGAGCCGCTGCTGCTGGGCGCTGCCGGGCTGCGCGAGGTGCTGGCCGAGCTGCGGGCGGCGATCACGCCGTGGACGCGGCTCGACCTGCGCATGCAGACCAATGGCGTGCTGCTTGACGATGAGCTGTGCCGGCTCCTCGTCGACGAGGACGTGCAGGTCGGAGTGTCGTTCGACGGCGACCGCGCGGCCAACGACCGGCACCGGGTCTTCGCCCACGGCGGCAGCAGCCACGACCACGTCCGGCGGGCGCTGGCCCTGCTCCGGCGGCCGGAGCACCGCGCCAGCTACGCCGGCATCCTCTGCACCGTCGACGTCCGCAACGACCCCGACCGGGTGTACGAGGCGCTGCTGGCCGAGAGCCCTCCCCGGGTGGACCTGCTGCTGCCGCACGCCACCTGGGACAACCCCCCGCCGCGCCCCGGCCCCGGGTCCACCCCCTACGCGGACTGGCTGGGCCGGGTGCACCGGCGGTGGGTCGACGAGGGGCGGCCGATGTCGATCCGGCTGTTCGAGGCGTTGCGGCCCGGTGGCGGCGGCACCGAGGCGTTCGGCCTCGCCCCGGCCGACGTGCTGGTGATCGAGGCGGACGGCAGTTGGGAGCAGGTCGACTCGTTGAAGACCGCCTATCACGGCGCGGCGGGCACCGGGTTCGACGTGTTCGGCCAGTCGGTGGACGAGGCGGCCCGGCACCCCGGTGTCGCCGTCCGGCAGGAGGGCGTGGACGGGCTCTGCGCGACCTGCCGGGCCTGTCCGGTGGTCGACAGGTGTGGCGGCGGGCTGTACGCCCACCGCTGGCGCACCGGCTCCGGCTTCGACAACCCGTCGGTGTACTGCGCCGACCTGCTCCGTCTCGTCGACAGCGTCGACGCGTACCCGCGGCCGGCGCGCCAACCCCCGGCCGCCGCACCGGCCGACGACCTGCTGGACGACCTGGCGACCGGCCACGGGTCGACGGCGACGCTGGCGCTGCTCGCCGCCACCCAGCTCTCCATCACCCGGGCGTTGCTGGTGTCCTGCCGGGACCGGGGTGGTTCCCCGGCCGCCTGGGAGCTGCTCGTCCATCTCGACCAGGCCGCACCGGAGGCGGTCCGGGCGGTCCTCGAGCACCCCTTCGTCCGGCCCTGGCTGGTGCACCGGCTCGACTCGTCGGCCCGGTCGGGGGCCCGCCCCGCGGTCGATCCGCTGCCGGCGCTCGCCGTCGCGGCGGCGCTGCGGGCCGGCGTCCCGGCGGCGGTGCACGTCCCGGTGCGGGCCGACGCGATCACGTTGCCCACGCACGGTGGTCTGGTGCTGCCCGGCCTGGGGGAGAGCGCCGAGGTGACGGTCCTGCGGGGAGGCTTCCGGGTCCGCGGCGGCTCCGTCGAGCGGACGGTGCTCCTCGACCCGGTCGAGTCGTCCGCCGGCTGGCGACCGACGCGCGACGTGTCGGTGCCCGGTGGCTGGTTGCTGATCGAGGACGGCGACCCCTACCGGGACTGCTACGGCCAGCCGGTGGCACCCCGCCTGGCGGACCCGGCCGCGCGGGCGTTGGGGCGTACCGTGGCCGAGGCCTGGCGGGTCGTGCAGCGCGACGTGCCGGCGCACGCGGCGACGCTCGACGGCGGTCTGCGCGCCGTGGTGCCGCTGACACCCGACCCGGTGCGACCACTGCGCAGCGCGACCGCGCGGCACGCGTTCGGCGCGGTCGCGGTGACCCCGCATCCCGACCCGGAGACGATGGCGGTGCTGCTCGTGCACGAGTGGCAGCACGCGAAACTCGGCGCCGCGCTCGACCTGTACGACCTCGTCGAACCCGGCCAGGGCACCCGGATCAGGGTGCCCTGGCGTCCCGATCCGAGGCCACCGGAGGGCGTGTTGCAAGGGGTGTACGCCCACCTGGCGGTGACCCAGGTGTGGCAGTCCCGGGCGGCCAGCACCGGGGGTGACGCGCCGGCGCACGCCGACCGTTACCTGAGCTGGACCCGGGACGGCGTCGACGCGCTGCTGGCCAGTCGGTCGCTCACCGCGGCGGGTGAGCGGTTCGTCGGCCGGTTGCGGCACGCCCTTGAGGAGACCCGTGTCGGGTCCCGATGAGCGGCAGCTGCCCTTCCTGGGCCGTCCTCGCCTCGCCGACGACCTGCGAGCGCTGGGTGTCCGCCCGGGGGCGTGCCTCGTGGTGCACTGCGGCCTGCGTCGGGTGGGCCCGTTGGAGGCCGGGCCGGCGACGCTTGCCAACGCTCTGCGCGACGTCCTCGGCCCGGCCGGCACGTTGCTGGTGCCCACCCACACCGACGGCAACTCGACGACCTCCCGGGCCCACCTGGCGGCCGTCGCGGGGATGGACCGGGCGCAGCGCGAGCGGTACGAGGCGGCGCTGCCGGGCTGGGACCGCCGCAGCACCCCGTCGCAGCGGATGGGTGCGCTCGCCGAGTACGTCAGGTGTGCCCCCGGCGCCGTCCGCAGTGATCATCCGCAGACCTCGTTCGCCGCGCTCGGGCCGCGTGCCCGGCAGCTCACCGACGACCACGACCTCACCTGCCACCTGGGCGAACGCTCACCTGTCGGTGGCCTCTACGCGGCGGACGGGCAGATTCTGCTGCTCGGTCTCGGCTACGAGGCGTGTAGTGCCCTGCACCTGGCGGAATACCGGCTGCCGGTGCCGGCGCCCGAGCGCGACTACCACTGCTTCCGGCTCGTCGACGGGCGTCGGGTCCGCCTCGACTTCCGCGCTCTCGACCTGGACGACCGCGACTTTCCCACGGTGGGCGTCGCGCTCGACGACGCTTCGTTCGTGCGGCACGGTCGGGTCGGTCGGGCGAGCGCGCGCCTGCTGCCGGCACGTGCCACAGTGGACTTCGCCGTCGACTGGTTCGCGGCGAACCGGCTGGCGGCGCGACGTTGACGCGGGGTCTACGCTGATGGTCCGGCCGCGTGGGGAGGGCGGAGGGGCAGCGGTGAGCACAGCGGACGCACCCTCCAGAACGCGCGCCCCGCTCTTCTTCGTCAGCTACTCCAGGGCGCCGGTCGGCCGGGCCACCGGCAAGCCCGCCGAGTACGTCTCCCGGTTCTTCGAGGACCTGTCCGTGCACGTCAGCGAGCTGGTCGGCCCGGTGACCGGGCTGGACGCCGGCTTCCTGGACACCTCCATCGCGGGCGGGGAACGCTGGAGCCCGGAGCTTCTCGAGGCCGCCGGCACCTGCCAGGTCTTCGTGCCGCTGGTGTCCAGTGCGCTGCTCGGCAGCGAGTGGTGCGGCCGCGAGTGGGACGCGTTCTCCCGCCGACGGATCGTCGGGCGGCACAGCTCCGCCTCGGCCCACGAGACGGCGATCGTGCCGGTCACCTGGTCGCCGACGAACGGCACCGCACTGCCCCGGGTGCTGCGCGACATCCAACGGTTCTCCCCGACCGCCATGCCGGATCCCGACATCGCGGTGCACTACCAGCGGGATGGGGTCTACGGCTTGCTGACCATGCAGTGGGAGAACGCGTACCGGGCGGTGGTCTGGCGGCTCGCGCAGCGGATCGTGGCGATCCACCGCTCCTACCTGGTGGAGCCCTGGGTGCCGGCGAGTGCCGACGAGCTGTGCAACAGGTTCGCCGAGGAGCCGGGGTGAGCCCGCCGGGGGACCGCCGCCGACCGGCGGCACGAGGGACGTACTTCTTCCTCAGCTATGCCCACTCGGCGCCGGCCCCGGGCGCGCGGGCCGACGCCGACGTGTGGGTCGGGCAGTTCTTCAGCGACCTGTCCGACGAGGTGCGGCGCCAGGCGCGGCCGGTGGCCGGAATGCGGATCGGCTTCTTCGACCAGCACATCCCGATGGGCGCCGACTGGAAGGCGGCTCTCGCCGAGGCGCTCGGTGACGCCGAGGTCTTCGTCCCGCTCTACTCGCCCGGCTACTTCAGCCGCCCGTGGGCGTTGGGGGAGCAGGAGTCCTTCCGGGCCCGGCTGGCCGCCGCCGGTCCGGCCCGGCTCACCGCCGGTCACCTCACCCCGGTGCTGTGGATCCCGTTTCCGTGGGGGGCCCATCCCGAGCTGGACGGCGCCCTGGACCTGGGTCGGGACGTCCCGGAGTACGCCGAGGACGGCCTGCGCGCCTTCTGCATGCTGGCCTCCTACCGGGCGCAGTACGAGCTGCTGCTGAGCCGCCTGGCCAGTCGGATCGTGCACACCGCCGAGCGGCGACCGCTGGGTCCGTCCCGGGCGCCGGGCCTCGACGAGGTCGCCCGCCCGGGGCCGTCCGACCCGGACTTCGTCGTCGCCGTCCTGGCCCCGACCCGGGACCGCCTTCCGGCCAACCGCGACCCCGCCGGCTACGCGACGAGCGGCCGGCTCTGGCGGCCGTACGGGCGACGCCAGGAACTCCCCGCCGCCGAGTACGCGGTCAGCACCGCCGAGCGCCTCGGGCTGTCCGCCCGCACGGAGGACTTCACCCAGGCCGCCGGCCTGCTCGACCACCGACCGGCCGTGCTGCTCGTCGACCCGTGGGTCGCGGCGGCGCCCGACGCGTCGGCGATCCTCGCCGGCATGCTGCACGGCCTGCGGGAGTGGGTCGTGCCGCTGGTGGTCACCGACGACGACGACACCCAGGACGCGTCCCGCTGGGCGACCGAGGTGACGCGCCTGCTGCACGACGCCGGCCTGCCCCAGGTGAAGCGGGCGTGCAGCATGCCGGAGTTCGTCGACCTGATGCCGGCGCTGGTCACCGAGGCCCGCCGCCAGTTCCTCAAGTACGGCCCGGTCGTCCCCTTCGCACCACCGTCGGAACCGGTGCCGAGCCTGCGCGACGGCCTGCCCGCCGCCGGCTCCACCGGCACGCCCGACCCCGTGTCCCCGCCTGCTGATCCGGCCCCACCGCGTCCCCACGGAGAAGACCGATGAACAACGATCGCGAAGGCCAGGTCGTCACCTTCTACTCGTTCAAGGGTGGGACGGGCCGGACGATGGCGCTGGCCAACGTCGCCTGGATCCTCGCGGCCAGCGGCCGCCGGGTGCTTGTCGCCGACTGGGATCTCGAGTCACCAGGCCTGCACCGCTTCTTCCATCCGTTCCTGGACGCCGAGGCGATCCAGGGCACCAGCGGCGTGATCGACATGATCCGGGACTACGAGTGGGAGACCACCCGCGTCGACGACCGACCGGATCGCTGGATGGAGCAGTACGCCCGGGTCGCGCGGCACGCGTTCTCGTTGCGGTGGAGCTTCCCCGACGGCGGCGGCCTCGACTTCCTCTCCGCCGGCCGGCAGAACAGCGACTACGCCGTCTCGGTGAGCGGTCTGGACTGGGACAACTTCTACAACCGGCTGGGCGGGGCGCAGTTCTTCGAGGCGCTGCGGGCGGACATGAAGCGCCAGTACGACTACACCCTGATCGACAGCCGGACGGGGTTGAGCGACGTCGCCGACATCTGCACCCTGCACCTGCCGGACACCCTCGTCGACTGCTTCACGCTCAGCGACCAGGGCATCGACGGTGCGGCCCGGGTGGCGCACTCGGTGCGGGACCGGTACCGGCGGCGCGACATCCGGGTCCTGCCGGTGCCGATGCGGGTCGACCAGGCCGAGAAGGAGCGGGCCGAGGCGGGTCGCCTGCTGGCCATGCGTCGCTTCGCCGGGTTGCCGGCGGGCATGACCGAGGCGGAACGGCGGCGCTACTGGGCCGCGGTGGAGGTTCCCTACCGGCCGTTCTACGCCTACGAGGAGACCCTGGCGACCTTCGGCGACCCGCCCGGTTCGCCGACGTCGCTGCTGGCCGCGTTCGAGACGCTGACCGGGATCCTCACCGACGGCGAGGTGAGCGCGCTGCCGGTGATGGACGAGTCGGTGCGGGAGCGGGGCAAGGCCCGCTTCCGTCGGCGTACCGAGGCGATCGACGACCAGATCGTGCTCCGGTACGCGCCGGAGGACGCCATCTGGGCCGAGTGGCTGGAGCGGGTGCTCAGCTCGGCGGGGCTGCGGGTGGTGGAGCCCGCCTCCGCCGTCGGGTCCGCCGGCACGCCCGCGCCGCGCACGCTGACCGTGGTCTCGCCGGCCTACGTGGCCACGCCGTCCGGCGGTCTGCCCGACCGCGACACGAGCACCGGCTCGACGGCCCTCGCCGTGTACGTCGCCGACCTGCGCCCGCTTGCCGAGTTTCCGGCCCAGAGTTCGACGAACCTGGTGAACGTGAGCGCCGCGACCGCTGTGGAGCGGGTGCTGCGGCTGGTCGGCCGGCCGGTGCCGTCGTCGGCGGACGGTCCGGCGGCCGGGGCGGCCCGTTATCCCGGCACCGAGCCGCTGATCTTCAATGCCCCCAACCGGAACGCCCGGTTCACCGGCCGGGAGGACGACCTGGCGCGACTGCGTGCGCAGTTGCAGAGCGGGGGCAGCGCGGTGGTGCTGCCGGTCGCCCTGCAGGGCATGGGTGGCGTCGGTAAGACGCAGGTGGCGTTGGAGTACGTGCACCGGTTCCGGGCCGCGTACGACGTGGTCTGGTGGATCGTGGCGGACCCGCCGCAGTTCGTCGACACCGCCCTCGCCGACCTTGCCGGTCGCCTCGGCATCCTCGTCGGGCCCACCCTGCCCGACACGGTCCGATCCGTGTTGCAGGTGCTGGGCCGTGGTGAGCCGTACGAGCGGTGGCTCGTCGTGCTGGACAACGCCGAGGAGCTCGACCAGATCGAGCCGTTCCTGCCGCAGGGCCCCGGCCACGTCCTGCTGACCTCCCGCAACCGCGCCTGGGGTGATCGGGCGAACCCGATCCAGGTGGACGTCTTCAACCGCACCGAGAGCGTCGCGCACCTCGCCCAGCGGGTGCCCACGATCAGCGCCGAGGAGGCCGACCGGGTGGCCGAGGCGCTCGGCGACCTGCCGATCGCGGTGGCCGCGGCGGGTGCCTGGCTGGCGGACACCGGCACGTCGGTCTCCGACTATCTGCGGCAGATCGAGCGGCACGGCCCGAGCGCGCTCTCCGTGGAGGCGACCTGGGACCTGTCGCTGAACCGGCTACTCGAACAGGCGCCGGCCGCGTACCGGTTGTTGCAGCTCTGCTCGGTGCTGGCACCGGAGATCGCCCTCGAACTCATCTACAGCGACGAGATGGCGGCGGCCCTCGTGCCGTTCGACCCGTCGGTGTCGGAGCGGCTGGTGCGTGGCGCCCTGGTCCAGCAGATCAACCGGCTGGCCCTGCTCAAGCTCGACGTGCAGGGCGGTCGGGTGCAGGTGCACCGGTTGTTGCAGGCGGTGGTCCGCGACCGGATGACCGACGACGAGATCACCGCCGCCCGACACCAGGTGCACCTGGTGCTGGCCGCGTCCCGTCCGCGCGGCGACGTGGACGACCCGACCACCTGGGCCCGGCTGCGGATGCTCTGGCCGCATCTGGAGGTCTCCGAGGCGCTGACCTGCCCGGACGAGTCGGTGTGTCAGCTCCTGATCGACCGGGTCCGTTACCTGTGGCAGCGCGGCGGTCTGGACCAGGCCGACGCCTTCAGCCAGGAGGTGGACGACACCTGGAGCGCCCGGCTCGGCGACATCCACGACGAGGTCGAGGCGTCGGCGCTGGGCCGACAGCTGCTGCACCTGCGGTTCAACCGGGCGAACATCCTGCGCAGCCTGGGCCGCTTCGACGAGGCCCGG
Organism: Micromonospora sp. NPDC049101; assembly: GCF_040648675.1. Classification (NCBI taxonomy): domain Bacteria; kingdom Bacillati; phylum Actinomycetota; class Actinomycetes; order Micromonosporales; family Micromonosporaceae; genus Micromonospora; species Micromonospora sp. NPDC049101. The sequence continues at coordinate 12,502 of NZ_JBEZED010000016.1, read as the reverse complement.
GACCTGGACGAGGCGGTGCTCGCCGAGCAACGCCGCCTGCTGGGCCCGCTGCACCCGCACAGTCTGATGACCGCCGGCAGCCTCGGCGGTGACCTGCGGGCCCTCGGCCGCTACGCCGAGGCGCTGGAGCGGGACCGGTCCACCTACGCCTCCTGGCTGCAGGTGTTCGGCGAGGACCACCCACGGACGTTGAGCGCGGCCAACAACCTCGCCGTCTCGTACCGGCTGGTCGGCGACTACCGGTCGGCCCGGCGGTGGGACGACGAGGTGCACCAGCGGCGGCGGCTGGTGCTCGGCCCCACCCATCCCTACACGCTCGTCTCCGCCGTGCGGCTGGGCAGCGACCTGCGGGAGGCCGGCGAGTACGAACGCTCGGCCACCCTGTTGCGCACGGTGTACGAGACGTACTGCGAGGTGCTCGGGCCGGACGACGGCCAGAGCCTCGCCGCCCAGGTCAACCTGGCGGTGTCGCTGCGCAGCTCCGGTCGGGGCAGCGAGGCGGCGCCGATGTTCGAGACGGCCTTCCGTGAGCTCGACGAACGCTTTGGTCCCGACAATCCGGACACGGTGGCCTGCCGGTCCAGCCGTGCGGCGAACCTGTTGGCCGTCGGCGACGCGGCCCGGGCGTTCGCCGAGATGACCGCGGTGCGCCTGGCGTACGAGGAGCAGCTCCGGCTCGGCCCGGAGCACCCGCACACCCTGGCGACGGTGAGCAACATCTCGGCGGCGGAGCGCGCCCTCGGACGCCGGTCGGACGCCCTCGCGTCGGCGGCTCGGGCGGTCGGCGAGTTGCGCAAGGTGCTCGGCCCCGACCACCCGCACACCCTCGCGGCGGAGGTCAACCAGGCGGTGTGCCTCGCCGAGGAGGGTGACCTGGAGTCGGCGCGGGACCGGCTGCGGGAGACCGCCGGCCGGCTGGCCGCGGTGATCGGCGCGGACCACCCCGACACGCTGCGCTGCCTCGGTGACCTCGCCCTGGTGTCGAGGCGCGCGGGCGACGGCGCTTCGGCCGAGGACGTCGGCGCGGTGGCGGACCGGCTGGCCGAGGTGATCGGCCTGGAGCATCCGACCGTGCAGACCCTGCGCGAGCGGCGGCTCGTCGTCCGGGTGATCGACCCGCACACGATCTGACCGGGTGTCCGGCCCGCCGGCCCGGCCGCGCCGGGCCGGACGCTCAGACCTGGGGGCTGGTCGCGAGAGCCGGCGTGACCAGCCAGGTCAGGGTCTGCGGCAGGATCTCCACCGCCCCGAAGTGCGCGGCGCCTGGCTGCACCTGGACCTCGGCGCGCGGGATCCGCGAGGCGAGCCAGTGGGAGTGCTCCACCGGGGAGAAGCGGTCCTGCTCGCCGTGCCAGAGCCGGACCTCCGCGCGGATGCCGGCGAGGTCGAACCCCCAGCCCCGGCGGATCGCCAACACGTCGTCGATCCAGCCCTCGGGGCCGTGTCGCAGGGCCTCGGCGTACATGTCGGTGAGCAGGCGACGGATCGCGACGTCGTCGACGACCCGGATGTCCTCGTCGGGTAACTGCGGGCGCAGGAAGTCCAGCAGCGTCATCGGGTCCCGTCGAGCCTCCTCGGCGCGGACCTTCAGGTTGAGCGTCAGCTCGGTCAGGTCCTCGTCGGCCTGCCCGTAGTCCGTCACGTTCGTCGCGGCCATGCCCGCGTACCAGTCCAGGTCGGGTGCGCCGGCCGGGGCGAGCCCCACCAGCACGGCGGCCCGGGTGACCCGGTCCGGCAGCAGTGCTGCGCAGGCCAGGGCGTGCGGCCCACCGCCGGAGCGGCCGACCACCGCGAATCGTTCGATGCCGAGGGCGTCGGCGATCGCCTCGACGTCGGCCGCCGCGTCGGCCACCCGGCGGCCTTCCTGCCGGTCGGAGTCGCCGTAGCCGGGCCGGTCGTAGCAGACGAGGTGCACGCCGAGGCGGTAGACGACGATGCCCCGGGGTCGGGGGCCACTGCGGCTGCCCGGGGTGCCGTGCAGCAGGAAGACCGGGGGCCCGTCGGGTGCGCCGGAGGTCTCCACCGCGAGCCGCCGCCCGTCCGGAGTGGTGACGGTGCGCTGTGTCGCATCTTGTCGCGTCACGGTTGGCCTCCCGCGGGTCGTCATGTGCTCCCCCGTGAACGGTGCCGCGCATCGTCGGCGTTGAGTGCAAAGCCCCCGAAATCGCCCAGAACACATTCTTGTTGTGCAGCGTACTGCCCGCCGTGGATGCCCGCCATGGGCCGCCGGGTCAATGCCGGTGGGTGGGGGCCGCCAAACGGGCCGCTACCCTGGTAGCCCGAGGGGAAGGGGCACCAAGAGGGTGGCTAGGACCTACAACGTCGTGACGTACGGCTGCCAGATGAACGTCCACGATTCCGAGCGCATCTCCGGCCTGCTCGAACAGGCCGGCTACGTACGCGCGGTGCCGGCCGACGACACCCCGGACATCGTCGTCTTCAACACCTGCGCCGTCCGCGAGAACGCCGACAACCGCCTCTACGGCAACCTCGGTCGGCTGCGTCCGGTCAAGGACAAGCACCCCGGAATGCAGATCGCTGTCGGTGGCTGCCTGGCCCAGAAGGACCGGGGCGAGATCGTCCGCAAGGCGCCCTGGGTGGACGTGGTCTTCGGCACCCACAACATCGGTGCGCTGCCGGTGCTGCTGGAGCGGGCCCGGCACAACGCCGCCGCCGAGGTGGAGATCCTGGAGTCCCTCGACGTCTTCCCCTCCACGCTGCCCACCCGCCGCGAGTCCACGTACGCCGGCTGGGTGTCGATCTCGGTGGGCTGCAACAACACCTGCACGTTCTGCATCGTGCCGGCGCTGCGCGGCAAGGAGAAGGACCGCCGCCCCGGCGACATCCTCTCCGAGGTGCGCGCCCTGGTCGACGAGGGCGTGCTGGAGGTGACCCTGCTCGGGCAGAACGTCAACTCCTACGGTGTGGAGTTCGGCGACCGGTACGCCTTCGGCAAGCTGTTGCGGGCCTGCGGCGACATCGACGGGCTGGAGCGGGTCCGGTTCACCAGCCCGCACCCGAAGGACTTCACCGACGACGTGATCGCCGCGATGGCCGAGACGCCGAACGTGTGCCACTCGCTGCACATGCCGTTGCAGTCCGGCTCCGACGACGTGCTGAAGGCGATGCGCCGGTCCTACCGCTCCGAGCGTTACCTGGGGATCATCGAGAAGGTCCGGGCGGCGATGCCGGACGCGGCGATCACCACCGACATCATCGTCGGCTTCCCCGGCGAGACCGAGGCCGACTTCCAGCGCACGTTGGACGTGGTCCGCGAGGCCCGGTTCTCCTCGGCCTTCACTTTCCAATACTCGAAGCGCCCCGGTACCCCCGCCGCGACCATGGACGACCAGCTGCCCAAGCAGGTCGTGCAGGAGCGCTACGAGCGGCTGATCGAATGCGTCGAGGAGATCACCTGGGCGGAGAACAAGCGCCTGGTGGGGGAGACCGTCGAGGTGCTGGTCGCCCTCGGCGAGGGCCGCAAGGACGAGCGGACCGGCCGGATGTCCGGTCGGGCCCGCGACGGTCGGCTCGTGCACTTCGCGACCGAGGTCCCCGGCGGGCAGTCGCTGGCCGGCCAGATCCGGCCGGGCGACATCGTGCACACCGCGATCACGTACGCCGCACCGCACCACCTCAACGCCGACGGGGCGCCGGTGGCGCACCGACGGACCCGGGCCGGCGACGCGGCCGAGGCGGGGCGCTCCCCGCGTACCCCCGGGGTGTTGCTCGGTCTGCCGACGATCGGCGCACCACCGGTCGCGCCCGCACCCACCGCCGGCTGCGCCACCCACTGAGCGCGCGGAAGGGCCCCTCGTCGAGGGGCCCTTCCCCGGTCAGACGGTGATCCGGCCGGCGCCGGCGCCCGCCGTCACGATGGACTTGACGGTGCTGGCGGTGTCCAACTGGTACGAGTACGGGATGCTGGCCACGCTGCCGCCGGTCTGCCCGGCGGGCGAGTTGACGAAGTGGTTGTTCCGGGCGACCAGGCGGCCCGGCCCGGAGTCGGCCTCGCCGAGGTGGTACGTGTCCTTGACGTTCTCGAAGTAGTTGCCCTCGACGAGCACGCCGGCGTTCTCGGTGGAGGCCACGCCGTAGCCGCCGTTGGCCCGGTAGTAGTTGTTGAACACGTGCACCGGGTTGCCGAAGCGCACCCGCGGGTTGCGCTGCCTGCTGCCGTCGAACCAGTTGTGGTGGTAGCTCACCCGCAGGTGGCCGGTGTCCTGCGCGCCGTTGTCGTCGCTGTGGCCGAGCAGCATGGTCTTGTCGTGGTTGAAGACCCGGTTCCACGACACCGTGACGAAGTCCGACCCGCGCTTGACGTCGACCGCGCCGTCGTAGCCGTTGCTGAAGGTGTTGTGGTCGATCCAGATGTTGGTGGCCGACTCCTGCACGTTGATCGCGTCGTCGTTCCAGTCCCGGAAGGTCAGGTTCCGGATGATCACGTTGCGGTCACCGCTGATGTTGAGCCCGCAGCCGGCGATCGTCGCGCCGGAGTTGCCGAGGATGGTCTTGTTGGACCGGACCCGCAGCATGCCCGAGCAGGAGATCGTGCCGGAGACCCGGATCACCGCGGCGCCCGTCGCATTCAGTGCGCTGGTCAGCGCCGACGCGGTGGTGACGGTGGTGGCCGGTGCGCCGCCGCCGCCGGTGGTGCCGCCGTTCTGGGTGGCCCAGCCGACGAGACCGGTCGGTGGCGGCACGCTGGGCGGCGGATCGCTCGGGATCGGCGGGGTCGTCGGGGTGCCCGGGTTGGTCGGGGTGCCCGGGTTGGTGGGGGTGGTCGGGCTCGTCGGGGTGGTGGTGCCGGTGCACGCGACGTCGTTCAGGGTGAAGCTTGCCGGGTCCGGGTTGGCGGAGTTCCAGCTCGCGTTGAAGCCGAACGAGGTGCTGCCGTTCGTCGCCAGACTGGCGTTGTAGTCGACGTTGGCGGCGGAGACCTGACCTCCGCTCTGCGCGACGGTGGCGCCCCAGGCCTGGCTGACCTGTTGGCCGGCCCCGTACGACCAGCGCAGCGTCCAGCCGGAGACCGGGTCGCCGAGGTTGGTGACAGTGACGTTGCCGGTGAAGCCGCCCGGCCACTGGCTGGCGACCGAGTAGGCGACCCGGCAGCCGGCGGCCGCCTGCGCGGACACGGAGGTCAGTAGGCCGGCGGTGACGAGGCTGGCGGTGGCTGCGGCGGTGGTGGCGATCAGCGTCATTCGACGCCGTCCTGTGCGCATGCTGCTCCCTTTCGATCAGGCGGACGGACCGTCGCGACGCCCATGCCCGTGGGCGGCGAGTGGTGGCCGGGACCTGTGGTCCTCGGGCCCGCCAGTGCAGGTACGTGAAGGAAAGCGGCTCCCGCGCTCGCGCCCGCCAGGAGAAAGGCAAGCGCTTTCCCGATGAAAGCATAGAAGCATCTGGATGTAAATGGCCGGGACGGCCGATGCGGTGCGCACCGCATCGGCCGTCCCGGGGTGTGTGTCGGAGGCCGCCCAGCAGCTCCTGGCGGCTCAGCAGCTGACGCCGTTGAGTTTCACCGTCGCGGGGGTGCTGGCCGTGCCGTTGGCCGTGAAGCCCACGGTGACCGACCCGCCCGCCGGCAGGGACGGGGCGTGGCTCGGAGCGGCCGCGGTGACCGTCGTGCCGGACTGCGTGACAGTGGCGTTCCAGCCACTGCCCAGCGTCACCCCGGACGGCCAACTCCAGGTGACCGACCACGGGTTCACCGCGGCCGTACCGGTGTTCTTCACTGTCACCTCGCCCTGGAAGCCGCCCTGCCAGGCGTTGACCTGTCGGTAGGTGACCGTGCAGGCACCCGGGGGCGGGGTCGTCGGTCCGCCGGTGGGCCCGCCGGTCGTCGGTCCGCCGGTCGGCCCGCCGCCGGACGGCGCGATCAGGTACGGCTGGAGGATCGCCTGCTTGACGGTGTTGACGTTCGTCCAGTCGTCGAGCGCGATGCCGCCGGTGTCACCCGAGTTCGGGTTCCACGACCAGTAGGTAAAGGACATCCCGGTGACCCCGGTGCCGGTGTACGCCATCAGCTTCTCCAGCCACACCTTGTCCTTCGGGTCGACAAGGGTGCTGCCGAACTCACCCATCATGATCGGGGCGATGTTCTGCTTGTAGAGGTAACCGAAGTACTTGTCCCAGATGGCCGGCATGTTCGCCGGGTAGTCCGGGGCGTCGAACCAGGTCTGCCGGTAGACCGAGGTGGCGTACTCGTGCGGCGAGTAGACCAGCCGGTTGGCCACGTTCAGCCGGACCGGGAACTGACCCGCCTTCGACAGGTTGCCGCCCCACCAACCGCAGTCCTCGTCGTTGCTCGGATCGTTGTCCCAGACGTTGGAGAGACCACCACTCGGGCAACTCACCCCCTCCACGAAGATCAACCAGTTGGGCTGGACACCGAGGATGGCGTTGCCGGCCCGCTCGGCGGCGAGCCGCCAGTCCCGCGTCGTGTCGCCGCAACCCCAGCACGCGCCGGTGGCCGCCGGGTTGGTGCCCTCGGCGTGCGGCTCGTTGTGCAGGTCCGCGCCGATCACCGTCGGATTGCCCGCGTACCGCTGGGCGAGCATCTTCCAGTCGTTGATCCACGTCGCCTCGGAGACCGTCGACGTGTACCAGAGCGGCGACTGCCCGGCCGACGTCGGCCGGTGCCGGTCCAGGATGATCCGCATGCCCTTGCTGCCGGCATAGTTGATCACCTTGTCCAGGATCTGCAACGGCGACAGCCCGATCAGGTCCGGGTTGACGAAGTCGTTGATCCCGGTGGCGGCCGCGCCCGGCTTCAGCGCGTCGTTCGAGTACGGCACCCGCAACGTGTTGTAACCCAGCCGGGCCATCGTGTCGAGCTGCCCCCGCCACGGGTTGTTCGACCACAGCCCGTGGAAGGTCTTGTTGTCGGTCTCCATGCCGAACCAGTTGATGCCGGTCAGCCGGACCGTGGCACCGGTGCTGTCCACGATCTGGTTGCCGTTGGTATGCAGGTACCCGGTGCCGGTGCCAGCGGCGACGGCCGGGGTGGTGCTGACGGCGGTGGCGAGGAACACGCCAGCCGCGACAGTGGCGAGCGCGGTCAGCGCACCGCCGAGAGCCTTGGGACGGGACATTCACGCTCCACTTCGGAGGTCCGACGCCGTCCGATGACGACGTCGGCGGGCGGCCGTCCGCACGTCACGGCCCTTTTCGGGTACGCGGACAGTGCGCGACGGCCCATGTCACGCGGACGTGGTCACTCGCGGAAGCGCACCGGTGACCCTCGACAGCGGTGTCCCGCCGTCGTCGCCCTCGTACCGGTGGCCCTACCTGGCTCCGTAACTCATTCTGATCAGCCAGCCTCGATGCGTCAACCTGCGCCCCGCCCCGCCCCGCCCCGCCCGCGCACCCCGCCGGTCTCCGGTCTCCGTAGCTCGCGCTGTCCGTGCTCGCGCTGTCCGTGCTCGCGCTGTCCGTGCTCGCGCTGTCCGTGCCGCGCTGTCTGGGTCGTCGGGTGGCCCTCGGGTCGTCCCGGGTGGCGCTCTGGCTGTTCGGGTCGCGCTACGGCGGACCGAAGGGCTCGGCGGTAGTTGCCGAAAGTTCTCCGACGCCCGACGATCCCATGATCGACTCGACATTCAGAAAACCGGCCCATCCACCCGGCCCGGACACCCCGAGTTTCAGGAAGCCGAGTCGGATCAACGCAATGGGCAGCCGGACACCCGCGCCGGTGGCGCACGGACCAGGAGCAGGGCGGCGACGAGTTCGGGTCGGGCCGACCGATCTCATCCCAAGATCGTGACCGATCCAGGAAATCCACATCGTTGCGTCAGGGCGGTAGCGGGCGGGTCAACCCGGGACATGACGTGCACGATCGCGGAGTGGGGTCGGCCCCGGCTTGGCGATCATGGAGTTGTGGTGCCGACTTTGGGGGGTTAGGGGCGTTTTGTTGCCCACCACAACTCCATGATCGGCGAGGCGGCGCTGGTTGACGAAGAGCCGTTCCACCTAACGCAAGGATGTCGACATGGGTGTAATGGTCTCCGGGTGCTCGGATGCCGCTACTTCCTGGATTGAGCATGCCCTTGACGTCTGCCGGCCGCCCCAACCCCGGTCTCGACTCTCAAGCACGAGGTTCGTGTCAAGATCCAGGCAACATCGGGGATGTTGCTGCCTCCCGCCGCCTCCGAGGCAGCAACATCCGGGAAGTTGCGTAGATCTTGGCGCGGGCGCGGGCGCGGGCGCGGGCGCGAGGGCGGCGCGAGGCGCGAGGGCGGCGCGAGGGGCGCGGACACGTGGAAACCCCCGGTCCCGCTCGGGACCGGGGGTTTCGGACGTTGTCAGCTCAGCCGGCCTGCTCGGCGAGCTGGAGGAACTGTCGCTTGGCGGCGAGGGCCTGCTCGGCGTCCTTGATCCGGCGGGCGTCCCCGGCGCTCTGGGCCCGAGCCAGCCGCTCCTCGGCCTCGGCCACCTGGGACCGCATCTGGGCGAGCAGCGGGTTGTCCTCCTTGGTGGTGCGGCGCCACGCGGAGTCCATTACGTCACGGACCTTGTCGTCGATGACGCGCAGCCGGCGCTCCAGCCCGGCGGCTGCCTCGCGGGGCACCCGGCCGGCCTCGTGCCACTGCGCCTGGATTTCCCGCAGCTTGGCCTGGGCGCCCTTCGGGTCGGCGTCGATGTCCAACGCCTCGGCCTCGGCGAGCAGGGCCTGCTTGCGTTCCAGGTTGCCGCGCTGCTCGTTGTCCCGGGCGGAGAAGACCTCGCTACGCCGGCTGAAGAAGGCGTCCTGTGCACCCCGGAAGCGTTCCCAGAGCTTCTGCTCGGCCTCCTTGGAGGCACGCGGCGCGGCCTTCCACTGGGTCATCAGATCCTTGAGCTGGTTGGCGGTCGCGGCCCAGTCGGTGGATTCCTGGAGCTTCTCCGCCTCGGCGACCAGCTCCTCCTTGACCGTCTGCGCCTGCTTGCGCTGCGAGTCCAGGGAGGCGAAGTGGGCGCCCCGACGCCGGGTGAAACCATCCCGGGCGGCGGCGAAACGCTTCCACAGCTCACCGTCGGCCTTCTTGTCGACCCCACGGATGGTCTTCCACTCGTCGAGGATCTCCTTGAGGCGGTCCCCGGCGGTCTTCCATCCGGTGGATTCGGCGGCGAGCTTCTCGGCCTCCTCGACAAGCGCGGTCTTGCGCGCCAGGGCCTCGCCGCGAGCGGCGTCCCGGGCGGCGCGCGCTTCGCCGGCCTTCTCCTCGGCGAAGGTGGCCAGCTTGTCCAGGCGAGCGGCCAGGGCGTCGATGTCGCCGACCACGTTGGCCTCGGGCAGCGTGGTACGGATCCGCCGGATCGTGCTCAGCGAGTGCCCGGCGTCGGCCGCACCCGACTTGAGACGCGCTTCGGTCAGGTCCACCTCGGTCACCAGGTCGGCGAAGCGGCGCGCGAAGTGTGCCAGGCCCTCCTCCGGTGCTCCCGCCTGCCAGGATCCGACAACCCGCTCGCCCTCGGTGGTCTTGACGTACACGGTGCCGTCCGCATCCACCCGTCCGAAGGCAGTCCAGTCGCTCATGTGCCCATCCTCGTTCTCCCGGCGTCGAGGGATCGATCCCCCGTCGCCGCCACGGCGCAGCCAAGTTACTTCCGGCATTGTCACAGGTCCGACCCGGTCCGCGTCGAGCGCCTATCGCCGACCGTGACCATACGGTGTCCTAGGGGCCGAATGACCGGATCGGCGCGGAGACGCACCGACGATTCCCGCTACGGTGAATGGGTGCCACTGGTCGCCGCTGCCGTCTGCCCCCATCCGCCCCTGCTCGTGCCCGAGGTGGCCGGTTCCGCGGCCCCGGAGTTGGACGACCTACGGGCGGCCTGTGACACCGCCGTACGCCGACTGCTGGCCGTCGATTCGGACATGGTGGTGTTGCTCGGCACCGGCCCGGTCACCGGCCTGATCCGCACCCCGGCCACCGGCTCGCTCCAGCCGTGGGGTGTCGACCTGGACGTGCCGCTGGTCCGCGGCCAGCCCGACCGGGGTGCGGTGCTGCCGTTGAGCCTGACCATCGGCGCGTGGTTGCTGGCCCGGCACGACGCCCGTGCGCACGACCCGCGTGCGCACGACACCCGAGAGCGCGACGCCCGTGCGCACGACCCGCGTGTGCACGACCCGCGAGAGCGCGACGCCCGTGCGCACGACCCGCGAGCGCACGACACCCGAGCGTCGGTGACTGCCGTGCAGGTGGCCGCCGACGCCGGCCCGGCCGAGCTGGCCGCGCTCGCGGACGAGGTCGGCGGCGCGGGTGACCGGGTGGCGTTGCTGGTGCTCGGGGACGGGTCGGCCTGTCGGGGAGAGAAGGCTCCCGGGTACGACGACGCGCGCGCCCTCCCGTACGACCAGGGGGTTGCGACGGCGCTGGCCGACGCGGACCTGGACGCCCTGCTCGACCTCGACCCGGTGCTGTCGGCGGAGCTGAAGGCCGCCGGTCGCGCCCCCTGGCAGGTGCTGGCCGGCGCGGCCCGTGCGGCCGGCGGTGGGTGGCGCGGCGAGCTGCTGCACGACGCGGCTCCCTACGGCGTCGCCTACTTCGTGGCCTCCTGGGAGCGGGTGTGACGGGCGACGCGGGTGTGACAGGCGACGCGGCGGGCACTGTCGTCGCGGTGGTCGGCCCGACCGCGGCGGGTAAGTCGGCGCTGAGCATCGCGTTGGCGCACGCGCTCGACGGTGAGGTGGTCAACGTCGACTCGATGCAGCTCTACCGGGGCATGGACATCGGCACGGCCAAGCTGACCCCCGCCGAGCGGGACGGGGTGCCGCACCACCTGTTGGACATCTGGGAGGTCACCGAGCCGGCGAGTGTCGCGGAGTACCAGCGGCTCGCCCGCGCGGCGGTGGACGACATCCTGTCCCGGGGGCGGGTGCCGCTGCTGGTGGGTGGCTCCGGGCTGTACGTGCGGGCGGTGCTGGAGCGCTTCGAGTTCCCCGGCACGGACGCGGCGCTGCGCGAGCGACTGGAACGGGAGTTGGCCGAGGTCGGCCCGGCGCCGCTGTACGCGCGGCTGCGCGCCGCCGACCCGGTGGCCGCCGAGGGCATCCTGCCCGGCAACGGTCGACGGATCGTCCGAGCCCTGGAGGTGATCGAGCTCACCGGGGCGCCGTTCGCCGCGTCGCTGCCGCAGCCCACGCCGTACTACCCGTCGGTGCAGCTCGGCGTCGACCTGGACACCGCCGTGCTGGACGAGCGGATCGCGCTGCGGGTCGACCGGATGTGGGCCGACGGTCTGGTGCCGGAGACCCGGGAGCTGGTCGGGCGCGGGCTGCCCGAGGGTCGGACGGCGAGCCGGGCGCTGGGCTACCAGCAGGTGCTGCGCATGCTCGCCGGTGAGCTGACCGAGGCGCAGGCGCACGACGAGACGGTCCGGGCCACCAGGCGTTTCGTCCGCCGGCAGCGGTCCTGGTTCCGGCGCGACCCGCGGATCCACTGGTTGGACTCGACGGCGCCGGACGTGTTGGGGGAGGCCCTGCGTCTGGTGCCGGCCGCTGCGCGATGATGGGAGTGTGGAGTTCACCAAGGGCCACGGCACCGGCAACGACTTCGTCCTCCTTCCCGACCCGGACGGTCAGCTCGACCTGACCCCGGAGCTGGTCGCGGCGCTCTGCGACCGACGGCGGGGCATCGGCGCGGACGGCGTGCTGCGGGTGGTCCGCGCGGCCAAGCATCCGGACGGCGCCGGGCTGGCCGGCGAGGCCGAGTGGTTCATGGACTACTGGAACGCCGACGGGTCGTTCGCCGAGATGTGCGGCAACGGTGCCCGGGTCTTCGTGCGCTACCTGCTCGACACCGGCTTGGCGACGCCCGCCGGCGCCGCGTTGCCGGTGGCCACCCGGGCCGGCGTCGTGCGCGCGCTGGTCGAGGGCGACGCCGTGTCCGTCGAGATGCGCCGACCCCGGGTGTACGACACGTCGGCCGCCACCCTGGGCGGACTGGCCCTGCCCGGCACCGCTGTGGATCTTGGCAATCCGCACCTGGTCTGTGTCCTGCCGGCCGGCGTGGAGCTGTCCGCGCTGGACCTGACCGTCGCGCCCGGCTTCGACCCGGCGGTCTTCCCCAGCGGGGTGAACGTGGAGTTCATCGTGGCGGGCGACCCGGTCGACGGCACCGACGAGCACTCGCTGATGCGGGTGTACGAGCGTGGCAGCGCCGAGACCCTGTCCTGCGGGACGGGTGCCTGCGCGGTGGGCGCGGTGGCCCTGCGGGACGCCGGTCGGGACACCGGGGTGGTCGCCGTGGACGTACCCGGTGGCCGCCTGACGGTGACGGTCACCGCGACCTCCTGCTGGCTGTCCGGCCCCGCCGTCCTGGTGGCCACCGGCAAGGTAACCCTCCCCACCTAACAGCCCACCCACCCACCCCACCCACCCACCCCCACCCCAGCCCCGTTGATCATGAGGTTATTGCCAGCCAGCCCGGCTTGGGGTCAAGGGGTGAGTGCAATCGTTAGGTAGCGATGAGGTGGTCCAGGCGTTCGGCTGGGGTTGCCCAGTCGAGCGTCTGGCGGGGGC
>NZ_JBEZED010000015.1:0-205890 GCF_040648675.1 Micromonospora sp. NPDC049101 | reverse complement strand
TCACCACGTCCAGGCTGCGCGAGTGCTCATCCGCCAGCGGCTACCCACCAGGAGTCTGCCGCACCCACCAGCCAACTCCCAGAACTCATTAGGCTCTGCGGTGGGGGCGGTGGGCCCGTGCCGGGGGTCACCTGACGTGATCGGCCGGCGCCCACCGCGAGGGTGGACGCCGGCCGGAGGGGAAGTGGCGGTGGCTCAGTTGCGGCCGAAGACCTTGCGGCTGGAGCCGAGGCGCAGGAGGACCGTCTCGCCGGTGGCGTCCTGCACCCCGTCGTTGTCGGTGATCGCGTACACCTCGCCGTTGCCGGCCACGGTCAGGCCCTCCAGCTTCTCCTGGGTCCAGCCGTTGGTGGCGCGCAGCGCGGGCAGCACGTCGACGGCGAGCGTCTTCGGCAGCACGGTCAGCGGGCCGGTCGCCGCCGTGGCGGGCAGCGGCACCGTGTAGATCCGCTTGACCGTGGCGGCCGGGCCGTTCAGCTTGTCCCGCTCGATGACCGCGAGCCGGTCGCCGACCACTGTGATCTCGGAGAGGCCCATCCAGTCACCCGGCACGGTGGTGGCGCCCAACTGGTAGCCGTACCAGCTCCAGGTGCCCGCGGTGACGTCATAGCGGCCGAGTCGGACGATCCCGGCCGGGTCGGTGCTCAGCTCCCGCTGCACGGCCACCCAGACGATCTCCCGGCCCTGCCGGTCGGTGGCCGCCGTGACGCCCTCCAAGCCCTGCTTGCCCAGGCCGGCGGCGACCTCGGCGGGCAGCGCGACGGTCTGCCGGGTCACCCCGGCGGCGTCGAGCCGGACCAGCTTGTTCTCCGCACCCTTGGCACCCTCGACGGCGAGCCAGAAGCCGCCCTGCGGGCGGGCGACGATGCCCTCCGCGTCGTACCCGACCGGTGCGCCGGCCGCGTCCCGCACCGGCAGCGCGCCGGTGATCAGAGCCGGTGACCGCTTCGCGTCGATGGTGAGGATCCGGGTCTGGCCGTACGCCGCGTCGGTGACGCTGTAGAGCTGGTCCCGCTTGCCCGGCACCGCGCTCAACGCGCCGAGCGCGCCCCACCCGATCGGGGTGCCGGTGCGGTCCGCGCCGGAGACGATGCTCGGGAACTCCGGGGTGCCCCTGCCGAGTTGGAAGAGCGACACCGAGGCACGGACGTTGACCGAGGCGTCGTCCTCCTCACTGGAGACCGCGAGCAGCCCGCGTGACGGGATGGGCAGCAGCCCTTCCGGCCCGTTGGTGGTCGGCAGCACCTGCCGGAAGACGGGCTTCGTGGGGTTGCCCAGGTCGTAGACGGCGACGAAGTTGCTGCGCTCCGAGCCGACGAACGCGTACCGCACCCCGCCGTACTCGGCGACGGCCACGCCCTCCGGCTCGGTGCCCTTCTTGGCGGCCCGGTCATCATTGTGCAGCCCGTAGGTGACGGCGAGCCGCTCGAAGGTGTTGCCGGCGTCCCAGGCGACGCGTCCGGTGCGGCTGTCGAAGACCGACCAGCCACGGGTGCCGCCGTGCCAGTCGCCCTCGTTGGCGGTGGCGAGGTAACGGTCGTCGACCCAGGCCACCGCGTCCGGCTCGCGGGGCACGTCGGCGATGCTGCCGGTCAGGTCGATGACACCGTCCTTTGCGGTGTCGATCCCACTGATCGTGGCGGTGCCGGCGCTGAACACCGTGGTGATTCGGCCGGTGGGCAGGTCGATGAGGGCGACGCCGTTGTTCTCCTGGAGCGTCACGGCCAACTGGTTGCGGCTGTTGATCGAGACGTACTCCGGCTCCGGGTCGGTCGGCGCGGCGAGACCGGCCTGGGCCAGGGCGGGCAGCGCGCTCCCGTCCGCGCCGGTCAGCGCGACCGGCCGCAGCCGCCAACCGGCCGGGGACTTCCCGGTCAGGTCGACGATCTGCACGAAGCCGGCGGGCGCCTGAGGCAGGTCGCCCTCCGCACCGCCGGGCGGGGTCGCCTCCTCGTCGCGCTCGTTCTCGATGGCGATCGCGGCGTACCGCTTGTCCTTGCTGATCGCGATCGAGTCGGGCTGACCACCGAGGTCGAAGCTGGCCACCCGCCTGCGGCTGGCCAGCTCGATCACGTCGAGCCGACCCGACGGCGCGGTGTAGCTGCCGCTGGTGTTCACCACCACGAGCACGTACCGACCCACCACGGCGACCGAGGTCGGCTCGTCCTCGGCGTTGCCGAGCTGCCCCAGGGAGAGTGTGCCGAGGCCGCGCGGCCGGTCGGCACGGGAGATGTCCAAGAAGCCGATGCGCCGGGCCAGCGCGTCGGTGTGGATGAGGGTGCGGCCGTCCTCGCTGACCGCCGAGATCTCGGCGACCGTCGCGGTCGCCGGGTCCTCCTCGGTCGGACGGTTCTGGAACACCGGATACGTGGCGACCCGGTCGAAGGCGAGCGGCGGGTGGTGGTGTCCGCCCGCCGACGCGGGGGTGGCCCCGGTCAGGCTGGCGGCGGCGACACCGGCTGCGGTGAGCGCGGTGAATGCTCTTCTGAGAGTCAAGGACTTCCTCCGTTAGGTCGTACCCGCACGGAGGCTGACAGTTGTCGGGGAGCGTCAGCTTGCGCCGACATGAACAGTCGGCGAAGCACCGCGCAGCCGCCACCAGGCACCCACGACCAGCGCGACCGTGACGACGGTGACCGCGACGTCGCTGGCCAGGGCCGCCGCCGGGCTGGCCGGGGAGTACGGCGGCACCACGTACGCGAACGCGGCGGCCATGACCAGGCCCGCACTGCCGGCGACAAGCACGTGCCGCTGCCCCCAGCCGCCGCGCGTCGACAGGTACGCGATAAGCCCTGCGGCGACGGCGGCGAGGGCAAGCGCGACGATCACCCCCGGCCAGCCGGGCGCCAGGTCGGAGCCGAGGCGGACCAGGACGACAGGCAGACCCACCCAGAGCGGGTGCGGCACCCGACGGGCCCGGCGCGGGCGGGGGCGGCGCCAGCGGGGCAGCAGCGCCGTTCCGACGAGCGCGAGGACCAGTGCGGCCGCGAAGGCCAGCTGGAGTGGGCTGGCCAGGAAGCCCTTGTCGTTGTTGATGTTGGCGAAGATGAACAGGCTGCCGAGTAGGTAGATCAGACCGACGACGAGGAGACCGGGTCGGCCCAGCCAGGGCCGATGCCGGCGGTCCGCCCCGAGGAACGACTCGATGAGCACGATCGGCGCGCAGATCGTCAGCACGATGTGGTTGCCCACGTAGTCGAACGCCTGCCGGAGGCTGAAGCCGAGCCCCGGCACCAGCGTCGCCTCGGCGGCGGCCCGGGTGTCGGCGTACTGGGTGTCGTCCAGGAAGTCGGGGTTGAACAGCGACTGGTCGACCAGCCCGGCCTGGAGTACGCCGAACGCGGCGGCGAGCAGCACGATCGTCGGCCAGCTCGCGCCGAGGTGCCGGGCGGTCTCCCGGATCAGGATCGCCGCGCCGCCGTACATCGGGCCCAGGAAGATCAGCACCGGCAGGAAGTCGTCGATGGCGAAGCCGCCCCACGAGCACTCCGCCGCCCACGGCGCGAGCAGCAGCAACGCGACGACGGGCAGGAGCCGCCGACGCATCGGCAGCCGGTCGGTGCCGGCAGGGCGGTCGGTGGCGGCGGGACGGCCGGTGTCGACAGAGCGGTCGGCGGCGGGGCGGTCCGTGGTGGCGGGGCGGTCGGTGGTGACGGGGCCGTCGGCGGGATCGGGTCCGGTGGGCACGGGCTCTCCTCGGCGTTTCGGGGGTCACCTACACCGTGCGCCGGCCGTCCGGCCACCCGATACGGCCATCGGGCGACGACCGACGCGACCAAAGTCGTTCAGTAGGGTGGTGCCGACGTCGCACCCGGGGAGCGTGGAGATGCAGCCAACCGTGACGGCCGACCTGGTCACCCAGCCCGCCGATGCCGAGCAGCCCCTGCTCAGCTACCGCGACGAGGCGACCGGCGAGCGCGTCGACCTCACCGCACAGCAGGTCGGTTCCTGGGCGGCACGCAGCGCCAGCCTGCTGCGGGACGGCTGCGGTCTCGGCCCCGGCAGCCGCGTAGCGGTGCTGTTGCCGCCGCACTGGCGTACCGCCGCGGTGTTGTTGGGCGCGTGGGCCTCGGGCCTGGCGGTGTCGTTCCGACCGCGCGCCACCGCGGGCCTGGCGGTGCTCGAACCCGGCGGCGACCGGCCGTTCGACGCGGTCCTGGTGACCCCGCAGCGGCAGGACGACTGGCTGGAGGACGTGCCGGACGCCCCGCACCGCTACCTCGTCGGCACCGGCCCGGGACGGTTGGCCGACGTGCCGCTGGGCTGGTTGGACTGGTCCGCCGAGGTGCTTCGCCACGGCGAGGCCACGCCCGACCACGCCGCCATCCGCCCGTCGGACCCGGCTACCGCGGACGGCACCACCTACGGCCAATGGGGCGCGATCGCCCAGGAGTACGCGAAGATGCTGGACCTGCGCGCCGGCGACCGGCTGCTTGTCGACGCCGGCGAGCACGAGGAGCCCCTGAAGTGGCTGCTCGCGCCGCTCTCGGCTGGTGCGTCCGTGGTGATCAGCGCCAACCTCGACCCGGCGCGACGGGACGCGATCGTCGCCGCCGAAGGAGTGACCCGGGTCCTCTGAGCCGTCCGATGTAGTCGATCAACTAGCGCTCACCTACACGCGGCCTCGCACCTTGATCGACTCGGCTTTCGTGAAATCGGGGCATCAACCTGTCGTGGATGCCCCGATTTTCAGAAGGCCAAGTCGATCAAGGTCGTGCGGCCACGAGCAGCGCCTGGCCGTGCTCGTGCGTGGCTTCTCCCGCTGAACGTTGCCGCCAAGCCCCGGCCGGCCGCTGGCTTCGCGTCAGCGCGGGCGTCGCGCACAGTGCGCGGTGTGGTCGGTGGACAACCCACACCGCCCGCCGCCGGGCAGTGGTCGATCACAGAACACCCAATGATGTGCGTCCTGCTGGTCCTCAGCGGAGACGGTCACCCCGCCCGCTTCGACACGCGCGGTGAGCCGGACCAACACCCGAACCGCGGTACGCGCGAAGATCCGCGCGCGCAGCAGGTCCGGCGCGGTGATCGGCAGGTGGATCACCCAACGGTCGCTCATCGGAGGCGGCGGTTCGCCGACCGGACCGTCCGCCCCGGGGTGCGCTCTCGTGTCGGACATCTTTCGTCGCGTAGGCCCGCCGGCTCATGGCTGAGGTTGCGCACGGTGACTGCCCTTCGTCGGATGGAGCGACGTGCGGGGGCGGCCTCCGCCGGTTGCGCTCGGCGGAGACCGCCCCGCCCCGCTGCCGTTCCGGAGGTGCGACAGCAGGCCGCGCTGGGGGAGCGCGGCGGGTGAGGGTCCCGGCGGCGATGCGAGACCGGCACGAGAGGCGCCAACCGACCGCAGCAGCACCGCATCACCGAGAGCGACGCTATTGCCACTGAGTCACCTATGTCAAGCATGCCGCCGAGTCATCTACCCACTTATGTCATCCGTGCTACATGCGTTGCCTGCGTCGAAGTAGCTGATCAATACTGGGCGGGCCAACCGACTGCAAGGGGCTCCACGTGCCTATCCCGCCCACGATGGACGAACTGCTCGACGATCTCCTGAAAAAGATCAAGGACGGTACCTACGCGCCTGGGTCGCAACTTCCGTCCGGGCGGGTGCTGGCAGATGAATACGACGTCTCCCAGTCCACGATCAGTCGGGCGGTGGCGAGGCTGCGTGGCGAGGGTGTGCTGGTGGGTCGTCCAGGTCGCGGGGTCTTCGTCGCCGAGTCCCTACGGCGCTGAGCGGATGCTCGCGCCCGACGGATGACCGAGTCGGAATCCGTGAAACCGCGGCATTGAAGTGCCCCGGATGGCCCGACTTGCGGGAAGTCGAGTCGATCAACGCGGACCGTCCGGTCGATGACAGAGCAGGATTTCGGGACGTGAGCGCTTGGCGCGTATCGATACTCTCGCGAATGGGATGGCGAGGCACGCCATTCTCGTCCGGGGGGACACGATGGTCGAGCGCGTACGAAGAATGCTTGCCGCATCAATCGGGGTCATGCTCGGTGCGGTCCTGGTCACCGTCACCGCCAGTCCGGCACAGGCCGACCAGCAGTTGGACCTGCAAAAGTCCGGCTGGGCCTACACCGACTCATATCTACCGAAAAAGTCGTTCGTCAACCCTGCCGGAGACGCGCCGATCGGCGCCTGGGCAGATTCGCGCGGCAACAAGCACAGGTCGCGGTCCTATTTCACCTTCGACGTCTCGCGCTTCCGCAAGGCCATCGTCCACCGGGCCGACCTGATCATCAAGGAGCGATCGGCTGCCGACTGCGCGACGGCTCAGCCCGTCCAGCTCTGGCGCACCGATCCGATCAAGGCGACCACGAGTTGGGAGTCCGAGCCGCGCCGGCGTGAACTCATCGGCACCACCCTGGCCGGCGGCTCGGCGGCCTGCCCCGGCTACCTGGTCTGGGACCTCATGCCGACCCTGCAGAGGCTGGCGGATCAGGACAAGCAGACGCTGACCGTCGAGATCTCCGTGCCGCACGGCGACGAGGGCAAGCTCTCGCACGGCCGCAAGCTCTATCCGTTCCCGGCGATCCGCAGTGATGTCAACCATGCCCCGACGGTCGCGCAGATCGGGCTCGAATGGCCGTCCTGGGCCTGCGGCACCAAGAAGAACCCGCAGCCGGTCGGGGCACGCAGCTACACGTTCATGCTCCGGGGCGCGGATGCGGACAGCGGTGACCCGCTACTCAACGGGCAGTTCGCCGCCTGGCCGGTCGGCCACGAGGACCAGCGGTCCGAGCAGCTTGGCTCGAGTTACGGCAACACCCTCGCCAAGGTCCCGTGGGAGATGTCGCAGTACCCGCACGGGACAGTAGTGGCGTGGACCGCCCGTGCCTACGACGGTCAGGACTACTCGAAGTGGGCTCCACCGTGCTACGTGAAGGTGGACGAGCAGCGGCCGGCCCCGCCCGTGATCACCTCGACGAAATACCCGGATGACGGCGAACCCCACGGCGGCTCCGGGGTGCCGGGCACGTTCGTCTTCACGGCGAACGGGTCGCCGGACGTGGTCGGCTACTACTGGGGACGCTACGGCGAGACCTACAACTACGTCCCCGCGCCCGCACCCGGCGCGAACGTCACGCTCGAATACACGCCCACCTCCTTCACTGAGCTGCTGAGCGTACGCAGTGTGGACAGCGCGTCGAACTCCTCCGAGGTGACCAACTACCGGTTCTTCGTGCGATCCACCGGACCGCAGGTGCAGGTGACGGTCGGGGGTGTCGGCCTGCCGAGTCAACTGGCGATCTCGACGAACGTCGAGGGGGTCACCGAGTTCGGCTACCGGATCGATGGCGGCGACGAGACCAGGGTCCCGGCGAGCGCCGACGGCGCCACCGAAGTGTCGGTGACGTTCCCGCAGGCCGGCAACATCCGGCTTGAGGTGCGCAGTTACGTCGGCAGCGAGTTTGTCGGCGCGTACACCGGGCAGGTGTTCGTCCGTGACACCCCGCTCGTGGAGTCGGCCGACTTCGCCTTCCCCGACCACGACGGTGTGGTGGGTCGTCCGGGCAGCTTCACGTTCCGGCCCGGCCGGGCCGGGGTGGTGGCGTACGAGTACGGGTTGCTCCGCGGCGAGATGCGACGCGTCGACGCGGCAGCGGACGGCACCGCGGTGCTGAGCTGGACGCCGACCGAGCCGGGCTGGCACACGTTCATGGTGCGCAGCATCAGCGCCGACGGCACCGTCTCGGAAGTCGTCCAGTACGAGTTCAACGTCATCGACACGAAGCCGAGCGTCTACTCCCAGACCTACTACGAGTACGGCGCGTGGGGCGGCGTGGGCGTTCCCGGCGACTTCCACATCAGCACCGCGATGCCGGACGTGGACGTCTTCCTCTACCGCTACAACGACGGGCCGGAGCAGGCCCTCGACCAGGTGGACAACGAGGTTCGGTTGACCCTCGCGCCGGATCGCTCCGGCAGCAACACGCTTGCGGTGCGGACACGCTTCCTGGACGGGTCCTTCTCGCCGACGCGGACCTACACGTTCGAGGTCAGTGACGCGCCGGTGGTGACGTCCAGCGCGTACCCGGAGAACGGTTCCGCCGGTCAGCCAGGCCAGCCGGGTCAGTTCACCTTCAACCCGGGCCGCTCCGACGTGGTGGAGTACCGCTATCTGCTGGACTACAGCAGCGAAGAGCAGGTCGTGGCCGCCGGGCCCGACGGCCGGGCCACGATCGAGGTCACGCCGCCGCACCCCGGGTACACGCTGTTGACCGTCTCCAGCCGGACGGCCGACGGCACCGTCAGCGCCGAGCGACGGTACTACTTCCGGGTACGCGATCCCCGCGTGAGCGTCTACAGCGCCTACGACGAGTACACCGTGATCGGCGGGATCGGCGCGACCGGCAGGTTCAGCGTCCGCACCGAACTGGCCGAGGTGACGACCTTCGAGTACCAGCTCAACGGCGGCGCCTGGCAGAGCGTGCCGAAGACTCCAGACTCGTCGGTCACCGACATCTCGGTAACAATGGATCGCAACGGCGCGAACGTCTTCTCGGTGCGGGGCCGCACCGAGGCGGGGGAGTACTCACCGCAGACGGACTACCCGTTCCTGGTCGGCACGGCGCCGCAGGTGTCCTCGGTTACCTACCCGACAAACGAGTGGGGCGGCGGCGTCGGCGTGCCGGGTGACTTCACCTTCACCCAGGGCTCTCCGGGCGTCGTCGAATTCGAGTACGCGGTTGACGACGGGCCGGCGGTGCTGGTGGCGGCGAATGCTGCCGGAGTCGCCACCGCGAGCTACACGCCGATCGCGACGAGCTTCCAGACCATGAGGGTGCGCGGACGTACGGCCGACGGCGTGTGGACCGACCCGACGAACTATCAATTCCTGGTCAACTCGGCCTGAGTGCGGGTCGACTCCATATCGGCGACGGTGCGGTGTCGAAGTGCCGTGGCATCGCCGATATGGAGTCGATCAAGGGTGCGAGATGCCAAGGACTCAACCAGTACGTCCTACGGAAGCTCAGCGCCGCCTGAGCGGTCGGCAGCCCGTGGCGTGCCGGAGAGCCCAGTTGATCAACTAACTGTTCATCCCCGCTGCGCTCGTTTCTCATCAAGCTCGCCTGGCGAGTTCGCCGACGGCCGGCAGGGTCACTGAACGGCCGCGCCCACCGGCGTGCCACAGCACCTGTAGACCGGAGCGTTGGCATGCCCTCAACCGCACGGTGGCCCCGCCGCGTCGCGGCGAGTCTCCTCGCATCTGTGGCGTTCACCCTGACGTTGGTCGCCGCCGTCGATCCTGCCGCAGCCCACCCGCAGACCGTGACCATCGCAGCGGACGCGAACCGCCCCGAGCTGGTGCGCCTGACGTGGAACGCGGTCGACGGCCCCGGCCGGTACGCCCACGACCGGGCGCTCGGCGACGTGCCAGCGGCGAGCGTTGCCGACCACGACCGCGCCACCGCCTGGAAGGTCGCCGCGAGCGTTGGCCCCCTGCTGCTCCTCGCGACCGTCGTCTCGCTGCTGCGACGCCAGGTACGTCGTCGGCGGGCCGCCCGCAACCGACAGTCGTCCTGATACCGGCCATCCGCTCTGGCCCCGTGCCCGCCGCGGTCGGCATTCCGGTGCTCGGCGTCGGCGGTTTCTCGCACCCAACAAAGGAGAACCCTCGCCATGACGCACGAGACACGTGCGCGTAGGAAGCGAACACGCGGGATCCTGCCCGCGGTCGCGCTCATCCTCATCGCCGGACCGGCAACGGCCCTCAACCCCACACTCGCCGGAGCAGAGACGGTCCCGACCAGCGGTATTACGCCGCTGATCAACCTGGCCGACGGGCAGAACCTCGAAGGCAAGGTTCCCGTCGTCGTCGAGCCGGTCACCGAGAACGACTCGGTGACCACCCTCGCGGTCGACGGCGACAAGGTCGGCGCCGAGAAGACCGCCGGCACCGCCCACTTCGCGTTCGAGATGGGTGGCAACGGCACCGAGGCCCGCTACCGCAACTACGTCACCGTCAACGGTCACACGGCCGAGGCGGACCGGATCTACCTCCCGGACATCCCCGGCGGGCAGGTCGGCACGCTCGACTTCCCGGGCGACTGGTTGCGGCCGGGGGCCAACACGGTCACCGTCCACACCGGAGCGAACTGGGTCGACTCGACCACCAAGACCGCCGTGGGCTACGAGGAGCTGCCCAACGGCGAGGGTGGCCGCTGCCCCAACTACGACGACTACGCGTTGAGCAGCATCAGCCTCAGCCTGCTCGGCGTGGTCGCCGACGGTGAGCAGAACCTGTTCAGCTACAGCTTCGGTGACGGCACCTGCGGCAGCTCGGCGAAGCTGCTCAACCAGGACCTGACGTTCGTCGTCTCCGGCGAGCCGGGCAGCACGTCCGGGCTGCGCACCGACCTCGACACCACCAAGCTCGGCAACGGTACGCACACCGTCAGCGCGACCACCCTGTCGGGCGCGAAGACGTCGGTGACTGTCGACGTCAACAACTCGCCGGCCGGCGCGGCGGTGGTCACCCCCGGTGACGGTGCCCGTATCCGTGGCACCCGACCGGTCATCGCCGCGCTGCCCACCGGCGGCAAGGACCACGTCGAGTCGCTGGCCATCGACGACAAGCCCGCCGAGAACGCGGAGGCGCTGGCCACCGGCACCGCCACCCTCGGCCTCCGGGTCGAGGCGGGCAACTCGGTCGAGGCCCGCTACCAGAACTACGCGGTGGTCAACGGCCACCGGGTCGACCTCGGCGGCGACTACGGCGCGACCGGCGCGGAGGACGTCAGGCTGGCGTTCCCGACCCGGTTTCTGCACCTCGGTGACAACGTCGTCGAGATCCGGACCGGTGACTACAACGGCACCCTCAACGGTGCGAACTGCGCCAACCACGACGACTTCACGCTTACCCGGGAGGCGACGAGCCTCGCGTTGAGCACGGCGGGCACGGTGACGGCCGGCACCACGTACCTCGTCACCACCAGCGGCACGACCGTGACGAAGGCGGAGACAACCGCCGCGTCGTTGGCCCTGGGCGACGGGAACTGCGCGGCCAACAGGGACGCCGAGTTCCACTTCGCCATCGACGGCGCGCCGACGACGCGTACGGTCGACACCCTCGGCAGCGGCGGCGACGCGCACCTGAAGGTGTTCGTCGGTGGCAACGGCAGCGACAACGGGTACGACAACAAGGTGCTGGTCAACGGCATCCCGCTGGAGATCGGCCTGTGGGAGAAGGAGACCGCCGACCTCACCTTCCCGAACGAGTGGCTGGTGCCCGGTGTCAACGCCGTCGAGTTCGTCGCCGGCAACGACCACGGCAGTGCCAAGCCGGGCGGCTGCGACAACTTCGACGACTTCACCCTGCGGGACTTCGAGCTGCTGCCGACCGGTGCGAAGGCGACCCAGCTGACCCGCTCGATCGCGCAGACGACAGTCACCATCGGCTCGGGGACCTACCCGCCCGGATCCCAGGTGACCACGTACCTCGGTGACGGCACCTGTGGCAGCAGCTACAACGCGGTGCTGACCAAGATGGTCCTGTTCGACGTCACCGCGGCGGACGGCTCGGCACTGCCGGCGCTGGGCAAGCGCGCCGACGTGGACACCACGACGATCGCGGACGGCGCCCACACCATCAGGGCTGTCGTCGGGGACAAGACCTCGACGCGGCGCTTCACCACCGACAACACCGCACCGGAGATCGAGAGCAGTGTCCCGGCCGCCGGGCAGCGGCTGACCTCGACCGTCGCGCTCAACGTCAAGGTCAAGGACGCCACAGGCGTGGCCGGTACGCCCGTCCTCACGCTGGACGGCGCGCCCGTCAAGCAGGGTGACCAGATCGGCCACGGCCTGCCGGCCGGTACGCACACCATCGCGCTGACGGCGACCGACGCACTCGGCAACACCGCCACCCGCGAGGTGCGGTTCAGCAGCGCCAGCATTCCGGACGTTCCGACCGAGCTGAACTCGACAGTCAGGGGCACCGACCCGCTCTCGGCGGAGCTGTCCGCCCGGATCCCCGGCGCGGAGGGTGTCGGGCTGACCGCCACGTTCACCAAGGCGGACGTGGTCCTGCCGACGGGCGGCTACCAGGGCGAGGCGGCCGACGTGCCGACCACGCTCGACGTCCAGCACGACAAGAGCGTGGACCTCACCTCGCTGCGCCCGCTCGACGGCGCGACGATCGACACCGCGTCCAGCCGTGGGGTGGTCTTCCAGCGGTACGACCTGCCGCTCGGCGCGACCAAGCAGGTGCCGACGCTGCGCTGGTCGGGCACCATCGATCCGGCCCGGATCGTGGCACTGCGGGCGTGGCACCCGGTCACCAAGAAGTGGGTCGTGCTCACCAGTTCGCGGGGGCAGGCCGGGCAGGACACCGTCCTGACCGCGCAGATCGAGGCCGGCTACCGCGACGGCGGTGTGGTGCACGTGCTGGTCACCGGCGAGGACCCGTTCGCCGACGACCTGTCGCCACACGACGCCACCGCGCAGAACGACAAGGACCGCTTCGAGGACCCGGCGTCGTACGACTTCTCGCTGGCCCACTTCACCGACACCCAGTACGTCACCGAGGGTGCGGCCGGCGGCACGTACGACGACTTCGACGGCAACGCCGAACCCTCCGACGTCGAGACGGCCGAGGAGCAGGCGATCTGGTCGGCCGCGTACCGCGACCAGATGCAGTGGATCGCCGACAACTCGGCGAGCCGAAAGATCGCGTACGCGGCGCACACCGGCGACGTCATCGAGAACGACTACTACGACCCACTCGCCAAGAACCCGGACGGCACGCTGAAGCGGCCCGGCCTGCACGAGCAGGTGGAGAAGGAACTCGCCACCGCCTCCGGTTTCCAGAAGATCCTGGACGACAACGGCGTGGTCAACCAGGTCATCGCGGGCAACCACGACGACCAGTTGGGTGCCGAGACGGGCCCCACGTCCCGGTTCAGCCGGACCTTCAGCGCCGACCGGTACTACGGGACGGCGAAGTCCTGGCCGAAGGGCACCGAATACCACGCGTGGGACGAGGTGACCAAGGCCGACGGTACGGTCACGCCGGGCAGGGACAACCAGAACAACTACCTGCTCTTCTCCGCCGGTGGGCTGGACTTCGTCGCGGTCGGCCTGTCGTACGGGGTGACGCCGGCCGAGGCCAAGTGGGCCGACTCGATCTTCAAGCGGTACCAGGACCGCAACGGAATCCTGCTCTCCCACGACTACCTGAAGCCCTCGGCCAACCCCGACGGTCGCGGGGCGGACTTCTCCGCGCCGGACGGCTCGCCGCTCTTCAAGCAGGTCGTCGAGACCAACCCGAACGTGTTCCTGGTCCTCGCCGGCCACGAGCACGGCGTCGGCACCAACCTGAAGTCGAAGATCGGCGTGACCGTCAGCCACGACGTCGTCGAACTGCTGGCGGACTACCAGTTCTACACGGTGACCGCCGCCGAGCTGTGGCCGAAGCAGGTCGCCGCCGACGGCACCATCGACGTCAACGGGGACGGCAAGCCGGACCACAAGGCCACCGACCGGTTGCAGTTCGGGGCGAGCTTCCTGCGTTTGCTCCAGTTCGACGTGGACCGGGCCGAGATGCACATCGACACGTACTCGCCGTTCCTGAAGAACTTCGGCGCGACCGAGTACGACATCCGCCAGGACGGCAGCCAGCCCAAGCCGCGCTACAACGGCTCGGAGGACAACCTGACGCTGCCGGTGGACCTCACCACCCGCAAGACCTCGTTCCGCACCGACTCGCTGGCCGCGTACGTGCCGTCCGGCACGATCGGCACCGACGAGGTCACCTCGAACGGTGTCGCCACGGCAACCTGGGACAAGCTCCTGCCGGGCACCGCGTACGGCTGGATCGTCTCCGCGCGGAGCGCCGACGGCGGCGAGGCGGTGGCCCAGCCGGCGGTGTTCGCGACCGCCAAGCAGGTCCCGACGATGACAGTCACCGCCGCCCCGACCAACTGGGGCACCGCGGCGACGGTGACCGTCAAGGTCGCGGCCGGCAGCACGCCGGTCACCGGTGCGGTGGAGTTGCGCGAGGGTACGACCGTCCGCGGCTCGACCACGGTGACCAATGGCGTCGCGACGTTCACCCTCCCGGTGGGCCTCGCCGGCGGCCAGCACACGCTGACCGCGTCGTACTCGGGCGACGACCACCTCACGGCGGTGCAGGCCACCACCACCCTGACGGTGAACCTGCCCGCGGAGTGGAGTTCGTCGACCGTCTACAACGACGGGGACCGGGTCACCTACCAGGGCCGGGTCTTCCGGGCCTCCTGGTACAGCAAGAACCAGAAGCCCGGTGCCGACCCCAACGGCGCGTGGCAGGAAATCGCCATGACCGAGGACGGTACGGCGATCTGGACCGCGTCGCGGATCTTCAACTCGGGCGACTTCGCCATGTACGACGGCAGGAAGTGGCGGGCCCAGTGGTACACCCGCAACCAGAAGCCGGGCGACCGCAACGGCTCCTGGGAGGAGATCGCCCCGACCCCGCCGGACAACAGCCCGGCGGCCTGGACGCTCACCAAGGTCTACAACGCCGGTGACCGGGTCTCCTTCAAGGGCCACGTCTACGAGGCGAAGTGGTGGACCCGCGGCCAGGAACCGGGTGACAAGAACGGCCCCTGGAAGCTGATCAAGTAGTCAGTTTCGCGTAGTGCCGGCCCGGGACCGCTGCTGGTCCCGGGCCGGTGCGCGTGCGGACCCTCCTGCCGTGCGGGCCCCCCGCGCCGCGCCGGGCCCGGCGCCGTTCGGGCCCGCCCGCCTTGATCGACTCGGTTTTCAGAAAGACGGGGTGTCGACGGGCCTCGGATACCGCGTCTTCCAGAAAGCCGAGTCGATCAAGGCTGTGCGGTGCGGCAAGGTCGGTGGTTACAGGGCGAACAGCAGGGCGGCGTCGAGGAGGACGACGACGGCGGTGGCGAAGTGGATGCCGAAGGCTACGGCCTTCGTTCCGCCGTTGCGGAGCACGATGACGGTGTCGCCCAGCGGGACGAGCGCGACGATCAGCATGAACCACGCGACCGCGTCGGCGGTGGTGAAGGCGATCAGGGCGAGGCCGAGCAGCCCGAAGGTGAGGTCCTTCAGGCCCTTGACCGTCAGGTAGGCGGGATCGCCGTCCGGGCGGGCCGGTACGCCGTACCCGGCGGCTGCGGCCTGCGGCACCAGCAGGAACCGCGCACCGATGAAGACGACGAAGAGACTGAGCACGACGGCGAGCCCGTAGGCGAGGGGGGTCAACATGGTCTGCTCCAATTGCTAGCGCTGCTAGATGTAAGAGCGACGCTAGCAGAGCGTCGGCAGGATATCTAGCGGTGCTAGAGTTCGGTCATGTCGACTCAGACGCGCCGGGAGCGCGAGCGGGCGGAACGGGAACGGGCCATCGTCGCCGCAGCGCGCGACCTGGCCTTGGCGGAAGGCTGGGACGCGGTCACCACCCGGCGGCTCGCCGCCGAGATCGAATACAGCCAGCCCGTCCTCTACAGCCACTTCAGGGGCAAGGACGCCATCATGGCGGCGGTCGCCGTCGAGGGCTTTGCCGAGCTGGCCACCGCGCTCGCCTCGGCCCGCGCCTCGGCCGCCGATCCCCGCCAGGCGGTCGCCGACGTCGCGGCGGCGTACGTCGCGTTCGCCGAGCAGCGTCCCGCGCTCTACGACGCGATGTTCACCCTCGCCGTGGACCTGCCGTTCGCCAGCCAGGGCGTCCCGACCGACCTGGCCCGAGGCTTCGCCGAGCTGGCCGAGACGGTGCGCCCAGCCGCCGGGAACGACGACCTGGAGACGTTCACCGAGACGTTCTGGAGCGGCTTGCACGGCCTGGTCACGCTGATGCGCAGCGGCCGGCTCCGCCGCTCCGGCCACGAGCAGCGCCTGGCCGTGCTCGTGCGTCACTTCTCCCGTTGACCGTCGCCGCCACGCCCGGCCGCATCACGGCCTCGATCGACTCGGCTTTCAGGAAGGCGCGGCATCAACGTGCCCCGGACACCCCGACTTCCTGAAAACCGAGTCGATCATGACCGCCGAGCGCCGAGCGCCGAGCGCCGAGCGCCGAGCGCCGAGCGCCGAGCGCTGGGCCGCTGGGCCGCCGGGCGGGTCAGTCGAAGGTCGGGAGGGACGGGCCGAGGACGTCGTCGGCGTCGACGATCGTGTACGCGTACCCCTGCTCAGCGAGGAAGCGCTGCCGGTGGGCCGCGTACTCGGTGTCGATCGTGTCCCGGGAGACGACCGTGTAGAAGTGCGCCTGCCGGCCGTCGGCCTTCGGCCGGAGCACCCGCCCCAGCCGTTGCGCCTCCTCCTGCCGTGACCCGAACGTGCCGGACACCTGGATCGCCACCGCCGCCTCGGGTAGGTCGATGGAGAAGTTGCCCACCTTGGAGATCACCAGGGTGCGCAACGAGCCGGACCGGAACGCGTCGAACAGCCGCTCCCGCTCCTTGTTCGTGGTCGAGCCCTGGATGATCGGCGCGTCGAGGTATTCGCCGAGTTGGTGCAGCTGGTCGATGTACGCGCCGATCACCAACACCTGGTCGTCCGGGTGCCGGTCGACGAGGGCCTTGACCACTGGCAGCTTGGTGCGGGCGGTCGCCGCCATCCGGTAGCGCTCCTCGGCCTCCGCCGTCGCGTACGACATCCGCTCCGCGTCGGTCAGGGTCACCCGGACCTCGGTGCACTCGGCCGGGGCGATCCAGCCCTGCGACTCGATGTCCTTCCACGGCGCGTCGTACCGCTTCGGGCCGATCAGGCTGAACACGTCACCCTCGCGGCCGTCCTCGCGTACCAGTGTCGCGGTGAGGCCCAGCCGGCGGCGGGCCTGGAGGTCCGCGGTGAACCGGAAGATCGGCGCGGGCAGCAGGTGCACCTCGTCGTAGACGACCAGGCCCCAGTCGCGGGCCCCGAACAGGTCCAGGTGGGTGAACGCGCCGCCGCGCCGAGAGGTGAGCACCTGGTACGTCGCGATGGTGACCGGGCGGATCTCCTTGCGTTCGCCGGAGTATTCGCCGATCTCCTCCTCGGTCAGCGAGGTGCGGGCGATCAGCTCCCGCTTCCACTGCCGGCCCGCGACGGTGTTGGTGACCAGGATCAGCGTGGTCGCCTTCGCCTCGGCCATCGCCGCCGCGCCGACCAGGGTCTTGCCGGCGCCGCAGGGCAGCACCACCACACCCGACCCGCCCGCCCAGAACGCCTCGACGGCCTCCCGCTGGTACGACCGCAGCGTCCACGGCTTGCGCCCGTCCTTGCCGGCCTCGGCCAGCTCGATCGGGTGCGCCTCACCGTCCACGTAGCCGGCCAGGTCCTCCGCCGGCCAGCCCAGCTTGAGCAGGGCCTGCTTGAGCCGGCCACGCTCGGACGGGTGCACCCGGATCGTGTCGTCGTCGATCTTGTCGCCGAGCATTCCGGCGAGCTTCTTGCTCTTGGCCACCTCGATCAGCACCAGCCGGTCCAGTGCGCGCAGCACCAACCCGTACGCCGGGTCGTTGGCGAGCTGGAGCCGGCCGTACCGGTCCATCGTGTCCGCCACGTCCACCAGCAGCGCGTGCGGCACCGGGTAACGGGAGTACTTGAGCAGCGAGTCGACCACACCCTCCGCGTCGTGCCCCGCCGCCCGGGCGTTCCACAGGCCCAGCGGGGTCAGCCGATAGGTGTGCACGTGCTCCGGGGAGCGCTCCAGCTCGGCGAACGGCGCGATCGCCATCCGGCAGGCCTGCGCGTCGGGGTGGTCGATCTCCAGCAGCAGCGTCTTGTCCGACTGCACGATCAGTGGTCCACCGCTCACGCCAGCGTCCTCTCCTCGGTTGGTCGCCCGGCTGGGACGTGTCGCATACCCGCCGCTGGCCGACCATCCAGTGTTGCACGATGTGGGATCTGCGAAGAAAGATGCGCACCGGGCGCAACCGTGACGGCACTCACGAACGTCTAGTAAGGGAACGACGGCCAGGGGAGGTTCCATGAGGCATGTCCGGATCTCTTCCCGGCTGGTCGCTCTGGTGGTGGTTGTGCTGGTCGGCGCCGGTGCGTGCGCGTTCGATCCGCAGTCCGGTGGGAGTGGTGGCGGGGGAGCCGCGCCAGCCGGTGCGGCGGAACAGGCAACGGGGGCGAGCGCTGCGCCCGGCCCGGACCAGCGCGGCCGGCCCACACCGGCCGCACCCAGCCCGACGCCGAAGGCAACCAGGCCCCCGGCGCCGAAGCCCACCCGCAGCGCGACGCCGAAGCCGACCACCGGCACCGGTACGCCGACGGTTGCCGGCTGCCCCCAGGGGCAACACCAGCGCGAGGTGGAGACCTACCTGGCCCGGCTGGGCGGGTTCGGGGCCGTGACCGTGGACGGCCGGCAGTCCGCCGCCGACTGCGCCGCGATCAAGAAGTTCCAGAAGAGGTACGGCATTCGCCCCGTCGAGGGTCGCGCCGGGCCAACCACCTACGACGTGGCCCAGCGCCTCGCCACCACCGACCCAGCCAGGTGCGGGGCCGGCACCGGCACCACGTTCTGCGTGGACCTGACCCGGCAGACCGTCTGGGCGGTCCGCGGCGGCAAGGTGATCATGTCGCCGACGGTGACCCGCACCGGGATGTCCGGCTTCCGCACCCCGGCCGGCACGTTCACCGTCAACTTCCGCAACCCGAAGGAGTGGTCCGACCCGTACGAGGTGTGGCTGCCGTACTGGCAGCACTTCACCCAGGGCATGGGCTTCCACGAGACCACCACCTACCTGCACGACAAGTCGATCGGTTCGCACGGCTGCGTCAACCTGCTGCACGCCGACGCCGTCCGGATGTGGGAGCTGGGCAGGGTCGGCACCCGGGTGGTGCTGATCGGCCGCCGCCCCGGCACCTGACCGACGCGGAGCGAATCACGGCGATAACCCCCTGTCCGACCGGTCCAACGAGTGTCACGCTGGGAGGCCAGGGCCGGACCGGGCGGGGAGGCTGGGTATGACGGTCGACCGTGAGGTGATCCCAGAGCACGACCAAACGCCACCCGACGGGGTGTCCCGCGCGACGGTGATCGCCTACGCCGTCGCCGCGACGCTCCTCGTCGGGTGGTTCCTCTTCGGCTGGCTGGTGCTGCGGCAGGGCTTCGTCGACTCGGTCGGGGAGTCCGCCGGCGCCGGCTTCGCGCTGCTGCTGGTCATCTCGGTGGTCGGCACCGTCCGCCGCAGCCGCCGCTGACCGACCGGGCCAGCGGCGGCATCGCCCCGCTCAGTCCGCCAGCACCGCCGCGGTGATCCGGTGCAGCGCGAACGTGTGCAGCATTTCGGTCCGTTCGTCCTCAGCCCGCAGGTAGCCGGCACCGATCGAGACCGGCTTGAGCAGGCGCGACGCGGTTGCCCCGTGCGCGTCGACGTAACCGACCCAGACCAGCGCCTTGTCCCGGACCGCCTGCTGGAGCACCGCCAGGGCCTCGCTGTGAGTGTGTGCCGGCACCGGGCCGCCGCCCAGCCCCGGCGCACCGCCGCGCACCACCGCCGGTGCCCGTCGGGCCGCCCGCGCCGCCGCGTCACCCCGCCGGATGTGCTCCACCACGCCGAGCAACCGGGGCATGGGCAGCTTCGGGGCGGCCAGCGGATCGAGTGTCCGGGTGGTCACCGACACCCGGGCCGGTGCCCGCCGGATCCGCGGCCGGGCCAGCACGGTGCTGCCGGTGCCGTCCTCCTGCACCGGGGCGAACCCGGCGTCGCGCAACGCACCCAACAACCGACCAACCTGGTACGGCGTACACAGCACCGTCGGCGCGAGCCGGCGCAGAGTCAACGACTCCAACCGGCGGTCGGCCAGCACCTCGCTGATCAGCGTCTCGTCGTCGCTGCGCAGGTACGCCCCGGCCAGCCCGACCCGCAGCCCGCCGTGCTTACGGGCCACGTCGTCCACCAGGTAGGTGAGCCCCTGCGGCACCGGGGTACGCGACCGGCGCCGGAACACGTCGTGCAGGTCGTCGGCCGTGTAGCCGGAATCCAGGGCGCGCCGCACGCTCGCCGTGGTGACCCGGTGCACGCTGGCCCCGCCGGCCGACTCGAGTTCGGTCATCGCCTCCAACTCGGCGGCGAGCGCCGGTTCGGGTGGGCCGGGCACCACCACGGTCAGGTCGGCCTGCACCAGGAAGTGGTCGACCGGGGCGGGCAGCAGCGCGTCCAGGGCTCGGGCGGCACTGGACGGGTCACCGCTCTCCACGTCGGCGTGTACGCCCAGCGGGTCGTCGTCGCCCCGCTCGTCGGCCGACGTCAGGTCACCGAGCAGCAGCCGACCGTACGAGGTGAGCGCCCCCAGCCCGGTCACGCCCAACTGTGCGGCCTCGGCCAGCACCTCCCGGTGGGCGGCGTCCCGGCCCCGGCTGCGCCGCGGCGCCCGCCAGTCCAACAGCTCCTGCACCTCCTCGGGGGTGGGTGCGGTCGCCGGCTCCAGGTCGGCGAGCACACCGAGTACCGCCCGCCGGGTGGCCGGCGCGCTGGCCCGTTCGGCCTCGGCGGAGAGCGCGGTGATGGGCCGATCCCGGTCGTCGCGCCGGCCGACCAGGCCCACCTGCCGGCTCATGGTCAGCCAGGCCCGGGCGAGCTGCTCCCAACGCTGGGCCAGCGAGGCGGCCCGCCACACCTCGTACCCGCCGGTCGGCAGCACCTGCTGGTCCGCCCCGTACCGGCTGGTGGTCGCACCGGGCATCTCCAGCTCACCCGCGAGCCCCGCCGCGTACGCCACCTCGAGCAGCAGTGCCGCGGTCGGCTCGTCCAGCCCGCCGGTGCGGGCCAGTCGACGCAGGTCCCGCACACCGATGCCGCCCGAGCGAAGCACCGGCGCGGGTTCGTCGGCGAGTTGTTCCAGCAGCCCTTCGGTGTGTCGGACCACCTCCATCGTCTGCCCGGCGCCGGCCGAGTCGACAGCCTTCGCCTCACGTGGCGCGGCGGCGACCGGCGGTGGGCTGGTGCGCAGCGGCCCGAGCGGCCCGCTGTCGCGGCGGAGCAGCAGGCCGACCTCGCGGGGCAGCTCCACGGTGCCGCTGGCCGTCGACGAGCCGGTCGTCACGGGGACCAGGAGCCGGTTGTCGACGAGCCAGCGCACCGGGGAGCCGGTCGGGGCGCCACCGTTGGTCGGGTCGGAGAGCACCGGGTCCGCCGCGCCCAGCGGCGGTGCCTGCAGAGCGCCCGGCGGCACGCTGCCCACCGGTGGGCCGGCCGCCAATCGGTCCAGGATCGCCCGGGCCGAGGGTGGGGCGGCGAGCAGCGTCCGTCGTAGTTTCGCCGGGTCCGCGCAGAGCGCGGCCGTGCGCGGGTCCAGCTCCGCGGCTGGCCGGCCGAGCCCGGCGGGGTACGGGGCGACTTCGTCGACGGCGGGCACCACCTGTAGCGCGTGCTCCGGGCCGTACAGCAGGAAGAGCGCACGCAGCCGGCCCACGGCGGCCCGGATGGCCGTCGGAGCGGGCGGGTGGGGCCCGGCGGTCGCCATGGCGAGCACGGCGTCGGTGGCCGTGGTGCCGTCGTCCGGGTTCCGGGTGAGGCGGGCGGCGTCGAGGATCTGGAGGGTGAACTGGTCCAGCCCGTCCAGCGCGCGGGCCACCGAGACCCGGGACTGGGCCCGGATGGCCAGGGCGGAGACGTCGGCCGGCACGGGCACGACGAGGTCGGGCCGCAGTTGGAGGAGCGCGGCCAGCGACTCGTCGGGCAGCGACCGCAGGTGGTCGGCGAGTGAGGTGGTCATCGTCTTTCCACGCTAGCCCGGCAGTGGGCCCTCGCGCCCCTCGGACGTCCGGCCGACTGGGAGTCGCCCGGTAGGTTTCTCGACATGCCCGCACTGACCGTCGGATTCGACCTCGACATGACCCTGGTGGATTCCCGCCCCGGCATCGCGGCGGCCTATCGGGCGCTGACGGCGAGGACCGGCGTGCCGGTGGACGCGGAGCTGGCGGTGTCGCGGCTCGGGCCACCGCTGCGCACCGAGATCGCGCACTGGTTCCCGCCGGAGCAGGTCGAGTCGGCCGTACGGGCGTACCGCGAGCTGTATCCGGCGTACGCGATCACCCCGACGGTCCCGTTGCCGGGCGCACGGGAGGCCATCGACGCGATCCGGGCTCGGGGCGGCCGTGTGCTCGTCGTCACGTCGAAGATGGGTCGGCTGGCCCGGCTGCACCTGGACCACCTCGGCCTCACGGTCGACGAGTTGGCCGGTGACCTGTTCGCCGAGCAGAAGGCGACGGCCCTACGGGAGCACGACGCGACCCACTACGTCGGTGACCACGTGGCGGACATGGTCGCGGCGGCGACCGCGGGGGTGCCCGGCATCGGTGTCGCGACCGGCCCGTGCTCCCGCGATGAGCTGCGCGCGGCCGGGGCGAGGGTGGTGTTGGACGATCTCAGTGAATTCCCGGCGGCGCTCGACGGCATGATCCAGCTAGCCTTGGAGCAGTAGCGGCTCAAGTGAAGCAGGGGTTTTCAGGTGCCTACGGGGCGAGTGAAGTGGTACGACACGGCCAAGGGGTATGGCTTCGTCACCAGTGACGAGGGCGGCGACGTGTTCCTGCCCAAGGGCGCGCTGCCGGCGGGTGTCACCGACCTCAAGGGTGGCCAACGGGTCGACTTCAGCGTGGTTGACAGTCGTCGGGGCGCACAGGCCATGGGCGTCAAGCTGCTGGACGCGCCGCCGTCGATGGCGGAGTTGCGCCGTCGGCCGGCCGAGGAGCTGCACGGCCTGGTCGAAGACATGATCAAGGTGCTGGAGGCGAAGGTCCAGCCGGACCTGCGCCGGGGTCGGTACCCGGACAAGAAGACGGCGCAGAAGATCGCTCAGCTGGTCCACGCGGTCGCCCGCGAGCTGGAGGTCTGAGGCACCAGGCCGGCGGTGGCGGCTCGGTCGAGCAGTGCCGCCACCGCGGCGAAACCGGCCTCGCCGAGGTCTGCGGTGAACTCGTTGACGTAGAGGCCGATGTGCCGGTCCACCACGTCGAGCTCCATCTCCTGGGCGTGCGCCAGCACGTACTCCCGGCTGGCCGCCGGGTCCGCCCAGGCCTGCCGGACCGACTCGCGGACCCAGCCGGCCGCGGCCTCCGGGTCGACCGCGCCGCGTCGGGCCAGGATCGCGCCGAGGGGAATGGGCAGGCCGGTGTCGGCCTCCCACCACTCGCCGAGGTCGACCAGGGCACTCAGCCCGTGTCGGTGGTAGGTGAACCGGGCCTCGTGGATGACCAACCCGGCGTCGTAGCGGCCAGCCGCGACGCCCGGCATGATCTCGTGGAACGGCACCACTTCGATCCGGGCCGGCGGCCGTCCGGCCGACCAGAGCCGAAACAGCAGGTACGCGGTGGTCCGGTCGCCCGGCACCGCCACCGTGGCACCGGTCAGGTCGGTGCGGTCCGGCCCGCCGTCGCGGTCACCCCGGGTGAGCACCAGCGGGCCGCACCCGCGACCAAGCGCCCCGCCGCAGGGCAGCAGGTGGTAGTCGTCGAGCAGCCAGGGCAGCGCCGCGAAGCTCACCTTCACCAGGTCGAACGCGCACTTTTCGGCGGCCGTGTTGGTGACGTCCACGTCGGCGTACGTCACCTCGACCGGCGGCGCGCCCGGCACCCGCCCGTGCACCAGGGCGTGAA
This sequence comes from Micromonospora sp. NPDC049101, assembly GCF_040648675.1. Classification (NCBI taxonomy): domain Bacteria; kingdom Bacillati; phylum Actinomycetota; class Actinomycetes; order Micromonosporales; family Micromonosporaceae; genus Micromonospora; species Micromonospora sp. NPDC049101. Next base: position 182,354 of record NZ_JBEZED010000015.1, on the reverse strand, counting down.
AGACGAACGTGTCGTTGGGGCAGGGCGAGATCGCCAGGGAGAGCGCCACACCCCCACGTTATCCCCGCCCCCGCACGTTCTCCTCGGCGCGGTCTGGTGCCTGTGATCTGTGCCGTGCCATGCCATGCCATGCCGTGGCCATGCCGTGGCCGTGCCCGTGCCGTATCTCCATCGAGCCTGATGCCGGTGAGTCATCAAGATGACTCACCGGCATCAGCGTGGTCCCGGCCGTTCGCCCGTGCCGTGCCCGTGCCCGTGCCGGCGAGGTGCTGACGAAGGGATGTACACAGCACCAGGGGCACTGTCCACAGGGTTATCCACAGGGGGGGCTGCTGCTGTTGACGGCGCGAGTCGGCCGTCGGCGCTCACGCTCGAAGTCCGTCCTCCTCGGTAGCAGTCAGCGCGAACGCCGGGGCCGCCGCGGTCAGGGCGGTGAGGGCTTCGCGTAGGCGCCAGGCGCCACGATCGCGGGGGCCGATCGGGTTGGAGATGGTGCGTAGCTCGGCGAAGGGCACCCCGGCCTGCGCCGCGGCGACCGCCACGCCGTACCCCTCCATGGCCTCGGCGACTGCCTCCGGATGCCGGCCGCGTAGCTCTTCGGTGCTGGCGGCGGTGCCGGTGACCGTGCTGACCGTGAGCACCGGGCCGATCGTGGCCGCCGGGAGGGCGGCCCGCAGCGCCGCCAGCAGGACCGGATCGGCCCGCACCACGCCGCCGACCCCGAGCAGCGCGAGTGGCATGCCCAACTCGTCGACGGGGATGAAACCGTCAGGCGACTCGGCACCCAGGTCGGCGGCGATGCTGGCGGTGCCGAGCACCGTGTCACCGACCTCGGCCCGGCCGGTGAAGCCGCCGGCCACGCCGGCGCTGACCACCGCGCGGTACGGGCGTCCGGCGGCCTCGGCCAGCGCCAGCAGGCGTGCGGTGGCGGCACCGGCGACGGCCGGGCCCACGCCGATCGGGGCGACGGTCACGGTCGGGTCGGTCAGCCCGGCGCGGACCGCGTCCGCCTCGGCCGGCACCGCCGTCACCACCAGCAGACCGGTCACGAGAGCGAGCCGGGGGACTCGCGGCGAGTCTCCTCGTCGGCGCTGCCACCGGGGCCGCCGACGGAGGAGGACGGTCGGTAGATGTGGTAGCCCGGCGGGGCCAGGTTCGGATCCTCGTACGGCGGGGAACTGCTCTGCGCCGGTGCCGGCGAGGTGGGGGTGGAGTCAGCGGGCTCGGCCGCCGGCTCGTCCTCGGTCAGCTCGTCGTCGCCGAGCGGTCGGCCGGCCAGCTTCTCGCCGCGTAGCCGGGCGGCGACCAGCACACCCCGGATCGCGGCCAGGACACCCACCCCGGCGGCGACCGCGATGCCCATCCGGCCGTCGAACGGGACCAGGCCCAACCCTCCTCCGGCGACGAAGGCGAGCATCAGCACCGTCTCGGAGTGGGCGAAGGAGCTGGCCCGCAGCCGCTCCGGGATGCGCTCCTGGATGGAGGCGTCCACGGCCAGCTTGGAAATCCCGCTGACCAACGCCGCGACCAGGCAGAGCAGGGCGACCATCACCAGCGAGAAGTGGATGACGGTGAGCACCGCCACCCCCGCCACGATGATCATGCTGCTGGACTGGATGGCGGTCGGTCGGTGGATGCGTAGTCGGGTGCCGATGGCGGTGGCCAGGAAGGTGCCGACCGCGAGCGACCCGCCGACCACCCCCAACGCCCACTCGGCCCCCAGATCCCGGCCGAACGCCACGGTGGTCAGGTCACCCTTCTTGATCGCGAAGGCGAGGAAGAGCAGCAGGAAGCCGTACACCGCGCGTAGCGTCCCGGCACCGATCAGGGTGGCGATCACCACTCGACCGGCGGGACGACCCCGACCCAGCGGGCGATCGCCGCCGCGGCGGCCCAGCGCCCGCAGCGGCCGGGGCACCCGCTCCGGTGGCTCCGAGTCGGCCTTCGGCGGCAACCGCAGGGAGATCACCATGCCGATCAGGAAGATCACCGACGCGACGCGCAGCGGCCACTGTGGGCCGAACCAGAACGCGGCCAACCCGATCGGCGCCACCAACGCGCCCGCGACCGTGCCGTAGACGCTGGCCCGGGCACCCACCTGGGAGAGGCCGAGCCCCTCCGGCAACAACCGGGGCACCGCCGCGGACCGGGCCACGCCGTACGCCCGGGACAGTGCCAGCACCCCGAACGCGGCCGGATAGAGCCCGAAAGCGTGGATGTAGTCGGAGATCAACCAGGCCAGGAACGCGCGGCCGAGCATCGTGGCGGCCAGGGCGTACCGCCGGCCGTGCCGGAAGTGGTCCAACAGTGGGCCCACCACGGGGGCGAGCATGGCGAACGGCACCATGGTCACCAGCAGGTAGAGCGCGACCTTGCTGCGGGCCTCGCCGAGCGGGACGTTGAAGAAGATCGTCCCGGCCAGGCCGATGGCGATCAGCGTGTCACCGGCACAGGAGACCGCGTGCAGGTCGAACAGCCGGACCATGCCGACCTCGCCGCCGGCACCCCGGGCCCGGGCCCGACCGGCCCGCCGGGTCACCCAACGGCCGCTGCCCACCGAACCACGCAACAGCAGACGAACAGCACGGATCCCGGTGCCGACGGTCCGACCGAGGACGGATCGCCCGGAGCGGGAGTACGACGGCATGTGCACCATCCTCGCCCATCCGATCCGGGTACGCCGCGCCACCACGGGGAAAGGTTCCCCGGGAGTCACTGTCACCCCTGCGGGGCGCATGGGGAACAATGGTGAGGTGACCAGGCCCGCCTCCACCCGCGCCGCCCGTCTCGACCAGGTCTGCGCCGCCGCCGTCGAGGTGGCCCGCGCTGGCATCACCGAGGTGGACGCCGACGACGTCGGCGACCACCTGCAGGTTGTGGCCGAGGGTGAACGGCTGGTGACCCACTACTTCGAGTGTCGCCTCGCTGGCTATCGCGGCTGGCGGTGGGCGGTCACCGTCACCCGCGTGTCGCGCAGCAAGACGGTGACCATCTGCGAGACGGTCCTGCTGCCCGGCCCGGACGCGCTGCTCGCGCCCGGCTGGCTGCCCTGGCAGGAGCGGCTCAAGCCGGGCGATCTGGGCCCGGGCGACCTGCTGCCGACCTCGCCGGACGACGATCGGCTGGTCCCCGGCTACCTGCTCTCCGACGACCCGGCGGTCGAGGAGACCGCGTGGGAGTTGGGCCTCGGGCGAGCGCGGGTGCTCTCCCGGGAGGGTCGCATCGAGGCGGCGCAGCGCTGGTATGACGGCGACCACGGCCCCGAGGCGCCCATCTCCACGGCAGCCCCGGCCTCCGCCCGCTGCGGCACCTGCGGCTTCTACCTGCCGTTGGCCGGTGCGATGCGGCAGGCGTTCGGGGCGTGCGGCAACTTCTACGCCCCCGACGACGGCCGGGTGGTGAGCGCCGACCACGGTTGCGGCGCCCACTCCGAGACGCTGATCGAGGCGGCCGAGACCGCCGTCGAAGAACTACCGACGGTGTACGACGACAGTGCGGTGGAGGCCATGTCGGTCAGTCGCGCCCCGGGTTCGGTGGAGACGACCGAGCCGGCGGAGCCGTACGGGCACTCCTGACCGTTCGCGCCGGGGTGACCCGGGTGCGGTGGTGGGGTCAGCTCGCGCGTCGCCGGCGGCGGTTGGCGTCGTGGCGCATCATCGCGGCGAGCCCCGGGAAGCCCCACAGGAAACCGGCGAGGCAGGTCCAGAGCCAGTTCTGGTGACCATGGTCGGTCAGCCAGCCCCGAAAGAAGATCAGCAGGACCAGCCCGGCCACCGCCCACGCGACCAACCCGGCGAGAGCGAACGGCACCATCGGCGGGTCCAGTGGTGCGGGCCGCGGTGGTTGCTCGTTCGGCATTCGGCAAGCGTACGCGATCCACTTCCCCTGCCCACTTGTGATCTGGGACGATGCGCGCGACAACCGGAAGATCACCTGCGAGGACCCGATGGCAGTAGCGCCGCCCGAGAACGGCACACCTCCCACTCCCGCTCATCCCCGTAACGGTTTCGACAGGTTCTTCGAGATCTCCGCCCGTGGCTCGACGATGAGCCGTGAGGTACGCGGTGGCCTGGCGACCTTCTTCACGATGGCGTACATCGTGGTGCTCAACCCACTGATTCTGGGTGGCGCCGTCGACGGTGACGGCAAGACCCTCCCGATTCCCGCGCTGGCCGCCGCGACCGCGTTGGTCGCCGGCCTGATGACCATCCTGATGGGTGTGGTCGGCCGGTTCCCGCTGGCGCTGGCCGCCGGTCTGGGTGTCAACGCGCTCATCGCGTACGAGATCGCTCCCGAGATGACCTGGGCCGACGCGATGGGCCTGGTGGTCATCGAGGGTGTGCTCATCGCGGTGTTGGTGCTGACCGGTCTGCGGACCGCGGTGTTCCGTTCGGTGCCGACGCAGCTGAAGACCGCGATCGGGGTCGGTATCGGTCTGTTCCTGACCATCATCGGTCTGGTGGACGCCGGTTTCGTCCGGCGGCTCCCGGACGCCGCGAACACCACGGTCCCGGTCGGCCTGGGCATCGGCGGCAAGCTGGTGAGCTGGCCGCTGCTGGTCTTCGTGGTGGGTCTGCTGATCACGCTGGTGCTCGTGGTGCGCCGGGTGAAGGGTGCGATCCTGATCGGCATCCTCGCCTCCACCGTGCTCGCGGTGATCGTGGAGGCGGTCGGCAACATCGGCCCGTCGTTCGTGGACGGGAAGCCCAACCCGAAGGGCTGGGCGCTGAACGTGCCGGAGCTGCCGAAGACGGTGGTGGACCTGCCGGACCTGTCGCTGCTCGGCAAGTTCAACGTGCTCGACTCGTGGGGGCGTGCCGGCTGGGTGGTCGTGCTGATGTTCGTCTTCACGCTGCTGATCACGGACTTCTTCGACACCATGGGCACGATGGTGGCGGTGGGCCAGGAGGGCGGCCTGCTCGACGAGCAGGGCACCCCGCCGCGTACCAAGGAGATCCTGCTCGTCGACTCGATCGCCGCGGCGGCCGGCGGTGCGGCCAGCACCTCCAGCAACACGTCGTACATCGAGAGTGCCGCCGGTGTCGCGGAGGGTGCGCGGACCGGTGTGGCCAGCCTGGTCACCGGCGTGCTCTTCCTGCTGGCGATGTTCCTCGCGCCGCTGGTGGTGGTCGTGCCGTTCGAGGCGGCCTCGACGGCCCTGGTGGTCGTCGGTTTCCTGATGATGACCGCGGTCCGGACCATCGACTGGTCCGACTACGAGATCGCCATCCCGGCGTTCCTCACGATCGTGCTGATGCCGTTCACCTACTCCATCTCCAACGGCATCGGTGCCGGCCTGATCACCTTCGTGGTGCTCAAGCTGGCCCGGGGTAAGGCCCGGGAGGTGCATCCGCTGCTGTACGGGGTGGCCGCGCTGTTCGTGCTGTACTTCCTGCGTGGGCCGATCGAATCGCTGGTGCTCTGACGCCCGTCCGGGCGGGGAGTCGAACAGGATTCCCCGCCCGGAGCAGCACTAACCTCCTCGTGAGCCTGGTCATAACCGATGTCGTTAGCCATGCTCATTAGTTAAGCTAACTACTGTGACGGAGCGGACGGTGACGGCGAAACGCGTGCCACCGGCGCAGCTGGCCCCCCAGTTGCGTGATGCGATCACCCGACTCAACCGGCGGGTCCGCCAGGCCCGACCGGTCGGCGACCTCACGGTCACCCAGGTCTCCGCGCTCACCAGCCTGCGGCTGGCGGGTGCGATGACCCCCCGGGAGCTGGCCGATGTCGAACGGGTGCAGCCACCGACGATGACCAAGATCGTCGGTAAGTTGGAGGACCGCGGCCTCGTGCGGCGGACCCCCCATCCGACCGACGGTCGGCAGGTCATCCTCGCGGCGACCGATGGGGGGCACGCCGTGCTCGACCAGTTCGAGCGGGCCCGCGACGAGTGGCTGGCCCACCGGCTGGCCGCGCTCGACGAGGACGAACGGGAGACCCTGCAGCGGGCCGCCGAGATTCTCCAGCAGCTCGCTCGCGCCTGAGCCGCACTCAGCCCCACCGGGCCGTGCCGTCACCTGTCGATGACGTGTACGTCCTGAAGGAGGCGCACCAAGAGTGCAGGCCAAGCTGAGCACGATGTTCCAGTCCCTACAGGTCCGCAACTACCGCCTCTTCGCATCCGGGCAGCTGATCAAGTTGATCGGCGTCTGGATGATGTTCATCGCCCAGGACTGGCTCGTCCTCGACCTCTCCAACAACTCGGCCACCGCGCTGGGCGTGGTCACGGCCTGCCAGTTCACCCCGGTGCTGCTGCTCACCCTGCTCTCCGGCCGGCTCGCCGACCGGTACGACAAGCGGGTGCTGCTGTTCGCCGCCAACGCCTTCTGGAGCCTGCTGGCGCTCGGCATGTCCCTGCTGGTCCTCACCGACCTGGTGCAGCTCTGGCACGTGTTCGCCTTCGCCGCGCTGCTCGGCACGGCCAACGCCGTGGAGACCCCGGTCCGGCAGGCGTTCGTCTCCGAACTCGTCGGCACGCCCCTGCTGCCCAACGCGCTGTCGCTGAACGCCGCCGTGTTCAACTCGGCCCGGATCGTCGGCCCGGCCGTCGCCGGCCTGGCCATCGCCGCGTTCGACGTCGGCCCGGTGTTCCTCTTCACCGCCGTCAGCTCGATCGCTCCCCTGGTCAACGTCGTCCGGATGCGCACCGCCGACCTGCACCGCGACGCCCTGCTGCCGCGCGACGAGCGGGCGTCCGCACGGGTCATCGACGGGCTGCGGTACGTGTGGCGTCGGCCCGACCTGCTGTTGCCGATGGCGGTCATGTCGGTGATCGGCATGTCGCTCTTCAACTTCCAGCTCACCCTGGCCGCGCTGGCGAAGACGGTCTTCCACACCGGTGCCGCCTCCTTCGGCCTGTTCAGCACGGCGCTGGCCGTCGGTGCGCTCGGCGGAGCACTCAGCGGCACCGGCCGGCGCAGCCGCCCGTCGGTCTGGCTGGTGCTCGGTGCGGCGATCGCCTGCGCCAGCTTCGGCACCCTGGTCGGCCTCGCCTCGGCGTACTGGCTGGTCGTGGTGCTGCTGGTGCCGACCGGCTTCTTCATGGTCTTCTTCGCCCAGGCCGCCAACCAGCGGGTTCAGTTGGGCGTGGACGCGGCCTTCCGGGGTCGGGTGATGTCCCTGTGGGTGCTGGTGTTCCTGGGCACCAACCCGGTCGGCGCGCCGCTGATCGGCTGGGTCGCGGAGCACTTCGGTGCCGGGGCCAGCATCTGGATGGGCGCGTTGATCTCATTGGCCGCCGCGCTGATCGCCCTCACCTGGCAGTTGCGCCGCTCCGGTGCCCGGCTGCGTTTCCGGGTGCTCCCGATGCCCCGCTTCTACGTGACCTCTACCGACTGCTGAGGTTCGGCGAAGCAACCGCGGCAGTCTCGTTGTACGGATTGTGCGGATGCGGCCAAATCGCTGGCGGGGCGGCACGATGGGGCTTAGCGTCGATACGTGGGAGTCGGACGCGCGCTGATGCTGGCCCTGGCGTTCCTTGCCGTCGCCAGTCTGCCGGCGGCGTTCGCCCTGCTCTTCTGCTACGACGAGATCCTCGACCGGGTCGTCTGCGGCTGGTCCGAGTGGCGTGAGCGCAGCCGGGAGAAGCGCACCATCGCCCGCCTCGACCGGGCCGTCGAGGCCGACGCGCTGACCCGGGACATCGACCTGAGCGGTTTCGACAGTGTCGACCGTCGGCCCCTGGAGCAGCTCGCCGCCGACCTGCGCCGCCTCGGTGGTCAGCGACTCGGTGGCACCGGCCGGTCGATGGTCTGGCACGGCGCGCTCCTGCAGGCGTACGACGATCGACTCCGGTTGGCCTGCCGGGCCCTCGGCATCACCGAACACCTCGCCGAGTTGGAGGGCGTCGACCAGGAGATCGAGCGGGTCCGGGTGGAGGGTGTGCTGCACGCGGCCGGGCTGGCCCTGCCCGCGGCCCGAGCCGGGCACTGGCAACGGCACCGCTGAGCCCCGGTTGCGGCTCTTCGTCGCGGTCTACCCGCCCGCCGAGTCGGTCGACCACCTCGGCGCGCAGGTCGCGCGGCTACGGGTTGGCGCGGCGTCCGCCCCCGGCGTCGACGTCCGGCTCGCCGATCCGGCCCATCTGCACGTCACAGTGGGTTTCCTCGGCGACGTCGAGGCGGCCCGGCTGGTCGAGGTGCGGAGTGCGCTCCGGCTGGCCGCCGAGGGGTTCGGTGCCGGCCGGCACGCCCTGGCCCGGCTCAGCCTCGGCGGCGGTGGCCGGTTCGGTCAGGGCCGGTCGACGGTGCTCTGGGTGGGCCTGCGCGGCGAGGTCGAGGCGCTGCACCTGCTGGCCGGGCTGGTCCGGGCCCGGTTGCGGCAGGCTCGGCTGCCGTGCGACGCCAGGCCGTTTCGCCCACACCTGACCGTGGCCCGGCCCGGCGATCGGATGGACCCGGCCGACGTCGAGGCCGACCGGGCCGCACTGGACGACTACCAGGGCCCGGAGTGGCCGGCGACCGAGCTGCTACTGATGCGCAGCCAGCTCGACTCCCGAGGCTCGCGCTACGACCGGCTCGCCGCCTGGCCGCTCTGATCCGGTGCGGTCGGCACGACGACCCGCACGGGCACCTGCCCCTGGGCCGAGATCGGTGGGGCAGCGGCAGTCTCGGGCCCGCTGCGGAGGACTTCGCGGGCCTGTTCGGCGGCGCGGACGATGCTCTCGCTCATGAAGTCGAGGAAACGGGCGATGTTTTCCAGGCGGGCGGCGGCCGGGGTGTGCGCACCGAGGAGGGCGACGCCCTGCCGCGCGGTGGCGACGAGCTGGTCGTTGGCGCGGGCGCTGGCGATCGTGGCCTGGTAGAAGAGCTCATTGTCGACGACATAGCGGTCGCGGCGGCGTTCGTCGCGTTCCCGGCGGACCAGACTCTGGCCCTCCAGGAAGGTGATCGCCTTGGAGATGGACGCCGGGCTGACCTGAAGGCGCTGGGCCAGCTCGGACGCGGTGAGGGCGCCCGCGTCGGTGGTGAACAGGCAGGTCAACACGCGGGCCCCCATCTTGTTCAGGCCCGACGCCATGAGGACGGTGGTGAAGGCCTCCTCGTAGTCCGCGACGGCCTCGGCGTCGCGCCCGTGCTGCGGGAGGACCGCTGCCGTCGGGCGGGCGGCGGCTGGTCTGCGCCGGTGGGCGCGGCGTTCGGTGGCGCGGTGCGCCAGGTCGGCGCGGTAGCCCAGGGGGCCGCCGTTGCGCATCACCTCGCGGGTGATCGTCGAGGTGGGACGGTCGAGACGCCGGGCGATCTCCGCGTAGGGGAGACTGTCGACCAGCCCCAGCGCGATCTGCTGGCGTTCCTGCTGGGTGAGTCGGCCTCCCGGCATCTGATCTCCCTGGTGATCCCTCGTGGCGGCCTGGTGGCCCCTTCACCATAGCGTTCACTTCTGGTCCATTGCAACAGGCGCGGCGGCGGTCGTTGCATTAGGCGGCACCCTTGTTGCAATGATTGGTGTGACCTGAGCTGGGAAAGTCCTCCTGGAACGCAACGAGCTTGTTGCCTGATATTGGAAAGCAACGTAGCGTTTCCGATATGAGAAACGACGCACGAGCACCGGAGAGCCTGATGAAGACGTTCGACACCCCCGCCCCGATCTCCGCCATCCTGACCATCCCCGCCGGGCGCATCCAGCTCATCGCCGCGGACCGCGTCGACACCACTGTCGAGATCCTGCCCACCGACCCGACCAGGAGCCGCGACACCAGGGCCGCCGAACAGGCCACCGTCACGTACGCCGACGGCGTCCTGCGGATCACTGCCGCACCCCCCGGCAGCCCGCTCGTCGGTCCCTCCGGATCCCTGCAGGTGACCGTCCGACTGCCCGCCGGCTCCCGTATCGACGCCAAGGCCGCCAGCGCCGAGCTGCGGGGTGTCGGGCGCCTCGGCGACGTGACCTTCGACGGCGCGTACCGCCAGATCAAGATCGACGAGGCGGCGAGCGTCCGCCTCACCGCGATCGACGGCGACGTCGAGGTCGGTCGGCTCACCGGCCCTGCGGAGATCAGCACCACCAGGGGCGACATCCGGATCGCCGAAGCCACGCACGGCACCGTCGTGCTGACCACTCAGTCCGGCGACATCTCGGTCGCCGCCGCCGCTGGCGTCTCGGCCGCGCTGGACGCCGGCACCGGCCACGGTCGGGTCAACAACGCCCTCCGCAACGACGGCACCACCGCACTGGACATCCGCGCCACCACCTCCCGCGGCGACATCGCCGCCCGCAGCCTCTGAACAGGACGGATCACGATGACGAACAACAGCATGTCCGCGACCAGTTCGACGTGGACCGGCCTGGTGCCGGTCGACGACACGGCCCTGGCCGTCACCGACACCGGCGGTCCCGGTGTTCCCGTGGTCTACCTCAACGGTCAGTTCGCCACCCAGGGGTACTGGCGTCGGGTCATCGCCGACCTGGGCACCGGTTGGCGGCACATCACCTACGACGAGCGGGCTCGCGGCAGGAAGTCGAAGCGCTCGACGGACTACTCCTTCGAGGCCGCCGTCCGCGACGTCGACGCCGTCCTCGCCGCCCGAATTGTGGACCGCGCGCTGGTGGTCGGCTGGTCCTACGGGGCGGTCGTCGGGGCGCACTGGGTCAACCGGAACCCGGAGCGCGCTCTCGGCGCGGTCCTGGTCGACGGCGCGTTCCCGCACGACTGGCTCGACGAGGCCATGGAGCAGCGGATCCGGAAGATGTTCCGACGGATGAACGTGTTCATGCCGCTGCTGCGCCCCACCGGTCTGACCCCGCGAATGAATGCCGCCCAGATGGCGGACAGCAACATCGAGCTGGGCAGACTTTCCCGTGAGCGCGAGTTGGGCCCCGTGCTGGACGGCATCACCGTCCCGGTGCGGTACGTCGTCGCCTCCGGCACGTCGCTCGGCAGCCGCGGTGACGAACAGGAGAAGATCCGTGCCAGCCTCGACGCGGCGACCGCCCGCAACCCGCACATCCAGATCGCCGCGAAGGTCGCCAGCAACCACGGTGCGATCCTCAAGAAGGACTTTCCGGCCGTCGCCCAGGCCGTACGCGAGGTCGCCGGCCACGCCGTCGAGGGCGCTGAAGACCCTCGGTGAGGCCACGCGTTCCGCGTCGGCGGGTGGCCGTTCACCACCCGCCGACGCGACGCGTCAGGAAGACTCGCGTGCCGCCGGCCCGCTGCCGAAGAGCACGTCGTCCCAGCTCGGCAGGCGCTTGCGGGGCTTACCGTTGGCATCTGTGGACTCGCCACCGGCGGCCGCCGCCGCGCCCGTGCGGCGGGGCCGCAGCACCGCCAGCGACGGCACGGCCGGCACCTCCTTGGGCGCGTCCGAGTCGTCGTCGAAGGCCGACCCCTGGCCACCGCCGAGCAGCGCGGCGGCACCCCCGCCGACCGGCCGCTGCCGAGGCGCGTCCGAACCAGCAAGAGCAGCAGGGGTCCGCGGCTCAAGGCCACGACCCGACGAGGCGCCCAGCGGGCGGTCAAGTGAGGCGAGCAGCGCGTCCCGGCCGGCCCGGATCGGATCCCGGCCCGGGCGCGGATGCTCGGACGCCGCCGGCAACCCGTGCCCACCACGGCTCGGCTCGCCGCGCGAGGGACCGGGCAGGCCGTGCCCGCCCCGCTCCGGTGCCGGCTCCTGGCCGAGGATCGGCGTGGGCCGCTCGGCGCACAGGTATTGCGCCATGTCGTCGTGCGGGGCGACCGACTGCCGGGTCTTGTCGAGATCCCAGATGGCCTGCGCGGTGGCCTTGCCGGACGGCCAGGTGGCGATGATCCGCCAGGTGCCGTCGTCCCGCCGGTACGCGTCCCAGGAGATCTTCTCGGTGTCGATGCCGTGCTGGCTCAACCGACCGTTGACCACCTCGGCGAGCGGGGTGGGCTTCTCCGCGCCCTTGAGCCGGGTGCGGCGGGCGTGCTGGGCGAGCATCGCCCGCTCCTGGAGGACCGGGCCGGCATAGCGCAGCACCCGGTCGACCGGCACCCCGGCGATCCGGGCGACGTCCTCGGCGGACTCACCGGAGCGGATGCGGGCCTGGATGTCCCGAGGGGACAGTGAGGGAGTCGGGTCGACGGTGGTCGGTGCCGCCGGCAGCGGCGGCGCGCCGGGCTCGGCGTGCAGCGCCCCCGAGATCCGGTCGTCAATCGGCAGGGCGAGCAACCGCCCGACCTCGTCGGCGAGAACCAGGGCATGGCCGTCCTCGGAGAGGGCGACGAAGCGTACTGGGCGCATAGCGTTGCCTCCGTCCCGCTTCGCTGGCCGCACGCCACGAGTCGGCCACCCAGGCGTCTCGGACCACCGTACGCGCATCTGTCTCGGGGTGGGGGAAGCGACACCCGGCATGTCGTGACTGAGCTGCAACGATGATCACGGTCGGTGTCCGTGGAGGCCCCCACGAACACCGACCGTGACGAACGTCAGAGTCGTTCGATGACGTAGTCGATGGACGCGGTGAGCGCCTCGACGTCCGCCGGCTCGACGGCCGGGAAGAGCGCCACCCGCAGCTGGTTGCGACCGAGCTTGCGGTACGGCTCGGTGTCGACGATGCCGTTGGCGCGCAGCGCCTTCGCGATTGCGGTGGCGTCCACCCCGTCGGCGAAGTCGATCGTGGCGACCACGTTGGAACGCAGCGCCGGGTCGGTGACGAACGGGGTGGCCACGCTGGACCGCTCCGCCCAGCCATACACCGTGGCGGCGCTCTCGGCGGTGCGCTTGGCCGCCCAGGACAGGCCACCCTGCGCGTTCATCCAGTCGGTCTGCTCGGCGGCCAGGAAGATGGTGGCCAGCGCCGGGGTGTTGTAGGTCTGCTCCAGGCGCGAGTTGTCGATCGCGGTGACCAGGTCGAGGAAGGCGGGGATGTAGCGCCCGGACGCCTTGATCTCGGCGGCGCGCTCCAGCGCTGCCGGTGACATCAGGGCCAGCCACAGGCCCCCGTCGGAGCCGAAGCACTTCTGCGGAGCGAAGTAGTAGACGTCGGTCTCGCCGACGTTGACGTCCAGGCCACCCGCCGCGGAGGTCGCGTCGACAAGCAGCAACGCGCCCTCGTCCGCCCCGGCCACCCGGCTGATCGGCACGGCCACGCCGGTGGAGGTCTCGTTCTGTGGGGTCGCGTACGCGTCCACACCGGACTCGGCGACCAGGGTCGGGGCGCTGCCCGCGTCGGCCTTGCGGACGGTCGGGTCACCGAGGAACGGCGCGTCCTTGACCGACTTGGCGAACTTGGCGCCGAACTCGCCGAAGCTGGCGAACTGGGCCCGGTCGCGGATCAGGCCGAAGGTGGCGACCTCCCAGAACGCGGTGGTGCCGCCGTTGCCGATCACGACCTCGTAACCCTCGGGCAGCGCGAAGAACTCGGCGATGCCGGAGCGCAGCCGGGCCACCTGGTCGCGGACCGTCTTCTGCCGGTGCGAGGTGCCCAGGTAGCTGGTGGCGACCTCGGCGAGTGCGGACACCGCCGCTGGGCGGACCTTGGACGGCCCGCAGCCGAAACGGCCGTCGGCGGGCTTGAGGTCATCGGGAATCCGGATGGTCGGTGCGTCAGCCACGGTCTTGAAGATCCTTCCGCAAGGGCGAGGGCGGGCCCGGCGACACTGCCGGCCCTCATCCTCGCACTCGGACCCATCGGTGGAAGCCGGGCCCCCGAGGACTGGGCTGAGTCCTTCGCCACACCTCGGCGGGGGACCGCCCGGTGTACGCAAAAAAGGGCCCTGCCCATCGCCAGGCGATAAGCGGGGCCCTTCCGTACAGGTCAGACGCCGTGCGGGATGGCGACCCAGCCTTCGACGTCGGACGGCTTGCGGGTCTCCGGGCCGACGTAGCGGGCGGACGGACGCACCAGCCGCTGCAGGCGCTTCTGCTCCAGGATGTGCGCGCTCCAGCCGCCCATCCGCGCGCAGGTGAACATCGAGGTGAACATGTGCGCCGGCACTTCGGCGAAGTCCAGTACGACGGCCGACCAGAACTCGACGTTGGTGGCCAGCACCCGGTCCGGGCGGCGGGCCTGCAGCTCGGCGAGCGCCGCCTTCTCCAGCGCCTCGGCGATCTCGAAGCGCGGTGCGCTCAATTCCTTGGCCGTGCGCCGGAGCACTCGGGCCCGCGGGTCCTCGGCGCGGTAGACGCGGTGGCCGAAGCCCATCAGCCGCTCGCCGCGATCGAGCACGCCCTTGACGTAACCCTCCGCGTCGCCGCTGCGCTCCACCGCCTCCAGCATGGTGAGCACCCGGGAGGGCGCGCCACCGTGCAGCGGGCCGGAGAGGGCACCGATGCCCGACGAGATGCAGGCCGCCGCGTCCGCTCCGGTGGAGGCGACGATGCGAGCGGTGAAGGTGGAGGCGTTCAGGCCGTGCTCGGCGGCCGAGATGAAGTACGCGTCGACGGCCTTGACGTGCCGCGGGTCGGGCTCGCCGCGCCACCGCTTCATGAACCGCTCGACGATGGTCTGCGCCTTGTCGATCTCCTTCTGCGGCACCGCCGGCAGGCCGAGGCCCCGGGCGGACTGGGCGACGAAGGAGAGCGCGGTCACCGAGACCCGGGCGAGGTCCTCGCGAGCCTGCTCGTCGGAGATGTCCAGCAGTTGGCTGAGCCCCCAGTACGGGGCGAGCATGGCGACCGCCGACTGCACGTCGACGCGGATGTCACCGGAGTGCACCGGCACCGGGAACGGCTCCGCCGGAGGCAGACCCGGCCCGAACCGACCGTCGACCAGCAGCGCCCACACGTTGCCGAACGAGACCTGACCGATCAGATCCTCGATGTCGACCCCGCGGTAGCGCAGCGCGCCACCCTCGCGGTCGGGTTCGGCGATCTCGGTCTCGAAGGCGACGACGCCCTCCAGCCCGGGTTTGAAATCGGCCATGTCGCTCTCCTGGATCTGGTCGGTGCGCCCGGTCGGCTTATCCGGCCCGGTCGGCCGAGCGCCCTCTAGGCGACCATCAGGGATGTGTTCGCAACATCTTGCCTGCTGGGTAACCGGATACGCGACCCAGGGCGACTGTGCTGCACGCGACATCCCCGGACGCGCATTCTCCGTCGGACTCGGTGAGACTGGGCGGTGCGGGCTGGCCAGCGCGGGAGGGCGCCGGCGGACCTGCCGAAAAGGAGTGGCGACGTGACGGGCGACACACCCACCCCGGCCGCGATGCGTAACGAGTACGCCGCGGACCTGGGCCTGACCGAGGCTGACCTGGCCGCCGACTGGCACAGCCAGTTCGCCAGCTGGTTCGCCGACGCGGTGGCCTTCGGGCTACCCGAACCGAACGCCATGGTGGTGGGCACCGCCGACTCGGCCGGCCGGCCGAGCGGCCGGACGGTGCTGCTCAAGGGGTACGACCCGGAGGGCTTCGTCTTCTTCACCAACCACCAGTCGCGCAAGGGCGTCGAGGTGTCCGCCAATCCGTACGCCAGCCTGGTCTTTCCGTGGTTTCCCATGCAGCGGCAGGTGGTGGTCGCCGGACCTGTCACACCCGTCGACCGCGCGACGAGTGCGGCCTACTTCGCCAGCCGGCCGCGCGGCTCCCAACTGGGTGCCTGGGCCAGCCCACAGTCACAGGTGGTGTCCGGCCGGGCGGCGTTGGAGGAGCGGTACCAGGAGGCGGCCGAGCGGTTCGCCGACCAGGCCGAGATCCCGACCCCGCCGCACTGGGGCGGGTTGCGGGTGCGACCCGAGTCGGTGGAGTTCTGGCAGGGTCGGGCCGGCCGGCTGCACGACCGGCTCCGCTTCCGCCGCCTCGACGAGGGTGGTTGGACCGTCGAGCGGCTGGCGCCGTGACGGGTGTGCGGGAGGCCCGGTCGCGCGGAGCGCGCCGCTGGGCGATCGACGTCCGCCCGCTGCGGGTGCCCGCGTACCGGCGGCTCTGGCTCGGCAACACCGTGGCGATGTTCGGTTTCCAGTTCACCGCCGTCGCGGTGCCGGTGGAGATGTACGCCCTGACCCGGGACTCGTTCTGGGTGGGCCTGCTGGGCGTGGCTGCCTTCGTACCGTTGCTGGTCTTCGGGCTCTGGGGTGGTGCGGTCGCCGACGCCCGCGACCGCCGTGCGGTGCTGCTCGGCGGCTCATTGTTGCTCTGGGCATCCACCCTCGGTCTGCTGGTCCAGGCGTTGCTGAACGTGGGCAGCCCGGTGTTGCTGCTGGCGTTGATGGCGGTGCAGTCGGTGGCGTTCGCGATCAGCTCGCCGGCCCGCAGCGCCATGCTGCCCCGGCTGGTGCCCGACGACCTGGTGGCCTCCGCTACCACCCTGAACTACACGACCTTCACCGCCGCGTCGGTCGCCGGCCCGCTCGCCGCCGGCCTGATCCTCGCCGCGTCGCCGGACACCACGGTGGTCCTGCCGATCGCGTACGGGTTGGACGCGGTGCTGTTCACCGCGATGCTCTGGGCGGCGCTGCGCCTGCCCGCGCTGCCGCCCGAGCCGACCGCCGACGGTGAGCCCCGCCGCGCCGGCCTGGCCAGCGTGGTCGACGGTTTCCGCTACCTGGCCACCACGCCGGTGCTGCTGCTCTCCTTCGGGGTGGACCTGATCGCGATGATCCTGGCGATGCCACGGGCGCTCTTTCCGGAGATCGCGCACGAGAGGTTCGGTGGCGGCGGAGCGGTCGGCCTGCTCTACAGCGCCATCGCGATCGGCTCGATGATCGGTGGGCTGACCTCCGGCTGGATCGGCCGGCTCCGCCGGCAGGGCCTCGGCCTGGTGGTCGCGGTGGTCGCCTGGGGCCTCGCCATCGCCGCGGCCGGGCTGGCCCACCAACTCTGGCTGATGGTCCTGCTGCTCGCCGTGGCCGGTGCCGCCGACCTGGTCAGCGCGGTGCTGCGGCAGTCGATGCTGCTGGTCTACGCACCGGACCGGATGCGCGGCCGGCTCCAGGGCGTCAACACGGTGGTGGTGGCCGGTGGCCCGCGGCTGGGCGACCTGCGGGCCGGCACCATGGCCGCCGGGTTCGGTGGCGGGGTGGCCTGGGTGGCCGGCGGGCTCGCCTCGGCGGTGCTCGTCGTGGTGCTCGCGGTCGCGTTCCCGGCACTGCTTCGCTACCGGGCGGCGGCGTCGAGCGGGGACCGGACCTGACCGGTTAGGGTCGCCGACATGGAAAGCCCCGAACAGCGCCCGTTCTCCGGTGCCCAGTGGACCATCTCCGCCGCCGGCCACGAGGCCGTCATCGTGGAGGTGGGTGGTGGGCTCCGGACGTACCGGCACGACGGTGTCGACCTGGTCGACGGGTACCAGACCGACGAGGTCTGCCCCGGCTGCGCCGGGCAGGTGCTGGCACCCTGGCCGAACCGGATCAGCGATGGCCGCTACTCGTTCGGCGAGCGGACGCACCAGCTCCCGCTGACCGAGCCGGAGCGGCACGTGGCGATCCACGGGCTGGTCAACTGGGTGCCGTGGCAGTTGCTGGAGCAGTCGGCGGACGCGGTGACCCTGGGCTACGACCTGCCGCCGCAGCCCGGCTACCCGTGGCCGTTGCGGCTGCTCAGCCGGTGGAGCGTCGGCGCGGACGGTCTGCGCGCCGAGCACGAGGTGACGAACATCGGTGGCGAGTCGGTGCCGTTCGGCTTCTCCGTACACCCGTACCTGCAACTGCCGGGCGTCGCGGTCGACGACCTGGTCCTGCGGCTGCCCACCCGGAGCCGGGTGCTTGTCGACGGTCGGCTGCTGCCGATCGGAGTGACCCCGGTGGCCGGCACCGAGTACGACTGGACCAGCCCCCGCCGGATCGGCGCGGCCGTGCTGGACTCCTGCTTCGGTGAGGTCATCCGCGACGCCGACGGTCGCTCGTCGGTGAGCCTGGCCGCGCCGGACTCCTCGACCGGGGTGAGCATCTGGGCCGATGCCGAGTTCGGCTGGTGGCAGGTGTTCACCGGAGACGCGCTCACCGGTGCCCGGCACCGCCGTTCGGTGGCGATCGAGCCGATGACCTGCCCGCCGGACGCGTTCCGGTCGGGCAAGGACCTGCTCACGCTCAAGCCCGGTACGACCTGGCGGGGTGCCTGGGGCATCCGGCCCGGGGCCTGATGGAGTTCGCCGAGGTCGTCCGACGTCGGCGGATGGTGCGCAACTACGACCCGGACCGTCCGGTCCCGCCCGACGTGGTGGATCGGCTGCTCGACCACGCGATCCGCGCCCCGTCGGCCGGCTTCGCCCAGGGCTGGGGCTTCCTGGTGCTGGAGGAGCCGGCCGACCGGGAGCGGTTCTGGGCGGCCACCACCCCGGAGGGCGGTGGCCGGGAGCGTTGGCTGGCGGGGATGCGCCGGGCGCCGCTGATCGTGGTGCCGCACGCCAACGAGTCGGCGTACCTGCGGCGCTACGCCGAGCCGGACAAGGGCTGGACGGACCGGTCCACCGAGCGGTGGCCGGTGCCGTACTGGCACGTGGACACCGGCTTCGCGGCGTTGCTGATGTTGCTCACCGCGGTGGACGAGGGGCTGGGGGCGTGTTTTTTCGGCATCGCCCCGCAGCGGCTGGCCAGTTACCGGGACGCGTTCGGGGTGCCGGCGGAGTACCAGCCCATCGGTGCCGTCACAATCGGTTACCGGGCACCCGACCATCGGTCACCGTCGCTGCGCCGTGGACGTCGTGGAGTGGACGAGGTTGTCCGCCGCGGCCGGTGGAGCTGAGCGCGACGTCCCGTTCGTCCGGATGCGGATCGGACGACCGGTAGCGAAACTGACATCAGGGAGCAGAACGTAGCGTGCGCTGGGCGGCTAGGCTGGCACGGTCATTGGTGCCGCGCCGCGCGGTGCCCGCCGCGGCCCGGCTCGGCGCTGTCGGTCGGCCCGGCCACGGGGAGGGGAGCGTGCCGTCGTGATCTTCAGAGCGGTCCGGGACGGGCGTCCCTACCCGGAGCACAACCTGACCCTGAAGCAGTGGGCGGAGATCCCGCCCCGCCCGCTGCGCCTCGATCAGATGATCACCACCAAGCGCGAGCTGGCGCTCGACAAGCTCCTCGCCGAGGATTCCACCTTCTACGGTGACCTCTTCCCGCATGTCGTGCAGTGGAACGGCGGGCTCTACCTGGAGGACGGGCTGCATCGCGCCCTGCGCGCCGCCCTGCAACAGCGCAACCAGATCCACGCGCGGGTGCTGGTGCTCTCCGGGCCGATCGAGTGAGCGGTGTCGGCTGAGGCTTCGTTGTCGAAGGCTGCGGTGTCGGCTGAGGCTTCGTTAAGGTAACGGCATGAGTGCCCTCGATCTGCTCGACCTGGACTCGTCGCTCGGCGAGGAGGAGCGGCAGATCCGCGACGTCGTCCGCCAGCTCGTCGACGACCGGGTGCGACCGCACGTCGCCGACTGGTACGAGGACGGCCGGGTGCCGGCCCGGGAGTTGGCCCTCGAGTTCGGCAAGCTCGGGCTGCTCGGCATGCACCTGACCGGCTACGGCTGCGCTGGCGCCTCCGCCGTCGCGTACGGGCTGGCCTGCCAGGCGCTGGAAGCCGGGGACTCCGGCCTCCGTTCCCTGGTCTCGGTGCAGGGTTCGCTCGCCATGTACGCCATCTGGCGCTACGGCAGCGAGGAGCAGAAGCAACGCTGGCTGCCGTCGATGGCCACCGGCGCGGCGATCGGCTGCTTCGGCCTGACCGAACCGGACCACGGCTCCGACCCCGCCTCGATGACCACCCGGGCCCGCCGCGACGGCGACGACTGGCTGCTCACCGGCGCAAAGATGTGGATCACCAACGCGCCGATCGCCGACGTCGCGGTGATCTGGGCGCGCGCCGACGAAGGCGTGCGCGGTTTCGCCGTACCCATGGACACACCCGGTGTCACGGCCCGGGAGATCCGCCGCAAGATGTCGCTGCGCGCGTCGGTGACCGGCGAGATCGCGCTCGACGACGTCCGGCTTCCGGCGGACGCCCAACTGCCCGAGGCGGTCGGGCTCAAGGCGCCGCTGAGCTGCCTCACCGAAGCCCGGTACGGCATCGTCTGGGGCGCGGTCGGCGCCGCCCGCGATTGTTTGGAAACCACATTGGCGTACGCCACCACCCGCACCCAGTTCGGTCGCCCGCTCGCCGGCTTCCAGCTCACCCAGGCGAAGCTCGCCGACATGGCCGTCGAGCTGGTGAAGGGGCAACTGCTCGCGCTGCACCTGGGTCGACTCGCCGACGCCCACCGGCTCCGGCCCGAGCAGGTCAGCGTGGGCAAGCTGAACAACGTCCGGGAGGCCCTGGCCATCGCCCGGCAGTGCCGCACCATCCTCGGTGCCAACGGCGTCTCCGGCGAATACCCGGTGATGCGGCACGCCAACAACCTGGAGAGCGTGCTGACGTACGAGGGCACCTCCGAGATCCACCAACTGGTCGTCGGGCAACGGCTCACCGGGCTTTCCGCGTTCGCCTGACCTGCCCGTTTGTGCGGTCCTGGCGCTCGACGCGCGACTGTCGTAGTGGGGCCGTACCGTCATTGACAGACGACGTGTCTGACGAGGACGGTGAGCGTGATGGCCCGCGACGCTGGCAGCAACGAGCCCACGAGGGAGTTTCCCGGTTACCCGACCGGCGACGACCTCCGGGAGCGGTCGACCGCTACACCCGAGCCGACCACGGATACGCCGGGCGGCTTCGGCGGTTCTGGTGGCCCCGGCGGCCCCGGTGACCCTCCGGTCGGGCCCCCCGGCGGCCCGACCGCAGGTGGCTTCGGCGGTGGTGGTGGGGCGGCCCGTGGCCTGCTCCTGCTGCTCGGCGCTGCCGCGCTGGCCGTGGTGGTGCTGCTCGGCATCCAGGCGACCGGCCTCCTGCCGGAGTTCCGCAACCCGTTCGCCAAGGAGCAGACCGACCGCAGCCAGCCACCGCTGCTGAAGTCGATCCAGGACCTCAGCCGCTACGTGGCCGCGGAGGGCAATTTCCAGGTCGTGGTCGACACCCAGAACGACAGGCGCAACGTGCCGGACTTCCTGCTCAACGAGCGCACCCTGTTCGTCGGGGCCGGCAGTGTCGAGGCGTACGTCGACTTCACCAAGATCGGTGAGGGTGCCGTCGTCCCCTCCGCCGACGGCAAGTCCGTCGAGATCAAGCTGCCCGCCCCGCAGCTCGGCGAGACCAACCTCAACATGGAGAAGAGCTACGTCTTCGCCGAGCAGCGCGGTCTGCTCAACCGGCTCGGCGACCTGGTCGGCAACGACCCCAACCGGCAGCAGCAGGTCTACCAGCTCGCCGAGGATCGGATCACCGCCGCCGCCCGCGACAGCGGGCTCTCCGCCCGCGCCGAGGAGAACACCCGCAAGATGCTGGAAGGGTTGCTGCGCTCCCTCGGCTACCAGCAGATCACCATCACCTACACGGCCCCCTGACCCGTCAGGCCGGTCACGCCCGCAGCGCCGCAGCGCCCGCCCCGACGTCCGTCGGAGCGGGCGCTGCCCTTCTCGTGGCTTATTACTTCCCGCGGGCCCGTCCGCTGGGTCCCGTCCGGTACGCCCCCGCGCCGCCGGCTCGCGCATCCCTCGGCACGACGCGCACGCCATGATCCACTCGGCTTCCTTGAAGTCGGGGTATCGCAAGCCTCCGGACACCCCGGTTTCAGCAAACCCGAGTGGATCTAGAGGAGCATGCCCCGCCCCGCCCCGCCGCGCCCCGCCGCGCCGCGCGCCGCCGCGCCGCGCGCCGCCGCGCCGCGCGCCGCCCCGCCGCGCGCCGCCCCGCCGCGCGCCGCCCCGCCGCGCGCCGCCCCGCCGCTCGGGCGTCGCCTGGTGCTCACTGGGCAAGATCTGTGCAACTTCGGGGATGGTGCTGCCTCTGACGCCGGTGAGGCAGCAACTTCGGTGAAGTTGCTGCCTCACGGTCAGGGGTTCTGGCCTCGACGGGGGCGCTGGTGGGGCGCGGGTCAGTGCTGGGTGGAGGCCAGGTAGCGGTCCTCGTTCGGCATGAGCACCCACAGGATCAGGTAGACGATCACCTGGGTGCCGGGCAGCAGCAGGGACAGCAGGAACAGCAGCCGGACCATCCCGGCGGACATGCCGAACCGCCGACCGAGGCCGGCGCAGACACCGGCGAGCATGCGCCCCTCGCGGGGCCGGACCAGTTTGCGACTCATCGTCGTACTCCCACTCTGCGGCGGTGCGCCGCGTCTGCAATCCACGGTAGAAGGGGGTGGCCACCTCGCCCTCGGTCCTGAGGATGAGCGGCAACCCGTGGACCCGTAGGTGCTTTACCCGGGCAGCCCCTCGCTGACGCCTCCCCGAGCGGCCCGCCGCGGCCGCCGTACACGGCATCCGTCAGGGCGGGACGAAGATCGTGCTCGATCCTGGCTGTAGTGGCATCGAGGACGAGAGAGACCACTAGATCCTGGACAACGCCGTTGCGTTAGGTGGAACGGCTGTTCGTCGACCAGCACTGCCTCGCCGATCATGGAGTTGTGGTGGGTAACAGAACGCCCGTAAACCCCCAAAGTCGGCACCACAACTCCATGATCGCCAAGCCGGGCCCAACCCGCTCCCCGATCGGGCACTTCCCGTCCCGGGTTGACCCGCCGGCTACAGCTCTAACGCAACGGTGTTGAGATCCTGGATCGAGCGCGATCTTGCGGCGGGGCCGGGCGGGCCGGGCGGGGCGGGCGGGGCCGGGCGGGCCGGTCGGGCCGGGCGGGCCGGGCGGGGTGGGTGGCTGAGCGGGGTGGGTGGGTGTGCGCGTCCCGGTGGCCGGGTGGGCGTTGAGCTGGGCGGGTAGGCTGGCAGATCGGCCACCCACACCCCGGGCGGCCGGACCCCTACCCTGGTCGATCATGAGCAGGGCCGTCAGCTCGGCGGTCCTGACCCGGCCGGGTCCCGTACGCCGGGACGACGGCGAGGAAGCGCAGCCATGATCAGTGTTTTCGACCTCTTCAGTGTCGGTATCGGGCCGTCCAGCTCGCACACGGTGGGGCCGATGCGGGCGGCGCGGACGTTCGTCGCCGGGCTCAAGGCCGACGGGCTGCTCACCGACGTCGCACGGGTGCAGGCCGAGCTGTTCGGCTCGTTGGGGGCCACCGGGCACGGCCACGGCAGCGGCCCGGCGGTGCTGCTCGGGTTGGCGGGCGAGTCGCCGGAGACTGTCGACACGGACACCGTCGGTCCTCGGGTCGAGCGGATCCGGGCGGAGCGGCGGATCAGCATCCTGGCCGCGCACGAGATCGACTTCGACCCGGATCGGGACCTGACGTTGCACCGCCGCCGGTCGCTGCCGTACCACCCGAACGGGATGACCTTCGCGGCGTACGACGACAGTGGCGCCGAGCTGCGCCGCCGTACCTACTACTCCGTCGGTGGCGGGTTCGTGGTGGACGAGGCGGCGGCCGGCGCGGACCGGATCAAGCCGGACAGCACCCAGGTGCGGTACCCGTTCCTGACCGGGGCGCAGTTGTTGGAGGTGACCAGCCGCACCGGCCTGTCGATCAGCGAGGTGATGCTGGCCAACGAGCGCTCGTGGCGCAGCGAGGCGGACATTCGGGCCGGTCTGTTGGAGATCTGGCGGGTGATGCGGGAGTGCGTGCAGCGCGGCTGCGAGCGGGACGGCGTACTCCCTGGGGGGTTGAAGGTTCGGCGGCGGGCGGCGGAGCTGCGGCGCGGCCTGGAGGCGGACGCCGGGACGCCCGACCCGCTGCACGCGATGGACTGGGTGACGCTGTTCGCGCTCGCGGTCAACGAGGAGAATGCGGCCGGCGGTCGGGTGGTCACCGCGCCGACGAACGGTGCGGCCGGGATCATCCCGGCGGTGCTGCACTACTACAGCCGCTTCGTGCCGGACGCCGACGACGACGGTGTGGTGCGGTTCCTGCTGGCGGCGGGCGCGATCGGTGTGCTGTTCAAGGAGAACGCGTCGATCTCCGGCGCGGAGGTCGGCTGCCAGGGTGAGGTCGGTTCGGCGTGCTCGATGGCGGCGGCGGGCCTGGCCGAGGTGCTGGGTGGCACCCCGGAGCAGGTGGAGAACGCGGCCGAGATCGGGATGGAGCACAACCTCGGGTTGACCTGTGACCCGGTGGGTGGCCTGGTGCAGATCCCCTGCATCGAGCGCAACGCGGTGGCTAGCATCAAGGCGATCACGGCCGCCCGGCTGGCGCTGCGCGGCGACGGTGTGCACAAGGTGTCGCTGGACAAGGTCATCAAGACCATGCGGGAGACGGGCGCCGACATGAAGGTCAAATACAAGGAGACGGCGCGTGGCGGTCTGGCCGTCAACGTGATCGAGTGCTGAGTCCGGCCGATTCGGGGCATTCGTTCACCGACTGCTAACCTGTCGTCCGTTTCAGGAGGCGGGAGGCTCGCGGTGACCTCTGGCGTCGCGGCGTTGTGGTCGCACCGCAACTCGCTGCGCATCCTGGTCCGCCGGGATCTGGCGGTCAAGTACCAGCAGTCGGTCCTGGGCTACTTCTGGTCGTTGATCGAGCCGCTCGGCATGGGCGCCATCTACTGGTTCGTCTTCGGGGTGCTCTACTCCTCCGACACCGGCCGGCACCTGGGCGAGGCGGCCGGGTCGTACCCGCTGTTCCTGATCACCGGGATCTTCGCCTGGATGTGGACCAGCTCGGCGTTGAGCGAGGCGACGAACGCGCTGACCGGCCAGTCCCGGTTGATCACCACGATGAACGTGCCGCGGCAGGTCTTCCCGATCGGCCGGGTCACCGGCCGGTTCGCCGAGTACGCTGCCGGCCTGCCGATCCTGATCGCCATCGCGGTGATCTACGCGGTGCACGGTCGGATCCACCCCGGCTGGTCGCTGCTCGCCCTGCCGCTAGCGGTGGCCGTGCAGGCCGTCCTGCTGACCGGGCTGGCCCTGTTGCTGTCCGCGTGGAACGTGCTGATGCGCGACGTGGAGCGGTTCCTCCGCCTGATCATCCGGGTGCTCTTCTACGCCACGCCGATCATCTACCCGCTCAGCCTGGTCCGGGAGTCCGACCTGCCCGGCTGGCTGAAGCTGGTCTACGAGCTGAACCCGCTGGTCGGGATCTTCCAGCTGCACCACGCGATCTGGTACCCGGACGAGTTCCCGGACGCCCGGCTGCTCGCCACCACCGTCGTCGGCAGCGTGCTGGTGCTGGCCGCCGGCTGGTGGTCGTTTCGCCGGTTGGAACCCGCAGTGCTCAAGGAACTGTGACGTGGCCGCGCCGATCATCGAGGCCGACGGTCTGGGCATCCGGTTCGTCCGCAACCGGCGCCGGCAGTTGCGGCTGCGCGAGCTGTTCATCCACCGGGGCGGGCGCGGTGCCCTGCCGGGTCAGTTCTGGCCACTGCGTGACGTGTCGTTCACCGTCGAGCCGGGCGAGACCGTCGGGGTGATCGGCCGCAACGGCACCGGCAAGAGCACCCTGCTGCGGCTGATCGCCGGGGTGCTCATCCCGGACGAGGGCAGCATCCGGGTGCACGGCGCGGTGGCACCGCTGCTGGAGTTGTCGGCCGGTTTCTCCAACGACCTGACCGGGCGGGAGAACCTGCACCTGGTCGGTGGTCTGCACGGGTTGTCGGCGGGCTATCTGAGGCGGCACTTCGACGAGATCGTCGAGTTCGCCGGTGAGCAGGTGCAGGGTGCCATCGACACGTCGGTGCGGCACTACTCGTCGGGGATGAAGGTGCGGCTCGGCTTCGCGATCATCTCGCACCTGCCGCACCCGATCCTGCTGATGGACGAGGTGACCGCGGTCGGCGACGCGGAGTTCCGCAAGAAGTGTTACGCGACGATTGATCGTCTGCTCGGGGAGGGGCGCACGCTGGTGCTGGTGTCACACAACGAAAAGGACCTGACCCGGTTCTGCCGTCGGGGGTTGTACCTCGACGCGGGCCGGTTGACGCTCGACGGCACCATCGCCGAGGCGCTCGACGCGTACCACGCCGCGGTCCCGCGGTGACGCTCGCGATCGTGCTCGCCGCCGGGACGTCCGCGGCGGGCCTGACCACGTCGACGGGCGAGCCGCTGGCCGAGCGTCTGGCCGCCCAGTTGCGCCGGGCCGGGGCCGCCGAGGTGCGCTTCGCCGGCGACCTCGACGAGTTGGCCGCGCTGGCCGACGCCGCCGACGGCCCGCTGCTGGTCACCGGCACCGACCTGGTCGCCCACACGGCGGTGCTGCGGCACCTGGCCACCAGCCCGGTCGGGCCGACTGTGGCGTTGGTGCTGACCGACCCGCCGGTGCCCGGTCGGACCGCCGTGCGCGAGGAACGCGGGCAGGTGGTCGACGCCGGCCCACTGGACGCCCTGGACGGCGACGCCACCGGCGTGTTCGGTGGCGCGCTGCGGGTCGGCGTGGACGACCTGCCGGCCCTCGCCGCCGCCGCGCGGGCCGCCGCCGTCGGCGCGCGGCCCGTCACCGCCCCGCTCGGCCCGCCCGGCGACGTGTCGCCGCTGCCGGTCGCCGGGGGAGCCGGGCCCGACACCCCGGGGGCCGCCGTGGACCGGCTCGTCGCGGGTCTCGCGGCGCTCGGCACGCTGATCTTCGCCCAGCGGGTACGCCTGCTCGTCGCGCACCGGGTCGCGGACGCGCCCGCGTTGGCGGCCGCCGAAACGGCGGTGACCGCCGTCGACGAGGACCGGGCCGAGCTGCGGCTGTCGGTCAAGGAGAAGGACGACTTCTTCTCCACCTACTTCGTCAGCACCTGGTCGCCGTACGTGGTGCGGCTGTCGGCCCGGCTCCGGCTCACCCCGACCGGGGTGACGGCGATCTCGGTGCTGTTCGCGTTGGCGGCGGCGGTGCTGTTCGGCGTCGGCGGGCGGCCGGCACTGGTCGGCGGCGCGGTGCTGCTCTACCTCGGCTTCGTGCTGGACTGCGTGGATGGCCAGTTGGCCCGCTACACCCGGCACTTCAGCGCCTGGGGTGGCTGGCTGGACACGATGGCGGACCGGGCCAAGGAATACCTGGTCTACGCCGGTCTGGGCTTCGGGGTGAGCCACGCCGGGTTGGGCAACGGCTGGGCGCTCGCCATCGCCGCGATGACGTTGCAGACCGTCCGGCACATGACCGACACCTGGTACGGGGTGCTGCACGACGAGGCGGCCCGCCGACCGCGTACGGCGACGGGTGCCAGCGGCGGCATCGGCGACCGGCTCAACGCGGCGTCGACCCGGGTGCAGGCGGACACCGGCTCGGTGTCGTACTGGCTCAAGCGCACAGTGGTCTTTCCGATCGGTGAGCGCTGGGCGTTGATCGCGCTGACCGTGGCGCTGTTCAACCCGCTGGTCAGCCTGGTCGCGGTGCTGGTCTGGGGGGTGCTGGCGTTCGCGTACACCGGGGCGCTGCGCACGCTGCGGGCGCGCTGGATGTGGGTGCCGGTGCTGGACACGGTCGACGCCACCCTGCACCGCGACGACGGGCCGTTGGCCCGGCGGCTGCCGGTGGTGCGCCCGATGGGGCCGCTCACCCTGGCGGTGATCGCCGCGCTCGGCCCGGCGGTGCTGCTGGTCGTGGCGCTGCTGGGTGACGCGCCGGACGGGTTGCGCTGGGCGGTGCCGGTGGCGCTGCTGGTGCTGCTGGTCGCCGGGCTGGGTGCCGGTGCCGCGCACAACGGCCCGCTGGACTGGCTGGTGCCGGCGGCGCTGCGGGCCGCCGAGTACCTGTTCGCCATCGCGGTAGGGGTGGTCGGCGACGTGCCGGGTTGGTTGATCTTCGGGTACGTCTTCGTGCTCACCGTGCACCACTACGACCTGACCGCCCGGCTGGAGAAACGACAGGCGGCACCACCGCTGCACGCGGCCACGCTGGGCTGGGACGGGCGTTCGGTGCTGCTGGCCCTCGCGGCGATTGCCGGCATGGCGGGTATCGGGCTGGCTACACTCGGTGCGTACCTTCTCGTGGTTTTCGTGGTGAGCGTCGTCCTGGCCTGGTTCGTCCGACCGGCCCGTAGCGCGCGGGCGCACGTCGCGCCGGTGGGCGCCGGAGGTGCCGCGCCACGCTGACGGAGGGACGGCCGGGTGACCCTGATCAGTTTCGTGGTGCCGGCCTTCCGGGTGCAGGGATACCTGCGCGAATGCCTGGACTCGATCCTCGGCCAGCCGGAGACGGACATCGAGGTGATCGCCGTCGACGACTGCTCGCCGGACGCCAGCGGCGACATCATCGACGAGTACGCGGCCCGCGACCAGCGGGTCCGCTCGGTCCGGTTGCCGCAGAACGTCGGCCTGGGTCCAGCCCGCAACATCGGGCTGGACCGGGCCGTCGGCGAGTACGTGTGGTTCCTCGACGGCGACGACTGGCTGACGCCGGAGTGCCTGCCGGAGGTCGCCGAGCGGCTGCGGGTCACCCGCCCGGACGTGCTGCTCGTCGACCACGTCCGCACCCACTGGAACGACACCGCCACCCGCAGCGCGATGGCCGAGGTGTTTCCCGAGTCGCCCGGCACGGGCACCTTCCGGCTGCGGGACCGGCCGGAGGCGATGCGGCTGCTGCACACCGCGTGGAACCGGCTGGTCCGCCGGGAGTTCCTGGCCGACCTGGGGCTGCGCTTCGCGCCCGGCTGGTACGAGGACGTCTCGTTCAGCTACCCGGTGCTGATGGCGGCGCAGCGGATCGGCGTACTGGACCGGGTCTGCGTCAACTACCGGCAACGCCGCGCCGGTGCGATCACCCGGACCCGCGGGGACCGGCACTTCGAGGTCTTTCCGCAGTGGCACCGGGTCTTCCACCTGATGGATTCGTGGGGGTCGGCGACGGAGGCCCTGCGACCGGCGGTCTTCGAGCGGATGATCTGGCACTACCTGACCGTGCTCGGCAACGGCCAGCGGATCGCCCCGGAGCTGCGGCCGGCGTTCTTCGCGCAGATCACCGCCGACTACGAACGCTGGCTGCCACCCGGTGGCTATCCGGTGCCGGACGGGGTGGAGGGGATCAAGCACCGGCTCGTCGCCTCGGGCCGCTGGCACACCTTCAGCGCGTTGCGGGCCGCGAGCCGGGCGCGGGACGCCGCCCAGCGAAAGGCGCGCACCGCCCGGCGGCGGGTCGGCCCGGTCGCTCGGCGTGGCGCCCGGTTGACCCGCGACGGGTTGCTGCGCGAGTACTACCGGGCGGAGCTGCGCCGGCCGGTCGACTCGACGCTCGCCGTGTACGCCGCGTACTGGTACCGGGGTTACTCCTGCAACCCGGCGGCGATCTACGAGGTCGCCCGCCGGTTGGCGCCGGGGGTGCGCGGGGTGTGGATCGTGCGCCGGGACCGGGTGGACACCGTGCCGGCCGGGGTGGAGTACGTGGTGGCCGGCACCCCGGCGTACTACCGGGTCCTCGCTCGCGCCCGGTGGTTGGTCAACAACGTCAACTTCCCGGACTTCGTCCGCAAGCGGCCGGAGCAGGTGCACCTACAGACCCACCACGGCACGCCGGTCAAGGTGATGGGGCTCGACCAGCAGCGTTACCCGATCGGGGCGGGGCGGATGGACTTCGCCGGGCTGCTGCGTCGGGTGGACCGTTGGGA
The DNA here is from genome assembly GCF_040648675.1 of Micromonospora sp. NPDC049101. NCBI lineage: Bacteria > Bacillati > Actinomycetota > Actinomycetes > Micromonosporales > Micromonosporaceae > Micromonospora > Micromonospora sp. NPDC049101. Next base: position 153,029 of record NZ_JBEZED010000015.1, on the reverse strand, counting down.
CTACAGCGTCAGCGCGAACAGCTTCTCCACCCAGATGTGGGACCGGGCGTACCCGGCCACGTACACGACCCTGGAGGTGGGCTACCCGCGCAACGACCGGCTGGTCACCGCGGGCCCGGACGAGGTCCGCCGACTCCGTGCGGAGTTCGGCCTCGGCCCGGACGAGCAGGTCGTGCTGTACGCCCCGACGCACCGCGAGCACCTGCCCGGCTATCGGCCGCCGTTCGACCCGGACCGGTTCGTCCAGGCGCTCGGTGACTCGGGCCGGCTGTTGATGCGCAGCCACTACTTCCACGATCGCGATCGGCGTCCGGGCCACCCGACGGCCTGGGAACGGGTGCGGGATGTCAGCGGCCACCAGCGGGTGGAGGATCTCTACCTGGTGGCGGACGTGCTGGTCACCGACTACTCGTCGGCGATGTTCGACTACGCGGTGTTGGATCGACCGATCGTGCTCTACGCTCCCGACTGGGAGGCGTACCGGCTGGCCCGGGGCGTCTACTTCGACGTGACGGCCGAGCCGCCGGGTGCGGTTGCCACCACCTTCGACGATCTGCTCGACCTGTTCCGTACCAACGGGGTGCGATCGGACGCCGCGACCAAGGCCCGCGAGCATTTTCGGGGCCGGTTCTGCACTTTGGACGACGGGCGCGCGGCAGAGCGGGTGGTGCGTCAGGTGTTCCTCGGTGAGCCGGGCGAGCGATCCGCGAACTGCTGATCGGACCTATGTCGCTTAATGGCACCGTCACCGACCGAACATAAGACGTTTACCCGATGTCCTAAACTCATGATCCTGGTCACAGTCTTCTGGGGTTCGGCCGACGAGCTGGGGGGGAAGACGGTGAGCACCGTCACGCTCAAGGATGTGAGCAAGGTCTTCAGGGATGGCACGGTCGCCGTCGACAGCATCAACCTTGATGTGAACGACGGCGAGTTCATGGTGCTTCTCGGGCCGTCCGGCTGCGGCAAGTCCACAGTGCTGCGGATGATCGCCGGGTTGGAGGATCCGACTCACGGCGCGGTCCTGCTGGACGGAGAGCTGGCGAACGACCTGCCACCACGGGACCGCAAGATCGCCATGGTCTTCCAGGACTTCGCGCTCTACCCGCACATGACCGTCGGCGACAACATCGCCTTTCCGCTGCGGCTGGCCGGGGTGGAGCCGGAGCCGCGCGGCGAGCGGGTCGGTGACGTGGCCAGCGCCCTGGGCATCGGTGACGTGCTGGCCCGCAAGCCCGGTCAGCTCTCCGGTGGGCAGCGGCAGCGGGTGGCGATGGGCCGGGCGATCGTCCGCCGGCCCGGCCTGTTCCTCATGGACGAGCCACTGTCGAATCTGGACAGCGGCCTGCGTGCCGAGCTGCGCGCGGAGATCTCGGGCCTGACCCGGGAGCTGGGCGTCACCACCGTCTACGTCACCCACGACCAGGCCGAGGCGCTCACCATGGCCGACCGGGTGGCCATCATGCGCCGGGGCGTCCTCCAGGACGTGGGCACACCCACCCAGGTGTACGGCCGGCCGGCGACGCTCTACGTGGCCGCCTTCCTGGGCAGCCCGCGGATGAACCTGCTGGAGGCGTCGGTCTACGTCCACCTCGACCGGTACGTCACGCTCAACCTCGGTGACCAGTCGCTCTACCTGCCCTGGAACGACATCCGCAGCCGGGCGGTGGCGCACTACCACGGTGAGCGGATCGTGGTCGGCATGCGGGCCGAGGCGCTCACCCCGGTCGCACCGGACAGCCCGGGCGACGTGCTGCGCGGGCGGATTCGCTACCTGGAGCACCACGGGCACGAGTCGCTGGCGTTCCTCGACATCGGCGCCACCGCGATCATGGTCGACGAGATGGGCGCTCCGCTCGACCCGCCGCCGGTGGGCCAGCGTGGCCTGCGTCGGTTCGGCTCGGTGATGCAGCGACTCACCGGTAAGCCGGTGGAGCCGCAGGAGCCACCGAGTAACGGCACCCAGACCAGCGTGCTTCCCGATCCGGGCCGGCACCACCGCCGCCCGGCGGAGCTGGCGGTGCGGCTGGCGCCGTACCCGGCGGTCAGCGCCGGTCACCCGCTCGCCGTGTCGGTTCGGATGGACGCGCTGCACTTCTTCGACGAGCGGGGCGCCCGGATCGACGTGGGTTGGCGCTGACGACGCACCGGAGCGGGGTGGCGGTCCGGCTCCGCGATGCCCTACCGTCTGCCCACCCAGTCCACATGTGACCGACCACCGAAAGAGGTGCGCCCGTGTCGGGTGACCGTCCCAGCCCGCTCGTCATCGAGCGCATCCTGCGGGATCGCGAGGGCATCTGGCAGCAGATCGTGGCCGAGGGTGACCTCAACAAGCTGACCGGGCGGATGCTGGCCAGCTCGGCCATCGCGCTGGCCTGCTACGGGGCGGTGCTCGGTGCGTTTCACAGCCCACTGATGGCGCTCACCTCGGCGCTGAAACTGCCCCTGCTGTTCCTTGTCACGTTGGCCATCTGCCTGCCCACGCTCTACCTGTTCAACCTGGTCTTCGGTGCCCGGCTCTCGGTGCGTCAGTCGTTGGCGCTGGTGATGGTGGCGATCACGGTCACCTCGATGCTCGCGGTGGCGTTCGCGCCGATCAGTCTCTTCTTCCTGATCACCGCGCCCGACTACGGGTTCTTCAAGCTGCTCAACGTGGCGATCCTGGCCCTGTCGGCACTTGTCGGGCTGCGCTTCCTGACCGGCGGCATGCAGGTGCTCAACGACCACGGCCTGCTTGCTCCGCCGGTCGCCGCCGCCCAGGCGAACGCTGCTTCCCCGGCCGTGCCGGCCGCTTCCCCGGCCGTGCCGGCCGCCGCCCCGGCCGTGCCGGTTGCGGTGCCCGCCGGCTCGGCGCCGGCCGCCGGTACGAGTGCCGAGCCGGTGGCCGTACCGGCCGGGTCTGCTCCGAACGGCGCGGTCACCGTCGCGCCGGCGCACGTTCCGGCGCAGTGGAGCGGCCAGCCGGCCGGTGCGCCTCCCGTCGGCGCGGTGCCGGGCTATCCGCGCTCGTGGAACGAGCGCCCGGTCCGACCCGGCGAGCCGACGCAGCGGCCGGCCAGCATGACCCTGCTCTACATCTGGATCCTGCTCTTCGGCTTCGTCGGCACCCAACTGGCGTGGACGCTGCGCCCGTTCTTCGGCGACCCGGGTCAGGATTTCGCCTTCTTCCGCAGCATCGACGGCAACTTCTACGCGGAGATCCTGCGGACGATCGGCAACCTCTGAGCCTCGGCCAGAACCTGAGAAACCGCTGGTTGCCGGCATGATTACCGGCTAGTAACGTCAGCTCATGACCATCGACTCCCGCCAGGTGGCGGCCGGCATGCTCGACGCGGTGCCCTTCGCCCGTACGCTCGGCTTCGAATTCGTCGAGGTGGCGCCCGAGGCGGAGGGCGGGGTCCGGGCAGTCGTCCGGATGCCCGACTCGCCGGCCACCCACAACCATGTCGGCGGCCCGCACGCGGGCGCCATCTTCACCCTCGGCGAGACGGCCTCCGGCGCGGTCGTGCTGGCGGCCTTCGGGCAACTGCTCGACCGGGCCGTGCCGCTCGCCGTCCGGGCCGAGATCGCCTACCGCAAGCTCGCCATGGGCCCGGTGCTGGCCACCGCGCGGCTCGGCCGGCCGGCCCTCGACGTGATCGAGGAGCTGGAGTCCGGCCGGCGGCCGGAATTCGGCGTCGAGGTGGAGATCGCGACCGAAGACGGCACGCCGACCTCGGCCATGACGGTGATCTGGACACTGCGGCCGAACTGAACCGTGTCGCGGCGGCCGAAACGGGTTTGCCGGCCCAGCGGGGTGGATAGATTCGTACCGTGCTGGGCCTACCTGCTCACGTGACCGCCTGTCTCTTCGATCTGGACGGTGTGCTGACGCAGACCGCCCGCGTGCACAACGCCGCTTGGACGCAGACGTTCGACGAGTTTCTCCGGCAGCGCGCCACCGCTTCTGGCGAACCGTTCCAACCCTTCGATCCCGGCCCGGACTACAACCGTTACGTCGACGGCCGCCCCCGCGCCGACGGCGTCCGGTCGTTCCTCGCCTCCCGCGGCATCGTGCTGCCCGAGGGCACCCCGGACGACCCACCGGACGCCGACACCGTCAACGGCGTGGGCAACCGCAAGAACGTCCTGCTGCTCCAGCGCCTGCGCGACTCCGGCGTCGAGGTCTACCCGGGGTCGGTGCGGTACCTACAGGCGGCAGCGACCGCCGGTCTGCGCCGGGCGGTGGTGACCGCCAGCGCCAACGGCGGCGAGGTGGTCGCCGCGGCGGGGCTCGAACCACTCCTGGAGGCCCGGGTCGACGGGCTGGTCGCCCGGGCGCAGGGGCTACGCGGAAAGCCACAGCCGGATACCTTCCTCGCCGGTGCCCGGTTGCTCGGCGTGGACCCGACACAGGCCGCCGTCTTCGAGGACGCGCTCTCCGGGGTGGCCGCCGGCCGTGCCGGCGGCTTCGGGTACGTGGTCGGCGTGGACCGGGTCGGGCAGGCGGACGAGTTGCTCGCGCACGGTGCCGACATCGTGGTGCGGGACCTCGCCGACCTGCTCGACACCGCCGATCCGTCGGCACCGGCACGCACCGCCGCCGCGCCGCACCCGAGCACCGAAGGGGGCCCCGCATGATCCGGGAACGGGCCTATCCGGTCGAGCCGTGGCACGTCCGCGAGACCCGGCTGGACATGGACGTGCTGGCCCAGTCCGAGTCGGTCTTCGCGCTCTCCAACGGGCACGTCGGGCTGCGCGGCAACCTCGACGAGGGTGAGCCGCACGGCCTGCCCGGCACCTACCTCAACTCGTTCTACGAGTTGCGCCCACTGCCGTACGCGGAGGCCGGCTACGGCTTCCCCGAGTCCGGGCAGACGATCGTCAACGTCACGAACGGCAAGCTGATCCGCCTGCTCGTCGACGACGAACCACTCGACGTGCGCTACGGGGAGTTGCTGGCCCACGAACGGATCCTCGACCTGCGGGCCGGCACCCTGCACCGGGAGCTGCACTGGCGCTCGCCCGCCGGCCGGGAGGTCAAGGTCCGCAGCACCCGCCTGGTCTCGTTCACCCAGCGGTCGGTCGCCGCCATCAGCTACGAGGTGGAGGCCGTCGACGGCCCACTCCGGCTGATCGTGCAGTCCGAGCTGGTGGCCAACGAGTCGCTGCCGGCGCAGAGCAAGGACCCCCGGGTGGCGGCGGTGCTGGAGTCGCCCCTGCAGGCAGAGGAGGAGCTGACCACCCCGGACGGGGGGCAGCTCATCCACCGCACCAAGGTCTCCGGGCTGCGGGTCGCCGCCGCGATGGAGCACGAGGTGCACGGCCCGGACCGCACCACCATCGAGTCCGAGGGCTACCAGGACTGGGTCCGTACCACGATCGCCTGCGTGCTCAAGCCCGGCGAGAAGCTACGGGTGATCAAGTATCTGACGTACAGCTGGTCGAGTCGGCGGTCGCTGCCGGCGCTGCGCGACCAGGTCGGCGCGGCACTGGCCGGCGCCCGGCTGGACGGCTGGGACGGGCTGCACCGGGAGCAGCGCAACTACCTCGACGCGTTCTGGGACGCCTCCGACGTGCTGGTCGAGGGTGACCCGGAGGTGCAGCAGGCGGTCCGGTTCGGTCTCTTCCACGTGCTCCAGGCCGGTGCGCGGGCCGAGCAGCGGCCAATCTCGGCGAAGGGGCTGACCGGTCCCGGCTACGACGGGCACGCGTTCTGGGACACCGAGATGTTCGTCCTGCCGGTGCTGACCTACACCCAGCCGAGCGCGGTACGCAGCGCGTTGCAGTGGCGGCACAGCACGCTGGACTCGGCGCGGGAGCGTGCCGAGACGCTCAACCTCCGGGGTGCCGCGTTCCCGTGGCGGACCATCGAGGGCCCGGAATCCTCCGGATACTGGCCGGCGGGCACGGCGGCCTTCCACATCGCCGCCGACATCGCCGACGCCGCGCGCCGCTACGTGATGGTCACCGGGGACACCCAGTTCGAGCAGGAGATCGGGCTGGAGCTGTTGGTGGAGACCGCCCGGCTGTGGCGCTCGATCGGCCACCACGACCGGCACGGCGAGTTCCACATCGACGGTGTCACCGGCCCGGACGAGTACACCGCCGTGAAGAACGACAACATCTACACCAACCTGATGGCACAACGGAACCTGCTCGCGGCCGCCGACGTGGTGATGCGTTACCGGGACGAGGCGTTCCACCTGGGGGTCACCGACGAGGAGGCGGCGAGCTGGCGGGATGCCGCCACCTCCATGCACGTTCCGTACGACGAGGAGCTCGACGTGCACCAGCAGGTCGAGGGCTTCACCCGCCTGCAGGAGTGGGACTTCACGCACACGCCGGCGGAGAAGTATCCGCTGCTGCTGCACTACCCGTACTTCGAGCTGTACCGCAAGCAGGTGGTCAAGCAGGCCGACCTGGTCCTCGCCATGCACTGGCGCGGGGACGCGTTCACCCCGGAGCAGAAGGTCCGCAACTTCCTCTACTACGAGCGCCGGACCGTCCGCGACTCGTCGTTGTCGGCCTGCACCCAGGCGGTGCTCGCCGCCGAGGTGGGTCACCCCGAGCTGGCCCACACCTACCTGCGCGAGGCCGCGCTGATGGACCTGCACGACCTCAACGAGAACACCCGCGACGGCGTGCACATGGCGTCGTTGGCCGGCGCCTGGCTGGCCCTGGTCAGCGGGCTCGGCGGGCTCCGGGACCACGACGGCGAGCTGTCCTTCGCGCCCCGGCTCTCCAGCCGACTCAACCGGCTGGAGTTCTCGCTGCAGTGGCGCGGGCTGTCGCTGCGGGTGGATGTCCGGCCGCACCAGACCACGTACTCACTGCGTCACGGCGGCCCGGACGACGTGGTCGAGCTGCGCCACCACGACCAGGTGCTGCGGGTGACCTGCGACGAACCGGTCACGGTGCCGGTGCCGCCGGCCGAGCCGGCCGGCCCTCGGCCCGAGCAACCACCGGGCAGGTCGCCGCTGCTGCGGTTGCCCGAACGCGTGAACGCGCAGTGACGGTCGGGGCGGGATGTGGTCCCGCCCCGACCGCCACGGCTACGTCACGTCACGACCGGCTCGCCGGTCCCGGCAATCAGACCGGCTCGCCGGTGGACGGCCGTCCGATCGCGTCCCGGGGCGCCGCCGCCTTCGGATCGTCGGGCAGCCGCGCCGAGGCGGCCTGGTCCCCGAAGTCCTGATCCCCGACGTCCTGGGTGCGCTCGGCGTCCTGTTCCCGCTGGGTCCGCTCGGTCAGTTGCTGCTGCCGGGAAATCTGCTGCTTGGCCATGGCGATCCTCGCGATCCGTCGGGGCGCGGTTGCGCCGACACGGTCTGCGGTCGCCCGTCGCGTACCCGACGGTCTTTTCGGCAAACGCGGCCGGCGGCGAGGGTCGTCCGGGTGCGTGCGGTGCGGTGGGTGGGGTAACCCGGCGGCAAACGAGCACTTCGGAGGTGGGCATGGACGAGCAACGCCGCACGGTGACCATTCCGGTCGGGGACGCCCAGCTCCCCGCCGACCTGATGCTGCCCGCTCAGCCGGTCGGTGTGGTGCTCTTCGCGCACGGCAGCGGCAGCTCCCGGCACAGCCCGCGCAACGTGGCGGTGGCCCGCACCCTGAACGGTCGCGGGCTCGCGACGGTGCTGGTGGACCTGCTCAGCCCGAGCGAGGACGAGGTGGACGCCCGCACCGCCGAGCTGCGGTTCGACATCGGGTTGCTGGCCAGCCGGTTGGCCGGGATCGTCGACTGGTTGGCCGGCGAGCGTCCCGCCGGCGCCGTACCGATCGGCCTGTTCGGGGCCAGCACGGGAGCCGCCGCCGCCCTGGTGGCGGCGTCGTCCCGCGCGGATCGGGTGGGTGCCGTGGTCAGCCGGGGCGGCCGGCCGGACCTCGCCGGTGCCGCGCTGGCCCAGGTGCGTACCCCGACGTTGCTGCTGGTGGGCGGCCTGGACGAGGAAGTGATCACGCTCAACGAGCGGGCGCTGGCGGAGTTGGGGGAGGTCGGCGAGCTGCGGGTGATCCCCGGTGCCACCCACCTCTTCGAGGAGCCCGGCACCCTGGAGCAGGTCGCCGACCAGGCCGGCGCCTGGTTTACCACGCACCTCCGCTGATGATCACCCGGGGGACGTGAGGGCCGAGGCCGAGCGACGCTGTTGAACGGTGTCGATGACGCGCCACAGGACCGCGGTGATCGGGACGCTGACGAACGCGCCGGCTATCCCCGCGATCAGCGTGCCGGCGGTGACCGCCACCAGGATCACCGCCGGGTGCAGGCGGACCTGTCGCTTCATGACCAGCGGCTCCAGCAGGTTGCCCTCGATCTGCTGCACGGCGATCACGGCGGCCAGGGTGAGCAGTGCGGTGGTGGGGCCCTTCGCGGCCAGCGCCACCAACACGGCGACCGCGCCGGCCACCGTCGCTCCGATGATCGGCACGAAACCGCCGAGGAAAGTGATCAGCGCCAGCGGCAGGGCGAGCGGCACCCGCAGCACCACCAGAGCCAACCCGATGCCCAGCGCGTCGATGGCGGCGATGAACATGGTGCCCCGGCTGTACGCACCCAACGTCTGCCAACCGGCCCGGCCGGCCTCGGCCAGCACCGGCTGGGTCGTGCCGGACACCCGCGACAGCACCCAGTGCCACATCGACCGGCCGTCCTTGAGCAGGAAGAAGAGCAGCACCAGGGCGAGCAGCGCGGAGCCGAACACCTCGGTGGCGGTCCGGGCACCGGCGACCGGGTCCGGAGAGCTGCCGCTGAGCCCCTGCCGGGCCTGGTCAACAAGACGATCCAGTTGTGCCTCGCTGACCGGCAGGGTGGACGTCACGAAGTCGCGGCTGCGCTCCACCCCCTGCGTCAGCTCCTGGCTGAGCTGGTCGAACTGACTGGCGGTCAGGTTCCACACCAGGGCGCCGACACCGACCAGGATGCCGAGCAGCAGCAGTACGGTGCACAGCGCGGCCAGCGCCGCCGGCAGACGCAGCCGACGCAGCAGGAGCAGCACCGGGTCGAGCAGCGCGGTGAGGAAGATGGTGGCGGCCAGCGCGATGGCCAGCGGCGCCAGCAGGACGGCGATCCGGCCCAGCAGATAGAGACCGGCGATCACCACCACCAGGCAGGCGCTCCACGACACCGCGGTCCGGACCAGCCAGGGCAGTGCCGCCCAGGTCTGGCGTGGCCCGGAGCCGCCGGTTGTCGCGTCGGGTCCCTCTGTCGCCATGTCGGTCCTCCTCGATCTCGGCGAGGTCGGTACCCAACCGGTGACGTGCTGACACCCGTACCGGTGCGCTGCCGCTGCCCGCGCGGATCGTACGCCGGCAAGTTCTTATGAAACAGGACTTAGTGCTGTTGCTTCTCGCGGAGCTCGTCCACCGAGTTGGGCCGGCCGCCCAACGCGTCGCGTATCCGGTCGACCAGCCCGATGCCGGGGGCGAGCAGCCTGTTCGCCGGGGGATGGTCCGGTGTGCTCGGATGGGGCCGGGTGGGGCCGACCCGCTTGACCGTCAGCACCTTGCCGGCCGCGTCGATCAGCTCCTCCCGGGCCGTCGCGGCGCGCAGTCGGGGGAAGAGTTCGTTCTCCTCCTCCCGTACGTGCTGGCGGATGGTGTCGGCCAGGTGGGCGAGGAGTTCGTCGAAGCGGGGGTCGGACGGGTCGACGGACTCCCACTCCTTCATGGTCCGCTCGGCGTCGGCGTGCTCGGAGATCTCCCGGTCGGCGATCTCGTCACCGTCGGGCAGCGCCTTGCGCGCGATCGGATAGACGTACGCCTCCTCGGCCACCGAGTGGCGGACGAGCTCGGCGATCACCACGTCGGCGAGACGGCGGCGGTGCTCGGGGGGGCCCTGCCGGGTCTCCAACTCGACCAGGAGTGTCTCGACCTCACGATGGTCGGCGACCAGGATGTCGACGACGTCGTGGTCGTCGGCGGTCTCTCGGTTACTCATCTGACGGCCCCTTACCGGTTGCGGATCGGTGGGAGGTGTGTGGCCCTGGTACCCCCACGGGGCTGCACAAACCCACCGATGACGATGGGTCGCACGGGGTTGGTGGTGCCGGTGGTGACCGACCGGCACGGTTGCCGTGTCGTCGTCGGGGTAACCGCCGCCATGGCCGACGACCGCCCAACCGCCGACCGCGAACAGTCGCGGCTCGACGACGCCGCCGAGCGGAGCGGCCGGGCGGTCCGGCGGGCCCGGCACCGCGGCGGGCAGGCCGGCCGGATCCGGGCCCGGCAGTGGGAGGTCACCCTGGTGATCTCGCTGCAGGCCGGGTTGGCCGCGGCGATCGCCGCCCTGCTCGCCAAGAATCTGCTCGGCCCCGGCGCGCACGTCTTCGCTCCCGCCGCCGCCGTCGGAACGATCGCCACCGCCATCGGTCAGCGAGCCCGCCGGACCTTCGCGTTGCTGGCCGGAGTGGCCCTGGGCATCATCATCGGCGACACGCTGCGGTACCTCCTCGGCTCCGGCCCGTGGCAGACCGGCGTGGTGGTCGCGCTGGCCATCGCCGCCGCGCTGCTGGTGGCCGGGAAGGGCGGACCGCTCGTCGGTCAGGCCGGCGGTACCGCGGTGCTGATCGCCACGCTGGCCCCGATGGAGCGAGGCCTGGAGCTGCCCCGGATCTTCGACGCGCTGGTCGGCGGGGGTGTCGGCCTGGTGGTGGTCGCACTGCTGTTGCCGATCAACCCGATGCGCGTGCTGGACCGGGCCGCGGCGCCGATCTACGCGACTCTCTGCGGGCATCTCGACGAGCTGGCGCAGGCGATGCGGACGCGTGACGGCAAGCGGACGATGGGTGTCCTGGAGCGGCTGCGGGACACCGACGACGACCTGAGCCGGCTGCACGACGCGCTCAGCGGCGCCGAGGAGGTGGTGACGATCGCGCCGGTCCGCTGGCACCGCCGACAGCAGTACCACCAGTACGCCCGTACCGCGGACCACCTGGAGCGGCTGCTGCTGGACAGCCGCGGGTTGGCCCGCTGGTCGACGACCGCGTTGCAGTACGACGAGCCGATCCCACCGGAGTTGCCGGACGCGATGGGCCGACTGGGTCAGGCGGTGGCGGCGATGCGGACGGAGTGCCGGGCCGGTGAGTACCCCCAACACACCCGCCGGTTGGTCGAGCAGTGCGCCGAGTTGGCCGGGCGGGCCGCCGCGAGCGGGGTCAAGTCGTTCGGCGAGGCAATCGTCACCGGGCTGCGTACCTCGGCCAGCGACCTGCTCCGGGCGGCCGGCTGTGAACCCGACGACGCCAATCGGATCGTGCGCCGGGCGGCCGGTGCCGGCGAGGCCGAGGTCCACCCACCGGTCCATCGACAACTGCGGCGGATCCGTCCGACGCGCGCCGCCCGGTTTCGTCGGCGTGCGCACCTGGCCGCCCGGATGCGCAACGAGGGCCTAGCCGGCCTCCCCGCGAGGGAGAGACCGGCCCGGTGAGCTGGCTGAGTCAGGAGGAGTAGCCGCGCTCGGCGATCCAGTTGGCGACCTTCGGCAGGCTCATCCAGTACTCGCCCAGCGCCGGCTCGGCCGGGTCGGCGACCCGGAGGGTGTCGCCGCCGTCGCGGTAACCGACGAGGGTCAGGTAGTGGCCGCCCTCGTACGAGTGCGGGTTGCCGTCGGTGTCCACGGTGGTGCCCATGATGTTCGCCACCACCGGTCGACCGGCGTCCACCGCGGCCACCACGTCCCGGCGGAGCTGCTCGACCTGGTCGGGACGGGCCACCGCGTCACGGATCTCGGTGGTCCGGTACTTGCCGCCGGTCAGTTCGTTCAGGACCCGCGTGGTGTCCAGGGCCGACGGGGTGCCCGCCTCGGTGGTGCCCAGCAGTTTGGCCACCGCGTCCTGGGAGAGCGCCTTGCCCTGGGCGGACAGCGCGATCCGCGTCGCGGCGGGGCCGCAGTAGAAGAAGTTCGGCTGGGCCTGGTAGTCGATGCTGAGGATCCGCTCGGCGGACCGATCAGTCTGGCTCGACGACGTCGGGGCGGTCTGCGGGGGTGCGGCCTGCGCGGCTACCGCCGGGCCGAGGGCGCAACCGCCGGCGACAAGCATGCCGACGACGGACAAACCGCTCTTCTGGACGATCGGGTTCATGATCGAGTCTCCGTTCGGGGGTTGGTGCGCCTCCGACCGGCGGAGGGCAGCAGCACCGGGAATGGCGCTCGGCTCAGCGGTGGGCGACGACCGGCGGCCGGTGGCGGCCGTGGGCGTACCGGATGCGTAACGGGTCGGCGATGGCCGGCATTCCGGCGCCGGCAAGATCCCGAAGTTGTCGGCTCCTGAGCCGGAGTCAGAGGCTGCCGAGCAGCCCGGTGACGGTGATCTCGATGACGACCCGGTCCGGATTCGGACGCGGGGTCCGATACCGCTCGGCGTAGCGGCGCTCGGCCTCGGCCACGGCGGCCCGATCCGACCGCAGCACCGCCCGGCCCTCGATGGTCAGCCAGCGGCGGCCATCCACGTGGCACACCGCCACCGCCGCGCCCGCCGCACCGGCGGCGGCCACCTGCCGGGCCTTGCGGGAGTCGCCGGAGGTGATGACCCGGGCCAGCCCGGCCGCCGGGTCGAGGGTCACCCCGACCGGTACGACGTGCGGGGTGCCGTCCGCCCGAATCGTGGTCAGCGTGGCGAGATGCCGTTCCGCACAGAAGGCGACAACGCGCTCGTCGTGCACGTCCAACCGATGATCGCCCGCCATGCCCGTCCCCTGTTCACCGAAGCGACCCCGATCATGGCACGCGGCGGCGGACGCGATCGGGATCCGGTGGGGAATCCGGCTGGCCGGGCAGTTGGCGGCCGGCCGCCCGGCGCTGGTGCACCAGCCGGGTGAGGTAGATCAGCGCGGCGGCCAGGACGCCCATGTCATCCAGGTAGATCGGGTCCGGCAGCACGTCCACCGGGAAGATCGTGTAGATCAGTGCCCCGTAGAAGGCGACCTTGCCGCCCGCGCCGAGCCCGGTCAGCATCCGTCGCGTACGCACCACCCGCACCGCCAGCACCACGGCACCGACAAGTGTGGCGATCGCAAGGATGCCGACGATCACCACGAGGACCCACGCCTGTCGGGACATGCCGTCACGCTAACCCACCCGGAGTCGGGCGGCTCAGAACGCGGGCACCGCCACGCGGCTCAGCACGCCGCCGCGCGGCTCAGAAGGCGGGGACCGCTGCGCGGCTCAGAAGGCGGGCACCGCAGCGCGGCTCAGAAGGCGGGGACCGCTGCGCGGCCGCGGGCGGTCACCTTGTTTTCCCGGGTCTGCTCGACCGACGGCCTGGCAACCTCGCTGAGCGGCAGCACCGACGCCGACTCCGCCACCCGGCGCCCGGTGGCGGCGTGGGCCTCCTCGCGCAGGCTGCGGGCCGCCGCGACGGCCAACTCCGCCGCCCGCCAGGCAACCTGCTCCTGCTCCCGGGCCGCGGCGTGCCGGGCCGCCAGATTGTCCCGGATCGCCCGCCGGAGCACCAGTTCCTGCGCGACCGGGTGCAGCCGTGGATCCCAGCCGTCGCGGTGCGCGAAGACCTCGCTGAGCTGCTCCACCGACAGCTCCCGCCGCCAGTACGCGTCCAGCGCGGCACGGTGCAGGTAGCGCTCGCGGTCCGCGTACTCGGCGGGGGTGCGGGCGGTCTGCGGCAGTGGCATGGCGGCTGCCGCACCGAGTCGCCGGACGGCCGCCTCGGCCGCCTCGGCCGCCTCCCAGGCTGTCTCGACCGCCTCCTGGGCGGCCACCCACTCCGTGCGACGGCGCTGGGCGGTGGTGGTCGCCCGGGCGGCGGCCACCCCGACCTCCTGCGCGTAGCGGCTCTGCTCCCGCTCCTCCTGCGCCTGCTCAAGTTGGCTCGGCATGGCCGCGCGGCGGATCCGGGCACCCGGGTCGAAGCGGAGTCGGCCGGGCCGTAGCAGGAGAGCGGAGACAGCGACGCCGACCACGCCGAGCAGGCTCAGCCAGATGGCGGCGGCCCGGGAGAGGTCGGGGAGGGCGGCGGAAAGGATGGATTGCATGATCAGCACCTCGCGGTCGAAGGCGGGTATCGACGGGTGGCAGAGGAGCCCGAGGAACACCGGTCGGCCGGGTGACGGGGTCAGACCCGTCGGGGGCGACTCAGCCGCCGCGACGGATTACCCGGACCGGGCCCCGGAGTGTGCCGGGCCAGGATCAGCGGGTGGGTGGGCCGCGTCGCGCGGGAACGCCACGGCCGGGATCGAGGGCCGGCGCGTGACCCGGGCCCTGGACGATCGGCCCGGCCGGTGCGGCGGTGTCGACCGGGCCAGCCGGTCGGGCGGCAGCGGGCTGCGCCGCCGACCGCTCGGTGACCGGTGTGGCATCGGGTCGGACACTTGCCACCCGGCTGCTCACGGCACTGGGCCGCAGCTGCGTCGAGGCGGGCGGTGGGGTGGTGGCGAGGGCGCCGCCCAGGCCGACCGCGAGCACCAGCGCGGTGATCGCCAGCCGGGTCAGCTCACGCAGTGACCGCAGCACAGCCCAGCGGGCCGGGCGGACGAACACTGCGGACGACACCCGACCAACCTATCGCCTGCCCCGACGTGTCGCAGCACGGCGACGGCTCGATCCGGGGTGACAGCCACCACCCCGCACACTGTGGACGACGACGATCGACACCGGAAACGGCGGTGCCCCCGGCCGGATCCGGTCCGGTCGGGGGCACCGCGCGTCGTTCGGGTGGTGCCGCCGCTGGCGAGTGGTCGCCCCGCGGCGGGTCGTGGTCAGCCGCCGGAGCCGAGCACCGGCGGCGCGGCGTCCGCGCCGTCGCCCCACACCATCTCGTCCTCGGTCAACCAGGTCAGCCGCTCATCGGAGTCGTCGTCCTCCGATCGGCCCCGCCCGCCGAGCACCCCGGAACCGTTGCGGGCCGAGCCACCGGTCGTTGCGGCCCGGCCGCCGCTGCCGCCACGCTGGCCGTCCATGCTGCGCCCGATGCCGTTGGCGGAGCGGGCTTCGGCCGGGGGCGCACCACCGGGCGGACGAGCCGAGGTGGTGGGCGTGCCGCTCGAACCGGCGAGCGCGGCGGTGCGCAGCACACCGCCGGCCGGTGCCCCGCCTGGCGTGGCGTAGAGCAGCCCGGGGCCGACGCTCGCGCTGGCCGGCACCGTGGCCGACCCGGCCAGGCCGGCCAGCCCGGCGGCGGCACCCCCGGTCAGCAGTGCGCCGCCGGCAAGCGGATCCGCACCGGCGAGGACGGTGCCGCCGGAGTCGTACTCGCTGACAGCGCCGAGCGGCCCGGTGGCCACGGCGGGCCTGCCACCGGTGCCCGAGCCGTCACCGACGCCAGGTGGTGGGGCGGCGCGCTCAAGCCTCGAGACTGTCGCGTCGCCGGTGTGCGCGCTGACGTTGCTGCTGCCGGGCCCGGCGCTCGCCTTGGCGATGGCCGAGACGCTCTGCGGCGTCGTCGACTCCGTGTTGATCCGGTTCGGGGTGTCCGGGTCGGGCAGCGGTGGGTCGACCACCCGGTCGTACGCGGAGATCTCGTAGCCGCTGGCCAACTCGGCCACCAGGTTGACCATCCGCTGGTGGGCCTTCTCCTGCTCCTGCTTGTCCTGCTGGTGACCCAGGACGCCCATGACCATCGCACCGGGCAGACCGAAGGTGACGGCGCCCTTGACCGTGCCGGAGATGGCCTTGTCGTTGTCGTCGGTCTCCTCGGGGCTCTCGGCCTGCTTGTGGGCGCTGCGCAGGTGCTCGGCCATCATGGTCAGCCCCTGCTTGATGCCCGCCATCCCCTCGCCCAACGCGTCGGAGTGGGCGACGATCAGGCTGAGTCGCCGGTGGAACTCCCGGCCCGCCGAGCCGGTCCAGGTGTTGCCGAGCTTCTCCAGGTCGCCGCTCAACTCCCGGCCGAGACCGTCGAGGACCCCCTTGAGCTCGGCCCACTGGGCGGCAACGCCCTCGATCTGCTCCGGCTTGCCGGCCATCACGCCGTCGTACAGCTGCTGGTGGCTGCTGCCCTGGTAGCGCTGGGTGTACTCAGACACGGCCGTTCTCCTTCGGCTGCAACGCCCGATCGACCCCGGACAGCGCGGCGGTCACGTCGGTGGCGTTGGCGGCGTTACGCGCCTCGGCGGTGCGGTAGTTGGTCAGGATCGTGCTCGTCGCCTGCTGCGCGGCCAGCACCGCCTGCCGGATCCGCTCGGCCTGGTCGACATAGGACTGGTGGACCTCGGTGTAGCGACGCGCCTTGTCGGTGGCGTCGAAGAAAGCACCCAATGCCGGCGGGCGGCACTGCATCTCGGAGTTGAGCTTGCGCAGCACCGTCTCGACCTGACTCAACCGCGACGCGAGGTGCTGGTGAAAGTCCTCAAGGGACAGCAGGTCGACTTCCGTACGCCCGGTCATGGCAACATCCCCGTCGTTCTGGTTGACAACCGTCAGCGACGTTCAGGTTAGTGCACCGCCGCGATTCGGTGCGACCCGTCGCGGCTGCTCAGCCGTCGGCACCAATCGATCCCACGGGCATCCCACCGCCCGCCCCGCCGGCCGGTGGGACGGGCGGCGGAGGTGCGGCTGCCGGCGGTGCGGCCGGTGCCGGCGCGTCGGGCGAGAAGACGGCCATCGCGTCCTCCTGGGTCAGGGTGGGCCCGGTCGGGATCAGTGCGAGCAGCGAGCCGGGCACCGCGAGCGGGGTGACCCCGCCGTAGCCGAGCACGGCCAGGGTCTCCGCCGAGCCGAGCGGGTACCGGATGCCCTGCGGGCTGATCAGGTAGATCGTCGACCCGGCGGCACCGGATCCGCTGGTCCCGGCACCGGGCGAGGCCTGCGCGATGACGCCCTTGCCGCCGGGCAGCAGCACCGCCTCGGCGGTGCGTACGGCGTCCCGCCTGGTCTGGGGCACCGGCACCGGGCCCGGATCGCTCGTGGTCAGCTCGGCCGGCGCCCGGTCGAAGACTTCCAGGGTGGTGGTCGGCGGGCCGCCCGCGCTGCCCGCCCGGTACGTCGCGCAGAGCGCGGTCTGACCGGGCCTGGACGGGTAGACCGCGGGCAGCGTCGCCGGCAGCCCCTCGTCGTCCACCCGCTGCTCGACGTAGAGATCGCCGGCCTGGTCCGGGGTGATGTCGGTGATCTGGCCACCGCCCCGAACCATCAGCAGAGCGGTGATCTCACTGACCGGGGCGAGACCCTCCCGGGTCAGCACGTAGTGCTGCCCGGCGGCGCTGAACACCTGACCGATGACTGCCGGTCGGCCGGCCACCCTGCGTACGCTGCTCTCACCCTCGCCGGGCAGTGCCGGCTTGCGCAGCGGTGGCCCGGCCGGCACGGCGTTGAGCAGTTGCTGACCGACCCGTAGCGGGGTGGCGCGGGACATCTTCAGCGCCGTGATCGTCGGGTCCCCGTCGAGCACCTGGAGACGGGTGTTGTTGGCGAGCAGGTACCGCTGCCCGTCCACCTCGACAAGCACCGAACGGTCACCCAGCGGCACGCCGCCGGGCAGCGCACGGTCGATCACCACCTTGGTGCTGGAGCGCGCGGGGTCGACCGGGTCGGGCACGTCGCAGACCGACCAGGGCAGGCCGGTCAGCGACTTGCGGTCCGGCAGGGCGTCCGGTGCCCCGACGATGCCGAGGGTGAGCCCGCGCGGCCGGTCCCGCAGTGCGGCCTGGGACATCGTCCGCGCCGCCGTATCCGGCTTGTTCAGCACCAGGCGGGCCGAGGTGTAGTTGAGCGTCGGATGCAGCCGCCCGTTCAGGAACACGTACGTCGCGCCGGTCTCCCGTTCGATGACCAGGGTCTGGTCGTTCAGTGGCGCGGTGCCACCGGTGAACTGGCCGTAGGCACCAACCCCACCCAGCACGACGGCCGCGGTGATGACACTGCCGAAGACGGCCATGCCGAGCCGTCGCATCGGCAGGTTGGTGGTCTCCGGGTCGCCCGACAGCAGCGCGGAGACGATCCGGCGGGTGACGAAGCGGTACGCCTGCACCTGATCGCGGCGGGTCCGCATGACTTACCTCCGGCGGGGTGGATCCGCGACGATCAGGTCGGGGTGCCGTCGCGGGCTTCCCTACGATAAGGGGCCGGCGGAGGTTCGTCGGGACCACCGTTCGTGGCCGGCACCGGACCGACCCGGCGCCCAGCCGTACCGTGCAGGAGGGACAGTCAGCGATGACGCAGGTTCAGGCGCGACCCGCCCGAGCGGCCACGGCCCCGTCCGACGGGGCGACGCGACCGACGCCGCCGATCGACCGACCCGGCCGTGGACGCGTCGGTCCGGTGCTCGTCGGGCAGCTCGTCGTGCTGGAGCTGTGCGTGGTCG
Organism: Micromonospora sp. NPDC049101; assembly: GCF_040648675.1. Taxonomy (NCBI): domain Bacteria; kingdom Bacillati; phylum Actinomycetota; class Actinomycetes; order Micromonosporales; family Micromonosporaceae; genus Micromonospora; species Micromonospora sp. NPDC049101. Next base: position 134,796 of record NZ_JBEZED010000015.1, on the reverse strand, counting down.
GCGTGTGGGCCGCGTCGGCCGGGCCCAGCTGGCTGCTCGGCGTGACGACCGGTGTGGCGGTGCTGATCCTCGCCGCGACCTTCGCCCGCCGAGGAGGCCTCTGGTGGTTCGAGGACCTGCTGCTGCGCGGGCGGTTGCGGCGGCGCGGCGAGCGCGCGTCGGCCGCGCTGGGCGGCGGCACGGCCGGCGACCCGCGGTTGGCCGCGCTCGCCCCCGAGCTGAGCGTGATCGAGTTGACCGACCGCGGCACCCGGCTCGGCATCGGGCGCGACGACGAGGGCTGGTTCGCGGCGGTCGCGCTCCAGCCCACCGGCGGTGCGACCGCGGGTTCGGTGGGTGCGTCCACCGTGGACGAGGTGGTGCGCGTGCTCGCGGACTTCAGTGCCCCGGTGTCGCGTACCCAGGTGGTCGCACACACCCTGGTCTGGTATCCGGCGCCCGGTGCTCCGCCGGCGGCACACCGGACCGTCTGGGTGGCGCTGCGGCTGACCGTCGCCGACGCGCGGGCGGAGGCGGTGAGCCGGGGCGGCGGGCTTGCCGGCGTGCACCGGACGGTGGCCGCCGGGATCGGTCGGTTGGGTAAGGCGCTGACCTCGGCGGGTCTGACCCATCGGCCGCTCACCCGGGACGAGCTGCGCGCGGCCATCGTCTCGGCCGCCGGCCTGGACCTGGGGCCGGAGGTGCCGGCGGAGACCTGGCAGGGGCTGCGCGGCGGCGGCTGGACCCACCGTTGCCTGGTGCTGCGTGGCCGGACGGACGTGCCGCTCGGCCCGCTGGTGGACGCGATCACCGCGACCTCGGCGCCGTCGCACACGGTGGCCACGACGGTGTCGGCGGACGGTCGGGTGGCGTCGCCGCTGCTGCGGGTCGCGGCGATGGACAACCACGTGGAGGCGCTGGTCAAGGTCGTCCGGGACATCGCGCAACGCACCGGCACGTCCACCCGGCCCATGGACGGTCAGCACGGACCGGGCGTCTACGCCACCGCTCCCGTCGCGTCGGCGCTGGGCGCCACCACCCGTCCGCAACAGCGCTGACCGGGGGCGGTCAGGGCCGGAGGTTGACGATCCAGCCGTAGAGGCCGCAGACCCAGAAGGCGAGCGGGACCAGCGAGATGATCAGCATGATCTCGGCGATGTCGAGCAGCCGACCCCAGACCGGCGAGATGCGCTTGCCGGCGACGGTCAGGCCGTAGATCAGGCTGACCACGGCGGCCAACACCAGCCCGCCGAGGATCAGGCCGAGCCGGACCGGCAGCGACCCGCCGGCGAAGGTGGCCGCGGCGGCCAGACCCAGCCCCACGGTGCCGGCCAGCAGCACGGGGGTGCGCTGGGCGCGGCCCAGCAACGGGCGGGCCCGCAGCAGCGACAGCAGGGCCAGCACCAGACACAGCAGCACCGCCGACACCCGCCCGTCCAGGGCGAGCACGAACTGCGCGCCCAGCACCAGCACCGAGACGGTCCACAACAGACCGGTCATGAACTGGTCGGCCCGTTCGCTGCGCTGGAGCACCTGCCGACCGTCGACCGACTCGCTGTCGGTCTTCAGATCCTCCGGACCCGTCGGGATCGAGGGCACCGGCAGGCGCGCCAGCCGGTAGGCAGCCATCGGCAGTGCCGGCACCACGGCGAACGCGACAGCAGCCACCACCGCGGCGGAGGCCGGCGCGTCGAGATCGAGGACCAGGCAGAGCAACGCGCCAAAACCGGTCGCGGCCCCCACCCCGATCGCGGCGAAGAAGAGCGGATAACGGTCGCCGACCGCCAGCACGGCGACCGCACCGGCCACCACCGCCGCGGTCGCCGCGAGCAGGACGTGCGGGCTGGCCAACTCGGTGAGTGGCCGATCGCCGGCGAGCAGCAACAGGCCACCGACGGCGGCGTACCCCAGGGCGACCATGGCCAGCACCGCGCCGGTGCGGCTGTCCCCGGCGGCCCGGGACAGCACCGCCGAGCCGACCAGCAACGCCACCGCCACCAGCAGGGCGGCCAGCGCGCCGGGCAGGTGTGGCGGGCCGGCGAAGAGCGCGGCGAGCGCACCGGCGCCGAGCGCCGACGCCGCGAACACCACCGCGAAGGACCGGGTCGCGCCGACCTGCCAGGCACCGGGGCGTTGGTTGGTCGCGGTGGCGACGGCATCCACCACGTCGTCGAAGACGATCTCCGGGGCGGCCGCGGACCGGGGGTTGAAGTAGAGCACCTCACCGTCGCGGACACTGAGCTGCGCTGCGGTACGACCACCGTCCAGCGGCGCGCCACCCAACCTGGACAGTGCCCAACCGCCGTGCCGCGCGCCCTCGTCGGCCATGTCCTCGCCGGCGTAGAGCAGCAGGGTGGGGAGCAGGTCGGCCATCGGCACGTCCGACGGCAGGGCCAGGTCCATCCGGGTACGCGGAGCCACGATGGTGATCCGGCTCAGCCCACCGGTCGCCGTCTTCGTCGCCACAGTGGCCTCCAGGTGTGCGTCGGTGCTCGGCAGGCCGCGATGCCGCGCTCCGGGACCACCGCGCCCACGGCAGATTACCTACGATGGCGGGCACGTACGATGCCCACCCGCGGGCTCCGGCCCGCGGCGGCACGTCATCAGGCCGCTTCTGGGGAGGAGACAGCCGTGAGCACTGTGGTGTTCCGCCGGCTCCCGCGTCAGCCGGGACCGGCTCTACCGCGCGGTGAGGTGCTGCTGGAGTCCCCTCCCGAGCTGCCCGAGCCGACGCCCCGCGGGATGGGGCAGCTGCTCATGATCCTGCCGATGTTCTGCGGGGTCGGCGCGATGGCGTTCCTCTACGCCGGCAAGGGCGGCGGCATGATGACGTACGTCGCCGGTGGCCTCTTCGGCGTCTCGATGCTCGGCATGGCGATCGGTTCGCTGGCCAACAACGGCGGCAAGGACAAGGCCGAGCTGAACGCCGACCGGCGCGACTACATGCGCTACCTGGCCCAGATGCGCAAGCGCACCCGGCGCGCCGCGGAGCAGCAGCGGGCGGCGATGACCTGGCGGCACCCGGAGCCCGACGCACTCTGGTCGATCGCGGCGTCCCGGCGGCTCTGGGAGCGGCGGACCACCGAGGACGACTTCGGCGAGACCCGGATCGCGCTCGGCCCGCAGCGACTGGCGGTGGAGATCGTCCCGCCGGAGACGAAGCCGGTGGAGGACCTGGAGCCGATGAGCGCCATCGCGCTGCGCCGGTTCGTCCGCGCCCACTCCACAGTTCCCGAGTTGCCGACCGCGTTGTCGGTGCGCGCGTTCAGCCGGGTGGTGCTACGGGGCGACCGCGCGCCCGTGCTCGACCTGACCCGGGCGGCGCTCGGGCAGTTGGCCACCTTCCACGCCCCGGACGACCTGGTGGTCGCGGTGGTCGCCGCGCCCGACCGGCAACCCTCCTGGAACTGGGTGAAGTGGCTGCCGCACGCGCACCACGGTGCCCGCACCGACGCCGCCGGTGCCCGCCGGCTGGTCTTCGCCAGTCTCGCCGAGGCCGAGGCGTCGCTCGCCGCCGAGTTGGCCGGACGGCCCCGGTTCGCGCCCGAGGCCAAGCCGTTGACCACCGCCCCGCACCTGGTCGTGGTCATCGACGGTGGCGAGGTCTCGCCGACCTGCCAACTGGTGGGCCCGGGGCTGCTCGGCACCACGGTGATCGACCTCTCCGGGACGGTGCCCCGCGATGCCGGTCGCTGGCTGCTCTGCCTCGACGTGGCCGACGGCAGGTCGCTCGACCTGGTGCGCGGCAGCTCGTCGTCGCCGCTGGGTCGCCCCGACCAGCTCAGCGCCGAGGCGGCCGAGGGGCTGGCCCGGCAGATCGCCCCCTACCGGCTCTCCCAGCAGCAGGCCAGCAGCGACGAGCCGCTGGCCCGCAGCACGGAGCTGCCGGACCTGCTCGGTGTGGGCGACGCCGCGACGGTGGACGTGCAGCACACCTGGCGCCCGCGCGGTCACCGGGACCGGCTGCGCATCCCGCTCGGCGTCGGCCCGGACGGCAACGTGGTCGAGCTCGACTTCAAGGAGTCGGCGCACGAGGGCATGGGCCCGCACGGCCTGGTGATCGGTGCCACCGGTTCCGGCAAGAGCGAGCTGCTCCGGACGGTGGTGGCCGCCCTGGCGGTGACCCACTCGTCGGAAGAGCTCAACTTCGTCCTGGTGGACTTCAAGGGTGGCGCGACGTTCGCCTCGTTGGAGGCGCTGCCGCACACCAGCGCGGTGATCACCAACCTGGCCGACGAGCTGCCGCTTGTCGACCGCATGCGCGACGCGCTCGCCGGCGAGATGGTGCGCCGGCAGGAGCTGCTGCGGGCGGCGGGCAACTACGTCTCCCGCTTCGAGTACGAGAAGGCGCGAGCGGCCGGCGAACCGCTGGCCCCGATGCCCAGCCTGCTGATCATCTGTGACGAGTTCAGCGAGTTGCTCGCCGCCAAGCCCGACTTCATCGACCTGTTCGTGATGATCGGCCGGTTGGGTCGGTCGCTGGGCGTGCACCTGCTGCTGGCCAGTCAGCGACTCGAAGAGGGCAAGCTGCGTGGCCTGGACACCCACCTGTCGTACCGGATCGGTCTGCGGACCTTCTCGGCCGTGGAGAGCCGGATCGTGCTCGGCGTGCCGGACGCGTACGAGCTGCCGAACGCGCCGGGGCACGGTTACCTGAAGACGGACACCAGCACCATGCTGCGGTTCCGGGCCGCGTACGTGTCCGGGGCGTACCGGCCGCCGGGGCAGCAGGCCGCCGCGTCGCAGGCGCTGGTGCAGCGCAGGATCGTGCCGTACGGCCTGGACTTCGTCGCCGCACAGCTCCCGCAGATGCCGGTGGACACCGCGCCGGAGCCCGAGCAGCCGGCCGACGGTAAGGCCGTGGCGATGCTCGACGTGCTGATCGACCAGCTCAAGGGTCGAGGCCGCCCGGCACACCAGGTGTGGCTCCCACCGCTGGCTGACCCGCCGAGCCTGGGTGAGCTGCTCGGCCCGCTGGCCGTCGACCCCAGCTACGGGTTGTGCACCGCGTCCTGGCCGGGTCGTGGACGGCTGACCGTGCCGGTCGGGGTGGTGGACCGCCCGTACGAGCAGCGCCGTGACCCGATGATGGTCGAGCTGGCCGGGGCCGGTGGCAACGTGGTCATCGTCGGCCGGTCGCTGAGTGGCAAGAGCACGATGCTGCGTACGCTGCTCGCCTCGCTGGCGCTCACCCACACACCGCGAGAGGTGCAGTTCTTCTGCCTGGACTTCGGCGGAGGCGCGCTGCGCAGCCTGGAGCGCCTGCCGCACCTGGCCGGGGTGGCCGGTCGCCGGGACGTCGAGGCGGTCCGCCGGACGGTGGCCGAGGTGGTCGCGATCCTGGACGACCGGGAGACGCGCTTCGCCCAGCACGGCATCGACTCGGTGGCCAGCTACCGTCGTCGCCGGGCGGCCGGCGAGTTCGCCGACGACCCGTTCGGTGACGTGTTCCTGGTGGTGGATGGTTGGAACACGGTGCGCCAGGAGTACGAGGAGCTGGAGCAGACCATCACCACGCTGGCCAACCGGGGCCTCGGTTTCGGCGTGCACGTGGTGCTCACCGCAGTGCGGTGGGCGGAGATCCGGATCAACATGCGGGATCTGCTCGGCACCAAGTTGGAGCTGCGTCTCGGCGACGCGTCCGAGTCCGAGATCGACCGCCGCGCGGCGATGAACGTGCCGGAGAAGGCGCCCGGCCGTGGCCTGACCCGGGACAAGCTGCACTTCCTCACCGCCGTCTCGCGGCTCGATGGTCGTCGGGACATCGACGACCTGGGCGAGGCGTCGGTGGCCCTGGCCGGGCACGTGGCGGCCAACTGGCCGGGTCGTCCGGCGCCGAAGGTGCGGCTGCTGCCGCGCCGGCTGCCGGTGGCCGAGCTGGCCCGGATCATCGACCGGTCGGCGCCCGGTCTGCCGATCGGTGTCAACGAGTCGGCGCTCGCGCCGGTCTACCTGGATCTGGCCAACGAGCCGCACCTGACGGTCTTCGGCGACGCCGAGTGCGGCAAGACCAACCTGCTGCGGCTGATCGCCCGGGGCATCACCGAGCGGTACACGCCCGCCCAGGCGCGGCTGGTGATCGCCGACTACCGGCGTGGCCTGCTGGGCGCGGTGGAGGGCGATCACCTGCTCGACTACGCCCCGTCCAACCAGGCGTTCGCCCAGGGGCTCGCGTCGATCCGCAGCGCGTTGTCCAACCGGTTGCCCGGCCCGGACGTGACCACCGCCCAGCTGCGCGATCGTAGCTGGTGGAAGGGCCCGGACCTGTACATCCTGGTGGACGACTACGACCTGGTGGCCTCCGGTGGCAGCAACCCGCTGAGCGCCCTGCAGGAGTTGTTGCCGCAGGCGCGCGACATCGGTCTGCACCTGATCGTCACGCGTCGCGTCGGTGGTGTGTCCAGGGCGCTCTACGAGCCGGTGCTCCAGCGGCTGCGCGAGCTGGACTCGCCGGGTCTGCTGATGTCCGGCAACCGGGAGGAGGGCGCCGTCTTCGGCACCCTGCGTCCGAGCCCGCAACCGCCGGGCCGGGGCACCCTGGTCCGCCGACGCGACGGCCAACAGCTGATCCAGACCGCCTGGTCCGAGCCGTCCTGACGGGACGGTCAGGGCCGGGCTGCTCCGGTAACGTGCGGCGTACCGCCACATCCGTTGGGAGGATCCTGTGGGCACATCGTGGACGCCGGGTGCCGGGTTGGGCGCTGGCCTCGACGGGCTGCTGCGGCAGGCGCAGGAGCAGCAGCGCCAGCTCGCCGAGTTCCAGCGCCAGCGCGCCGAGTTGAGCGTGCGCGGCGAGAGCCCCGACGGGCTGGTCCAGGTCACCGTCGATGGTGAGCAGAAGGTCACCGGGGTCGAGGTCAACGCGCGGGCGATGCGTCTGGACAGCTTCAGCCTGGCCGAGTCGGTGCAGGCCGCGATCGACGCGGCGTACGCCCTGCACGCGGAGCGGGCGCGGGAGCTGCTGACGGACATGCTCGGTGGGCCCGACCTGGTCCGGCGTGCCGAGGCGGGCACGCTCACCCCGGAGGAGTGGTTCAAGCAGTTCGGGGTGGACCTCAACGACCCGCTGCGCCGGCTGCGTGGCTGACGAGAGAAAGGGGCCCGATGGCCAACAAGGTCGACGTCGACGCCATCCGCGGTGCCGCCAGGAAAATGGAGGCGGCCGACGGTCCAATCCAGTATCTGCGTAACGCGCAGCAGTTGCTGGAGGGCGTCAAGCTCTCCGGCGGTGCGCTGACCATGTTCGGTGGCTCCACCGTGGCGGCGCACAACGGCTCGGTGGACGGGCATCTGGCCAATCTCCGGTCCGGGATCGTCCACCTGCAGACGGCCGCGGCAAATCTGGAGCAGTCAGCGAAGAACTGGGAGCGGTCCGACCAACCGTGGGTCGTCAAGTGAGACGGTCCGCCGCAGACGGAGGGAGCCCGCAATGTCGGAGATCCTGATCGCCAACTCCTCGGGTGCCGTGGTCGGCTCGCACAGCGTCGCCGCGGCCACCGCGCCGGTGCGGACACTGGCCGGCGTGGCCCGGGGCAACTGGGCCTGGATCGCCTTCGCCGGGGTGCTGGTGGCCGCGATCGCCTACCTCGAGTCGTTCGACAACGAAGAGGTCAACAAGTCCATCAAGGAGTGGGGCGACGCCGCGCGGCTGCTCGGTGGTGACCAGTTCGGCGCGGCACTGGACGAGGTGGTCCCCGGCAGCGACGAGTGGGACTTCGACGACCGCGACGCCTTCGAGGTGTTCCTGCGCAAGCTGAAGGCCGAGATCAATTCGCTGGCCGAGGCGTTCAACGCCAACCGGGACACCCTGACCGCGGCCCGGGACGCCTTCAACGACGCCGTCAACGCGCTTGTCGACGCGCTGATCCCGATCCTGGTGGCGGTCATCGCCTCGATCGCGCTCCAGATGTTCCCGGCGACCGCGCCGATCGCGGAGGCGATCGGCGTCGCCGGCATGACCGTCGCCGCTGCCGTGCTCGCGGTGGTCTTCGCCGACATCAGTGGGTTGTTCACCACCATTGCCGACGGCTTCCGAGGCAACGACCAGTTCGCCTTCGTGTCGGATTCGCGGCCGGGATGGGCTGCCACCGGCACCGACCCCAACATTCGGGACATCAAAATCGACTGGGTCAAGGACGACTCGTTCTACCGCTGAGCGATGGTCGAGAGGGAGCGGCGATGCCGCAGGCATTGTTCTACCTGTTCGTGTACTTCCTGCTGACCATCCCGGTCTTCCTCGGCCTGGCGCTGGTGGCGCAGGTCCGCGGGTCGGTGCGGGCGCGACGGGCAGGCGAGTTGGTGCTGCTCACGGGCATCGCCGCGCTGGTCCCGGTGGTGCTGCACCGCGCGCTCGACGTGCCGGCGCTCTGGCTGGCCGTGGCGCTGCTGGTGGCCATCCTCGTGATCGGCGCGGTGCTGCACGTCCGCTCGTATTCCCGGTCGGCCTGACCCGATTCACCGGTATCCATCGGACGGCGCCGGCCAGGGCTGCGAGGGCTGGTCGTATTCCGCTACGGTCTTCACTGGAGTGTCCGTCGGTGGGGTGTTGCTGCCTTGCCGCGGGGGAGGGGTGCGGCAAAGCCGCCACCACAACATGACGGAAGGGTGTGAAGCATGGCGTTCGAGGTCGAAGCTGCGACTCTGCATACCGCCGCGAGTGACGTGCGGTCCACGCGCAGCGAGGTCGACGGCGAGCTCAAGAAGCTGTGGAACGTTGTCGACGACCTGGCCATGGCGTGGAAGGGTCAGGCGTCCACGGGCTTCCAGTCGCTGATGACGCGCTGGAACGAGGACACCGTCAAACTGCTGACGGCGATGGACAACATCGCTGACCTGCTCGACAAGTCGGGTACGACGCATCAGGTCAACGACGAAGAGCAGCAGCAGATGCTGGACAAGTTCCACTCTGCTCTCAACCCGTGATCCGCAGGCAGCAGAGGGGGAAATCGTGACGATCAAGGTTGACTACGCGGTCCTCGAGAGCAGCAATCAGCAGATGCAGGCCATCTCGAAGACGCTCGAGGAAAAGCTCGACACGCTTCGGGCGATGCTGACCAAGCTCCACTGGGACGGCGAGGACCGGGTTGCCTACGAGCAGCACCAGGCGAAGTGGGATGCGGCGGTTGGCGACATCAACCGGATCCTGAACGAGATCGGCGGTGCCGTCGGCATCGCCCGGGAAAACTACCTCACCACGGAGATGAGCAACTCCAAGGTGTGGAGCTGACGCATTCACCGGTGCGGCTCCGGTCCGGTTCGTCCGGGCCGGAGCCGCATTGGTTTGTGGTGCCCGTGGCGCGGCGGCAGCGGGGCGACGTGCGGCCGGCTCGATCGCCGGCCATCACCATCCACCAGGTCAGCTGGCCGCCGGTGCGTCAGGGCGTCGGCCCGGGCGCCAGTCGCGTTTGCGGCCCCGGGCCACGATCGGTCGTGCGATCAGCAGCAGCACGGTGAGCAGCCCGCCGACCGCCGCCGCCCAGATCGCGGCGGTGCGCTGCCAGCCCAGGGGGTCGTCGTGCGCGACGGGCGCCGGGAGCGCGCCAACGGGCGGGTTCTCCCGGGTGCCCAGCAGGCTCGACACCGCCCGGTATGGGTTGACCACGCCGTAACCGATGTCGGCGTTGTGGCCCCCCGGTGGGTTGTCCGCCGTGCGTTCCAGTCGTTCGGCGACCTGCTGCGGGGTGAGAGTGGGGTAGGCGGCCCGGACCAGCGCGGCCACCCCCGAGACGTACGCGGCGGCGAAGCTGGTGCCGCCGGTCGGCTCGGCACGGTAGCCGGAGCCCTGGGGTGCTGGCCCGATGATGTTCAACCCCGGTGCGGCGATATCGACGTAGTCGCCGCTGATCGAGCTGCCCACGTGACCGCCCAGCTCGTCCACCCCGCCGACGGCGATGACCCCGGGGTACGCGGCCGGGTATCCCGGCCGGTCCTGCTGATTCTCCACCCGGTTGCCGGCGGCGGCGACAAGCACCACCTGCCTGGCCAGCGCACGGTCGACGGCGGCCGTCAGCTCGGGGCCGGGAATTGTCGTGAGGGACAGGTTGATCACGTCGGCGCCCTGCTCGACCGCCCAGTCGATCGCCGCGGCGATCTGCACCGGAAGCTGGGCGTCCCTGGTGTCCTTGAGGTCCGGCAGGACCCGGATCGGCAGGATGCGGGCCGCCGGGGCGACCCCGCTGAACGGGGCGCCGGTGCCCTCCCGGCCAGCGATGATGCCGGCGATCATCGTGCCGTGCCCGACCAGGTCGCACTGGCCCTGGTTGGCTGCCAGGTCGCTGAAGTCGCGGCCCTCGAGCACCTGGCCGGCGAGGAGCGGGTGGACCGCGGAGACCCCGGAATCGATGACTGCCACCGTCACGCCGGCGCCCCGGGACAGCGGCCACGCCGCGGACGGCTCCAGCCGGCGCAGCGCCCACGGCATCGCCGTCAGGCCCTCCTCGCTGACCGGCCCGCAGGCGGGCAGTGCCGCCCGCGCCGGCACGGGTGCCACAAGGGTGGTGCCGAGCAGGGCAGCCAGGGCTGCACTGAGGACACCGCGAGCGGCACGGCCACTGCGGCGGAACGGGTTGGTCGCGCTCAACGGCGGGCATTCGCGCACTCGCAGAGATTACCGCTGTGCCCCGTCGGGCAGCGGCCCGGCGACCGAGGGTCAGGCCGGCGGGCCGACCTCGGTGGTGGGCGTCTCGGCGAACAGCGCGAGCAGGTCGCCGACCTGCCGGTCGGCCTCGGCGGGGTGCCGGAACCGGCCGGACGGGTTGAGGGTGTATTCGTTGCGCCGGCCCACGCGGGTGCGGTGCAGGTATCCGCCCGCCTCCAGGTCGGCGACGATCGCCTGCGCGGCCCGTTCGGTCACGCCGACCTCGGCCGCGACGTCGCGTAGCCGGGCGGTGGGGTCGCGGGCGATGGCCAGCAGAACGTGCCCGTGGTTGGTGAGGAACGTCCAGTTCCGCCCGCCGCCGGTCTCGCCCGTCGCAGTGCTCGCCATGGTGTGACCGCCTCCTTCGGATGTCCGCCCTGCCCCCGGAAGTCTCGTCCGCCGTGCCCGCGGTGCGTCGCTCAGGGGTCGACCCGGAGTCAACGTATGAAATGTAAATCACGCATACCTTGACGCATCTTACGGTGCGTGTGACGGTGGAGCCCGAGCCAGCGCCCACCGCCGGCCCGGCTGACAAGCCGGTTGACCAGGTAAAACGCGTGAATACGAGGTGCGGGGATGAGTCGTCCCGGAACGTCCGGCGGACAGCCGGGTCCGCAGCGGACCACCGACCGGGCGTCCGCGATCAGCGATCCGGTCCAGGCGTACGCCGAGCTGACCGCCGGAAACCAGCGCTTCGTCAGCGGCACCCCGCGCCACCCCAACCAGGACGCCGGGCGCCGGGCCGCCGTGGCCGACGGGCAGCACCCGTTCGCGGTGATCGTCGGTTGCTCCGACTCCCGCCTGGCCGCCGAGATCATCTTCGACCGAGGGCTTGGTGACCTGTTCGTGGTCCGCACGGCCGGGCACACCGCCGGTCCGGAGGTGCTCGGCAGCGTGGAGTACGCGGTGACAGTCCTCGGCACGCCGCTGGTGGTGGTGCTCGGCCACGACTCGTGCGGGGCGGTGCAGGCGGCGCGGGAGTCCGCCGCGACCGGCACGCAGCCTCCCGGGCACCTGGGCGCGGTGGTCGACGCCGTGCTGCCCAGTCTGGCCCGGGCCCGTGCCGAGGGTGTGGAGGACATCGACGGCATCGTCGACATCCACATCGCGCAGACCGTCGAGACGCTGCTCGGGCAGTCGCCCGTGCTGGCCGACGAGGTGGCACAGGGGCGGTGTGCGGTGGTGGGCGTGTCATACCGGCTCGCCGCCGGCGTCGTGCGCCCGGTGGCGGCGGTGCCGGCCGGCTTCGCGACGCTCGACGTGCCGACCGGGTCGGCCGCCTGACACGTCGAGGGCCGCCCCGCGCGAGGCGGAGCGGCCCTCGACGGAGGATCCGGTGGGTCAGAGCAGCGACATGTGGACGTGGTCGGTGTGGTTCGACGGCCCGCTGTACGACTTCCAACCGCTTGCCGGGAACCAGATCTGCCGGTTCCAGATCACGTAGTAGATGCCGAGCCGGTCGGCGTTACGGATGAGGAACGCGGCGACGTTGTTGCCGTACGTCCGGGTGTCCTCGTTGTGCCAGGGCGCGAAGCCGCTCTTCTGTAGCGACCAGTCGCAGGCCTTGCCCTTCGGGTGCTCCCACGGCCCGCCGGGGCGGTAGCAGCCGACGAACCGGTTGAAGCCGGCCCGCTTGACCTCCTTGTACGCGTGCAGCGTGCGAGGCGTGATGCAGCCGGACGTGGTCGGGTCGTCCTCGCTGCACGACTGCGCCTTCCAGTCACCGTCGGCGGTGCGGCCCGGCCCGATCTTGGCGACCGGCGAGGTGGCGTCCACCAGGCCGCCGGTGAAGCCCTTGCCGCCGACCAGCGAGAGCGCCTTGTCGGCCTCGTTCTTCCGCTTGGCCATCACGGCGGTCTGCTTCTGCTGCTCGCGAACCTCGGTGTCGAGGAGGAACTTGGCCTGCTCGGCGCGGGCCTTCACCGCGTTGACCTCGGCGAGCTTGTTCTCGTTCACCATGTTGATCTCGTCGAGCATCGCGGCGCGCTGCACGAAGGTGTCGGGAGCGTCGCTTTCGAGCAGCATCGCGAGCGCGCCGATCCGACCGGTCCGGTACGACTGGGCGGCGATCTGCCCGACCTGTGGTGCCAACGCGTCCAGGTCGGCCTTGGCCCGGTCCACCTCCAGCGCCAGCTCCAGCTGACGCTTCTTGGACTTGTCCAGTTTGGACTTGGCGGCGGAGTAGTCCCGGTTGGCCTGCTCGATGACGTCGTTGAGCAGCTTCGGCTCGCCGTCCTCCTCGTGCCCGGACGGTGTCGGGGTCGTCGGGGCGGCGTGGGCCGGCAGGGGCCCGGCGAGCACGGTCAGTGCGGCGATCACGGCCACCACGGGTGTCAACCAGCGGCGTAGGGGTGCCGTCACAATGTTCCCTTCCGTCGACCGCCGACCGGGTTAGCTGACGGGTTCGGGGCGGAAGTGGCCCCTACCGCTGACGCGGATTCACCCCACATACCTGGGTCCCCGGCTCGCCGGTTGGCGATTGGGCGGTGGCACCGCAGGCGCCGCTTCGCGCCTTCATCGGTAACCGGCAGCGAGGTTACCCGAGAGTCGACTGCGTGAGCTACGCCTGGATGCCGACCAAAAGTGTCATTTCGCCATAGCGCTGGGTGATCAGTGACGCGGTTCTCAGGGTGGAGATCCGATCTGGTCACGCTGAGGAGTGTCACCATGCCGTTTCCGTGCTCCTGTTCGACTCCGGCCACCCGTCGGTGGCCGTGGATGGGGGTGGGGTCCGGGTCTGCTCCGGCTCGTCGGGTCGAGAGGTTCGCGGTGAGCTGAGGGCGGCCAGCGGCTCCGCCCGGTCCGGCTCCGGTGGCCGCCGGGCGGCGTCGGCGGGCGGTGTGGCGTCGGCGCGTCCGGCGGCGGTCACGATCGCGGCCAGCCCGGTGGTCAGTGGCACGGCGGCGATCAGGCCGAGCGTGGCGACCGCGCTGCGGACGATTTCCTGCGCGAGGAACTCGCTGGTGAGGATCTGCCCGATCGGCCGCGAGTCGGCGGTGAGCAGGAGCAGCAGGGGCAGCGACGCGCCCGCGTACGCCAGCACGATGGTGTTGACAGTGGAGGCGATGTGCGCGCGGCCGACCCGGGTCGCGGCGCGGTAGAGCTGCAACCGGGTCAGCCCGGGGTTGGCGTGCGCCAGCTCGGTGACGGTGGCCGCCTGGGTGACCGTCACGTCGTCGAGCACCCCGAGCGATCCGATGATGATCCCGGCGAGCAGCAGGCCGTGTAGGTCCACGTCGGCCTGGAACATCGACAGTGTCGTCGCGTCCTCGCTGCCGAAGCCGGTGAGGTGGGTCGCGGCCGTGGCGATGGTGGCGAGCAGCCCGGTCAGCACCAGGCTGCCCAGGGTGCCGAGCACCGCCACCGAGGTCTGTGCGGTGACCCCGTGCGTCAGATAGAGCACCACGAACATGATCAGTGCCGCGCCGACCACCGCCACCAGCAGGGGCGACTTGCCGGCACCGATGCCCGGCAGCACGAACGTGAGCAGGATGGCGAAGCTGGCCGCCAACCCGGCGAGTGCGGCCAGACCCCGCCACCGACCGAACGCGACGATCGCCGCGGCGAAGATCACCGCCAGCCACAGCATCGGGGTGCCGCGCTGGTGCTCGGCGATGTTCCAGTTGCTGGTGCTGGGATCGACGGGATCGGTCAGCTCGACGAGGATGACCTCGTCGCCGACCTCGACCCGTGGTGCGCCGGGTCCGTCGGGGATCGGTGTCCGGACCTGTTGACCCGCGGTCGGCCCGTCGTCCACCCGGACGTCGACAGTGCCGCACGGCCCGCCGCCGACCCGGGGCGTGCCCTCGGGGCTCGACGGCAGCGGCGGGCACGGCTCGGTCACCACCCGGGTCACCGTGCCGCCGTAGCGCGGCACGTCCGCCCCGGCGTCGGTCTGCGGTGTCCCGCCGCGCGGCCAGAGCAGGGCCGCGGCGAGCACGGTGGCGACGAAGAGGGGCACCACCGTCACGACGAGGAGCCGCCGCACCCGGGGCGGGGCGGACGGAGCAGAGCGGGTGTGGTCGGAACCCAAGGCGAGACTCCCAACGATCCGGTGCGGGGTACGTGTCAGTGAGCCGGTCGGTTCATCCGCACCGTGGAATCGCGGCGGGAGACGCGGTGGATCGCTGACCGGCGACCACCTGATCACGGATGGTCAGTGCCCGGCCCGGGTGGCCAGCGGCGACGCCACGGCGTGGCGACGCCGGTGCCCGTTCGCGCAGCGGCATGCGGGGGGTCATCGTGGGGAATGCTAACCAGCCCGGCCCGGGGGCGCAGGTCGTGACGGGGAACCGCCGCGTGCCGGCGTCGGGGTGCGGGGCGGTCAGCCGCGCTTCATCAGCCGGCCGACGGCCGCCATCATCTCGGTGGCCATCTCGTCGGCCCGCCCCTCGGCGGCCCCCTCGTGCATGCAGTGCCGGGCGTGTCCGTCGAGCAGCCCCAGCGCCACCTTGTCGAGGGCGGCCTGGATCGCGGAGATCTGGGTGAGCACGTCGATGCAGTAGCGGTCGTCGTCGACCATCTTCTCGATGCCGCGGACCTGGCCCTCGACTCGGCGGAGCCGCGCGAGCAGCTGGTCCTTGCTGGCGGTGTACCCGCGGATCGGGGTGGGTGCGGTCATGCCGACCAGGATAGCCTACCCCCGGGGGGTATGGTACGGTCGCTTCCGGACCTGATACCCCCACCGGGTACCGGTAACGGCAAAGGAGACGATCCGATGGTCAACACCACGTTCCAGGTGCAGGGCATGACCTGTGGGCACTGCGTCAGCGCGGTGAGCGCCGAGGTCGGCGCCATCGCGGGCGTGCGAGACGTCCAGGTCGACCTCGCGACCGGCCAGGTCAACGTGAGCAGCGAGCAGCCGCTGGACGTGCAGGTCGTCCGGGCCGCCGTCGACGAGGCCGGCTACGACCTCGTCGACGCGTGAGCGCGGGCGCCGGCATGCGTACCGTGACGAGACTCGCCGGATTCGCTGCCGGCCTCGCGGCGATCTTCGGCGCCACCTACACGGTCGGCCGGGTGGCCGACCGCACCCCGGTCGTCGAGGGCCGGCATGACGGCGACGCCGTCCACACGACTGAAGAACGCGGCGAGCCGGCCGACCGGATTCCCGGTGGGCTGCTCGTCTCCGACCGCGGCTACACCCTCGCCCCGGTCGCCGCCCCGGCCGACCAGTTCGCCTTCCGGATCACCGGTCCGGACGGCCAGCCGGTGACCCGGTACGACGTGGCACACGACAGGCGGATGCACCTGATCGTGGCCCGCCGGGACCTGTCCGGTTTCCGGCACGTGCACCCCGACCTGGGCGCGGACGGCACCTGGCGGGTCGGCACACCGCTGGCCGGCCCCGGGCAGTGGCGGGCGTTCGCCGACTTCACCCCGACCGGGGGTGAGCCGCTGACGCTCGGCGTGGACGTGACAGTGCCCGGTGCGCTGACCGAACGACAGTTGCCCGCCCCGGCGACAAGCACCACCGTTGACGGCTACACGGTCACCCTGACCGGCGCGCCGCAGCCCGGCCGCACCTCGCCGCTCACCCTCACCGTCAGCCGGGACGGGCGGCCGGTCACCGACCTGGAGCCCTACCTGGGCGCGTACGGGCACCTGGTGGCACTGCGCCGGGGTGACCTCGCGTACCTGCACGTGCACCCGGACGGGACGCCCGGCGACGGGCGGACCCAACCCGGCCCGGCCGTCACCTTCCTCGCCGACGTGCCCTCGACCGGGAGCTACCGGCTCTACCTCGACTTCCGGCACGGCGGGGCGGTGCACACCGCCGAGTTCACAGTCGTGACCGGCACCCCGCCGGCCGACGCCCCGCCGGCCGGGAGCAACCCGAGCGGACCCGCGCCGAGCGGCGGTGCCGACCACGGCACGCCCGGGCACGGGCACAACTGACGGGACGAAGACGATGACCACCACCAGCAGACCGCTGCCCGAGGCACCCAACCGGATCGAGTTGGCGATCGGCGGGATGACCTGCGCCGCCTGCGCCGCCCGGATCGAGAAGAAACTCAACCGGATGGACGGGGTGAGCGCCGCCGTCAACTACGCCACCGAGAAGGCGTCCGTCCGGTACGCCGACGGCGTCACCCCGGACGACCTGATCGAGACCGTGCGCAAGACCGGGTACACGGCGGCGCTGCCGGCCGCGCCGACGGCCGAGGAGCCGGCGGATCCGCTGCGCGGTCCGCGTACCCGGCTCTGGGTCTCGGTGGCCCTCAGCGTGCCGGTGGTCCTGCTGGCGATGGTCCCGGCCTGGCAGTTCGACTACTGGCAGTGGCTGTCGCTGACCCTGGCCGCCCCGGTGGTGGTCTGGGGTGGGCTGCCGTTCCACCGGGCCGCCTGGACCAACCTGCGGCACGGTGCGGCGACGATGGACACGCTGGTCTCGCTCGGCACGCTTGCCGCGTTCGGCTGGTCGCTCTGGGCGCTCTTCCTCGGTGACGCCGGCATGCCCGGGATGACGCACCCGTTCCGCTTCGCCATCACCCGCACCGACGGCGCCGGCAACATCTACCTGGAGGCGGCCGCCGGGGTGACGGTCTTCATCCTGGCCGGTCGCTACTTCGAGGCCCGATCCAAGCGGACCGCCGGTGCGGCCCTGCGCGCCCTGCTCGCGCTCGGCGCCAGGGAGGTGGCGGTGCTGCGCGACGGGGTGGAGACCCTGATCCCGGTGGATCGGCTCGTCGTCGGCGACCGGTTCGTGGTCCGACCCGGTGAGAAGATCGCCACCGACGGGGTGGTCGAGGAGGGCACCTCCGCCGTCGACGCCAGCATGCTCACCGGTGAGTCGGTGCCGGTCGAGGTCGGCCCGGGGGACGGCGTGGTCGGCGCCACCATCAACGCGGGCGGACGGCTCATCGTCAGCGCCACCCGGGTCGGCGCGGACACCCAGCTCGCCCGGATGGCCGACCTGGTCGAGCAGGCGCAGAGCGGCAAGGCGGCCGTGCAGCGGCTGGCGGACCGGATCTCCGGTGTCTTCGTGCCGATCGTCATCACCCTGGCCGTCGGCACGCTCGGCTGGTGGCTCGGCACCGGGGCCGGCCCGACTGCCGCGTTCACCGCCGCCGTCGCCGTGCTGATCATCGCCTGCCCCTGCGCGCTCGGCCTGGCCACCCCGACCGCGCTGCTGGTCGGCACCGGTCGAGGTGCCCAACTGGGTGTGCTGATCAAGGGGCCGGAAGCGCTGGAGTCCACCCGCCGGGTGGACACCGTGGTGCTGGACAAGACCGGCACCGTGACGACCGGCCGGATGACCCTGGTGGACGTGGTGCCGTCGAGTGGTGCGGAGCGGGCCGAGCTGCTCCGGCTCGCCGGGGCGGTGGAGGCCGCCTCCGAGCACCCGATCGCCCGAGCGGTCGCGGCGGGTGCGAGCGAGACGGGGTCGCTGCCCCCGGTGACGGGCTTCCGCAACCTCGAAGGGCTGGGCGTGACCGGCACCGTCGACGGGCGGGCCGTGCTCGTCGGTCGGGCCCGGCTGCTGCGCGAGCGCGAGATCGAGGTGCCGCCGGAGGTCGAGTCGGCCGTCGCTGCCGCGGAGGCCGCCGGCCGTACGGCGATCGTCGCGGGCTGGGACGGGCGGGCCCGGGGCGTGCTCGCGGTCGCCGACGTGGTCCGGCCGACCAGCCGGGCGGCGGTGGCCCGACTGCGGGCGCTGGGGCTCACCCCGATCCTGCTGACCGGAGACAACACCACGGTGGCCCGGGCGATCGCCGCCGAGGTGGGCATCGACGAGGTGATCGCCGAGGTGCTGCCGGCCGGCAAGGTCGACGTGGTCAAGCGGCTCCAGGCGCAGGGGCGGTCGGTGGCGATGGTCGGCGACGGGGTCAACGACGCCCCGGCGCTGGCCCAGGCCGACCTGGGGTTGGCGATGGGCACCGGCACCGACGTGGCGATCGAGGCGTCCGACCTCACCCTCGTCCGGGGCGACCTGGACGCCGCCGTGGACGCCATCCGGTTGTCCCGACGCACGCTCGGCATCATCCGCGGCAACCTGTTCTGGGCGTTCGGTTACAACGTGGCGGCCCTGCCGTTGGCCGCCGCCGGGCTGCTCAACCCGATGATCGCCGGAGCCACGATGGCGTTGTCCTCGGTCTTCGTGGTGGCCAACAGTCTGCGGCTGCGCCGGTTCCGCCCGGCGGGCGGTGGCGGACTGTGACGGCGGTAATGGTTGGACCGCCGACGGTGGGGGTACTGGTCCTGTCGTAGCGACGCTTGCAATGGAGGTTGGCAATGGGTATCGACGACAAGATCAACAACGCCACCGAGGACGCGGCCGGCAAGCTGAAGGAAGGCGCTGGTCGCGCCACCGATAACGAGCAGCTCGAGGCCGAGGGTCGCACTGACCAGTCCACGGCCAAGCTCAAGCAGGCCGGCGAGAAGATCAAGGACGCCTTCAAGAGCTGACGTACGACGTACCCGCACGCCGGGCCGGTGATCATTCACCGGCCCGGCGTGTCTGTGTGTCCGGCCTTTCCGGTGACCCTGAGAACCCCCTGATTCCGCCCTCGGTCCGTACCGCCGCGCGGGCATACCTGCTAGCTTCTCTTTGCATGTGCGAGGGCCGGTTGTGAGCAGTGCCCCATCGCCGATCGGCGACGACCTGGTGCGGGTGCTGGCCTCGTTGGCCAACCCGCACCGGCTGCGAATCGTCGCCGCGCTGGCCCGCGAGCGCGCCTACGTCAGCGGGCTGGCCCGGCAACTGGGCATCAGCCGAGCGCTGTTGCAGGTCCACCTACGGAAGCTGGCGGCGGCCGGGCTGGTCACCGCGAGCCTGGAGTTGTCGGAGGACGGGAAGGCCATGAACTACTACGAGGTGCAGCCGTTCGTGCTCACCCTCACCCCCGAGATCATCGCGGCGGCGGCCGAGACGCTGACCGTGCCCGACTCGGCCGAGCAACCAGGAGCGGACCGATGAGCGAGCACGACTGGACCGAGGTGGTCGGCGCGATCGGCATCTTCGCCTTCCTGGTCAGCGTGGCCACGGTGACCATCGTGCAGCTAGCCAAGACCCGGCGGGCCCGCTACGAGGCGTCCCGCGCGGACGACTACCGCCAGCTCGCCGAGACGGCCGCCCAGGCGCAGGCGGAGAACGCCCGACTGCTCGCGGCGATGGACGGCCGGCTCGCCGGGATGGAGACCCGGATGACAAGTGTCGAACGCGTCCTGGTCGAGGTCGACTGACCACGGCCGAAGGCCCCGGGCCGTCGAGCGGCTACTCGACGGCCCGGGTGGAAGCAGCATCACCTCGCCCGGTGGGCGAGTTTCACCGGCAACGCTCCTTCGAGGAGAGGACAGCACTCCATGCTGCGTGTACGCAAATCCGCAGTCGGCTGGGCGGTCGCCCTGGCCCTCACGGCCGCCGGGCTGACCCCGGCGAGCCCGGCCGCCGCCCACCCCACGATCGACTGGCATCCCTGTGCCGCCGACGACTCCGCCGAGTGCGGCACCCTGTCCCTGCCGGTCGACTGGGACCGGCCCCGGGGAGAGCGCTTCGACCTGGCGCTGGCCCGCCGGGTCGCCAAGCCGGCCACCCGAGAGGGTGCGCTGGTCTTCGGCCCCGGCGGCCCGGGTGACAGTGGCGTCGAGCGGGTGGTCAACGGCAGCTCCCGGTTCAGCGCCGACCTGCGCCGTCGGTTCGACATCGTCGGCTTCGACCCGCGCGGCACCGGCGGCAGCAACCCGGTGGTCTGCTCCCGGGCCCTGCTCGCCCAGCAGCCGCAACTGATCGCCGACCAGGCCCAGTTCGACGCCACACTGGCCGGCAACGCGCTGCTGCGGGCCGACTGCCGGGCCCGCACCGGGCCGCTCTACGACCACGTGGACACCATCAGCGCCGCCCGCGACCTGGACGCGATCCGCGCCGCGCTCGGCGAGCGGCAGTTGACCTTCCATGGCAGCTCGTACGGCACCCTGCTCGGTGAGCAGTACGCCGAACTGTTCCCGCACCGGGTCCGGGCCATGGTGCTGGAGGCCGCGGTGGACCACAGCGTCGGCACCCGCGCGTTCCTGGACACCCAGGCCGTCACCTCGCAGGACGCGTTCGACGAGTTCGTCGCCTGGTGTGACAGGTCCACCGCCTGCGCCCTGCACGGCCGGGACTTCCGGGCGCTCTGGGAGGGATTGCGCGGCCGCGCCGAGGCAGGCACGCTCACCGACCCGAAACGGCCCGGGGTCGTGCTGACCCCGTTCGAGTTGAGCCGGCTCACCCACCGGGAGTTCTACGACACCTCGCGGTGGCCGGGGCTCGCCGAGTGGTTGCAAGACCTGGAAGCCCCAACCACCGGGCGAAGCGCCGGACCGTCGACCGGCGACGCCGTGGCGGCGTACCCCTTCGCGGTCTTCTGCCAGGACTGGAGCCTGCCCGTCCGGGACTACCGGGAGTACGACGGACACCTGCGCCGGGTGGCCCGGCTCGCGCCCGACCTGCGGTATCCGACGGCGGTGTTCGCCCTCGCGACCTGCCTGGGCACCCCGACGCCGGTCGCCAACCCGCAGCACCGCCTGCGGGTACGCACCGACGTGCCGCTGCTGATCGCCGCCACCGTGCACGACCCGGCCAGCGGGTACAACTGGGCCACGAACGTGGCGCGGCAGTTGGGCCGGCACGGCGTGCTGCTCACCTACGAAGGGTGGGGGCACGGCAGCTACACCACCAGCCCGTGTGTCGAGCGGGCCGTCGACGCCTACCTGATCGACCAGAAGGTGCCGGCCCGGGGCACCACCTGCCCGGCCGTCGACCCCGACGAGTGACCGCGCCGCCGCCGGCCGCCGGGGTCAGAGCTGCCCGGCGGTCGGCGGCCGTCGCACTCCCGCCAGTCGAGCGGCCTTCAGCTCCAGGTACCGCTGCTCGGGCCGACTCGTGGTGCCCCGGGCCGCCGCCAGGTACGCGTTCCGCGCCGCGCCAGCCTCCCCGGCCAGCTCCAGCAGGTGCGCCCGGACGGCGGCGAGCCGGTGGTGCCCGGCGGTGCGGTCGTCGGCGTCCAGGGACGTGAGCAGGGCCAACCCGGCCCGGGGCCCGTCCACCATGGCAACCGCCACCGCCTGGTTGAGGGTGACAAGTGGGTTCGGCGAGATCCGGGCCAACAGCCGGTAGAGGGCGACGATCTGCCGCCAGTCCGTCTCCGCCGCCGTCGGCGCCTCGGCGTGCACCGCGGCGATCGCGGCCTGGAATTGGTACGGGCCGGGCGGCGACCAGGTCAACGCATCGGTGATCAACGCGATCCCCTCCGCGCTGGCGGCGGCGTCCCACCGGCTGCGGTCCTGCTCGGCGAGCGGCACCAACTCACCGTCCGGGCCCAGCCGAGCCGCCCGGTGCGCATCGGTGAGCAGCATCAACGCCAGCAACCCGGCCACCTCGCCGTCGTCGGGCAGCAGCCCGTGCAGGACGCGCGTCAGCCGGATCGCCTCGCCGGTCAGCTCGGCCCGGTGCAGGTCCGGGCCGCTGGACGCGGTGTAGCCCTCATTGAAGATCAGGTAGAGCACCCGGAGCACCGTGCGCAGCCGCTCGTCCCGCTCGGCCGGCCCCGGCATGGTGAACCGGGCCCCCGCGGCCTCGATCCGCTGCTTCGCCCGGCGGATCCGTTGACTCATCGTCGCCTCCGGCAGCAGGTGCGCCCGGGCGATCTGGGCGGTGCTGAGACCGCCGACCGCCCGCAGGGTGAGCGCCACCTGCGCCGACCCGGTCAACGCCGGGTGGCAGCAGAGGAACAGCAGGGTGAGGGTGTCGTCGGCGTCCGCCGCCGCGGGCTCCGCGTCGGCCGGTGGCGCCACCGCGGCGTACGCCGGCTCGCGCAGCGCCACCGCCAGCTCGCGGTCGCGGCGGGCGCTCTCGCTGCGCCACTCGTCGGTGAGCCGGCGGGTGGCCACGGTGAGCAGCCACGCGCGCGGACTGTCCGGTACGCCCTGCGCGGGCCACTGTGTCGCGGCGGCGAGCAGCGCCTCCTGGACCGCGTCCTCGCACCTGTCGAACTGGCCGTGCCGGCGGACCAGCAGGCCGAGGACCTGCGGCGCGACAGTGCGCAGCAGATCCTCGACCGTCCGGTCGTCTGTCACATCTCTGCTCCGGCCTCGTCCATGATCGGGCGGACCTCCATCGCGCCGCCGAAGCGCACGTCCGGCCAACGGGCGGCGATCTCGGCGGCCCGCTGCGGGCTGTCGCAGTCGACAGCCAGGTAACCGGCGAACTGCTCCTTGCTCTCCATGAACGGCCCGTCGATGACCTCGGCCCGGCCGTCGACGGCCCGGACCGTCAACGTCTGCGACGGATTGGCCAGCGCCTGGCCGCCGATCAACTCGCCGGTCTCGGTCAACTCCTTCATGATCTCGTCGACCTCCCCGAACAGGGCGGTGCGGTCCTGCTCGGAAAGCTCCTCGGTGAAGCCGGGCCGGTTCCAGATCAGCAGCATGTACTTCACGGCGACGCTCCTCAGGCTCTGGTCGCACCCCGGTCGGGGCGGGACTCACCGGAGGGTCGGAGCCGACAACCCGATCCCTACGGCGTACCGAAGGAAATCGCAGATATCTCCGCCGGTGGCGGTCCCACGCCGGGTGGCTCGGCGCCGATCGGTTCGGCGCGAGGTGGCTCAGCGCCGATCGGGTCGGCCGGGCACCTGGCGGGGCTTGCGCCCGCCGCCGACGTCCAACGACGCCCGGTCGGCGGCCGAGGTGCCCGACGACCAGCCCTCGGCGTCGCGCACGCTGAGTCGGTGCCGGGTGACGCCCGGGAAGAGCGTGTCCAGCCGCTCCCGGACCGCCTCGCCCCGGGCGGCGAGCACCGGCAACAGCCGCTCCGCCCCGGCCGTCTCGGCCGCCGCCCGGTCCGCCGCGTCGGTGGCCGCCTCGGTTGCCGCGCGAAACCGCTCGCCGATCCGCAGCGCGAACGCGTTGAGGAACGACTCGTCCCAGACCTTCGTCCGCCGCCCCGACCCCGCCCGCCGCTCGGCCCGACCCCGCAACATGGCCGCGGTGGCCTGCACCAGCAGCGAGGTGTAGAGCAACTCCACCGCCACCAGATCGGCCGGCCAGCCCAGCACGGTGGCGAAGCCGAGATCGTCGGACCAGACCGCCTCACACCTGTTCGCCGCCGCCACCTCCTGCACCAGCAGTGCCTTCGCGCCCGCGTACGGGGTGTCGGTGCTCAGGCGTACCCCGCCGGGCACGTCGCCGCGCTCCGACCCGGCGGCCAGCAGCGCCTCGTCGATGCTGTGCCGGGCGATCAGCTCCTGCGCCTTACCGGTCAGCGCCTCCGCCTCGGCCGGGAAGGTCGTCGACTCGGCCTTGGCCAGCAGCGCCCGTACCCGGTCCAGCATCGGCGACCCGCTGCGCGCCGTACCGGCCGTGCGGGGGAGCGCCGCCCCGCTCGACCCGGGTGGCGGGCGCAGCACCGCGATCGGCGGCAGGCTCTCCACGAGCGCGAGGACGTCCACGGCCGCGCGGAGCGCGTCGACCCGGTCCAGCGCCTCGCGGGCGGACCAGCCGGACAGCACCTTTTCGTCGTCCGCCCGCACCTCGGCGGCCAACGCCCGCAACTGCTCGTCGAACCAGGCCGGGACCGGATCCGACTGCGCGCGCCGCTGCACGGCCATCGCGTCGCGGACCAGCCGCGCCGCGCGGGCGTCGAGCCGCCGCGCGGTGATCCGGTCCACGTCGACCGGCTGCCAGCCGCGCGGCCAGAGCCGCGCCAGGCCGCGGACCAGGCGACGCACCAGCGCCGCGTCCACCGCCGTGGTGCCGTCCGCCGCGCCGGTGCCGACCATCAGCTGGTCCAGCTGCCGTTCGGCCTGCCGTACGTCGGTGCCGCGCACCGCCGCGAGTGCGTTGGCGACAAGTTCGTCCGCGTCCGGCACGGGCACCTCCTTCTCGGGTTCCGCTGCCGGCGAGGCTGCCCGACCCGCCCCAGCTCCATGATCATGCCGCGCGAGGCCCCGGAAGCACGAAACGGCGATGTTGCCGCCGCGCCCGCCGCGTGCTTGATCAACACGGGTTTCTTGAAACCGGGGCATCCGGCGGGGCTGGACACCCCGGTTTTGCCAATCTCGTGTTGACCTTGGCGTGGGCACGTCGCCACGCGGGCCGTGGTGGCCGCGACTCGTCGGTTTGGGGTATTTTGGGCCTTGGCTGGCGGATGTGAGGTGTGTGGTGGTCGGTTCGAGCCTGCCGAGTGGGCGCACCGCCGACGTGCCGGACGTACGTGCCTCGGCGCTCGCCGGCGTCCTGCTCGGCATCGCGACCATGGCGGCGGTGGACGAGATCGTCTTCCACCAGTTGCTGGCCTGGCACCACTTCTACGACCGGTCGACCCCCGCGGTGGCGCTGCTCTCGGACGGGCTGCTGCACGCCGCCGAGGTGATCGCCCTGGTCGGTGGGTTCTTCTGGTTCGCCGACCTGCGCCGGCGGCACGCCCTGTCGGCCCGGCTCGCCTGGGGTGGCTTCCTGCTCGGCGCCGGCGGGTTCCAGCTCTTCGACGGGCTGATCGACCACAAGGTCCTGCGGCTGCACCAGATCCGTTACGGGGTGCACCTCGTGCCGTACGACGTGGTGTGGAACGTGGCCGGCGCGGCGCTGTTGCTGGCCGGCGCCCTGCTGGTCCGGCGCGCCCGAAGGCGCGAGCGCCGCCGATGACGGTGGCCGTGCCGCCCGCGCTCGCGCACGGCGGGCACGCGGCGGGTGGGCCGGCCTGGCTCCCGCTGTTCCCGGTCGCCTTGCTGGCCGGCGGCTACCTGCTGGCCGCCGTGCGTGACCCCCGGGGTTGGGACCACCGGCGTACCGCCGCCTGGCTGGTCGGGTGCACAATGCTGGCGGTCGCCGTCGGGCCGTTGGCGCAGCTCCCGGACGACCCGCGCGGGCACGTGACGCAGCATCTGCTGCTCGGCATGCTGGCCCCGCTCGGGCTGGTGCTCGGCGCCCCGGTCACCCTGCTGCTGCGGGTCGCGCCCACACCGGTACGCCGGACGGTGGGCCGGTCGCTGCGCGCTCGCCCGCTGCACCTGATCGCGCACCCGGTGACCGCAGCGCTGCTCAGCACGGGTGGGCTGGCGCTGGTGCTGCTCACCCCGCTGTACGCGGCGGCCGAGCGGCAGCCCGTGCTGCACCACGCCGTACACCTGCACTACCTGGCCGCCGGCTACCTCTTCGCCTGGTCCCTGGCCGGGCCGGATCCGGCGCCGCGCCGGCCGGGGCTGGCGGTACGGGTCGGCGCGTTACTCGGTGCGGCGGCCGGCCACGCCGTGCTGGCCAAGTACCTGTACGCGCGGGCCGGCATCCTTCCGCCCGGCCTCGACAACCCGGATCCGGAGGCGTTGCGGGCCGCCGCCCAGCTCATGTACTACGGCGGTGACCTGGCTGAGCTGCTCCTGGCGGTAGCCCTCTTCGCCACCTGGTACCACCAGCACCCGCACCGCCTCCGTCCGTTGGCCAAGAGGTTTGCGGGAAGCTCTTGATCAACGGGGCCGGGGGTCGGAGATGCGCGATTGGAGGGCGGCGGAGAGGCGCTGGATGAACGTGCGGATGCTCTCCTCGCTGTGCCGGGTTTCGATCTCGTCGTTGAGCGGGACCTCCGAGCGCAGCGCCTGGTCCAGTGCGTCCAGCGTCGCGGTCCGGTCGCCCGGGTAGCGCCCGTCGATCACGCCACGGGCGACCCAGGCCACCACCGAGTCGTCGAGCACCTGCTCGAACTGGATTCCGTAGAGGATTCCGTTGATGTGGCCCTTCCACAGGTCCGTGGCCATGCTCGTCGACTCCCTGGAAGAGGTGGCTGCCGTCCCGGCCGGGATCCGGCTCTGCCGAGCCTGCCATCACTTTCCGGGACCTGCAGAGCCGTCAGGTCCGTCGCGGCCAGGTGTCGAGAATCGCCGCCGCCGGCTGGACGTCCCTCGCCGGGTCCGGAGCCGGGGTTGGTCGGTCGGCCGGCGTACGGTCGAAGCGAGGTGCCGGGGCCGGTTGGATCTCGCCGCCGACCTCGACGAAGGTGCCCCGCGCGGCGTTGTGCGGGTGTTGGTGCGCCGCACCGGGGGCGAGCACCGGCGCGACGCAGGCGTCCAGGTCGGTGAAGACCGCCGTCCACTCGTCCCGGGTCCGCTCGGCGAACCGTTCGGTGAAGCGCCGGCGCAGCTCGTTCCAGCCGCTCGGGTCGTACTGGGCGGGCAGGTCCGGGTCGTCGGCGAGGTCGAGGCCACTGAGGAGTACGGCGTAGAAGGCCGGTTCCACCGCGCCGACGGCCATGAATCCACCGTCGGCGGTGGCGTACGTGTCGTAGAACGGCGCGCCGCCGTCGAACAGGTTGCGCCCGCGCGGCGCGGACCACAGGCCACTGCCGAGCAGCCCGTGCAGGAACGACGTGAGCAGCGCCGACCCGTCCACCATGGCCGCGTCGATCACCTGGCCGACGCCGGAGCGTTCCCGTTCCAGCAGCGCGGCCAACACGCCGACGGCGAGCAGCATGCCCCCTCCGGCGAAGTCGGCGAGGAGGTTCATCGGCGGGTACGGGCGCTCGCCGACCCGACCCAG
This sequence comes from Micromonospora sp. NPDC049101, assembly GCF_040648675.1. NCBI lineage: Bacteria > Bacillati > Actinomycetota > Actinomycetes > Micromonosporales > Micromonosporaceae > Micromonospora > Micromonospora sp. NPDC049101. The sequence goes on along the minus strand of NZ_JBEZED010000015.1, from coordinate 107,672 downwards.
CGGCTCCAACGCCCCCGCCACCGCGATGTAGTCGATGTCGTGCCCGGCGCGGGCCGCCAGCGGGCCGTCCTGACCCCAGCCGGTCATCCGCGCGTACACCAGTCGGGGGTTGCGGGCCTGGCAGACCTCCGGGCCGAAGCCGAGCCGTTCGGCGACCCCCGGCCGGTACGCCTCGACCAGCACGTCCGCGCGCTCGGCGAGGCGCAGCAGGTCCGCCACGCCGGCCGGGGACTTCAGGTCCAGTGCGGTCACCCGCCGGCCGCGTTGCAACGGCCCACCGGTCGGCGCGGCCAGCCGCCCCGCACCCGGGCCTCCCGGTCGGTCCACCCGCACCACGTCCGCGCCGAGGTCGGCGAGCACCATGCAGCCGAACGGCGCCGGCGCGAGGCTGGCCAACTCCACCACCCGCACCCCGGCCAACGGCCCACCGCGCGCCGCCGTCACGCGACGCCCACCGGTTCGACGGGGTGGGCCGCGAGTCGGTCGACCAGGTCGGCCGGGGGCGTGAACCGGTCACCGTACCGTTCGGCCAGCTCGGCGGCGCGGGCCGCGAAACCGGCGGGACCGCCCGCGTACTGCCGGACGTAGCGGATGACCCCGCCGGTCCAGGCGGGGAAGCCGATGCCGAAGAGCGAGCCGATGTTGGCGTCGGTCTCGGTGCGCAGCACCCCCTCGTCGAGGCAGCGCAGCGCGTCCAGCGCCTCGGCGAAGAGCATCCGCTCCTGGAGGTCGGTGAACGGCACCGCCCGGCCGGCGTCGGTGACCAGGTCGGCGAGGCCGGGCCACAACCGGCCGCGGGTGCCGTCGTCGTAGGAGTAGAAGCCCCGACCGGCGGTACGCCCCGACCGGTCGTACGCGTCGACGAGCTCGTCCACGAGCCGGTGCGCGGGCAGCGGCAGGTACTCCTCGCTGGCCGCCTCGAACTGGCGGCGGATCCGCTGGATCAGGGTGAGACTGACCTCGTCGGCCAGCGCGAGGGGCCCGGTCGGGTAGCCGGCCTGCAACGCGGCCTGCTCCACCGACGCGGCGGGGACGCCCTCGGCGACCATGCCGACCGCCTCGTCCAGGAACCGACCGATCACCCGGCTGGTGAAGAAGCCCCGACCGTCGTTGACCACGATCGGGGTCTTGCCGATCCGCCGGCCCAGGTCGAACGCCCTTGCCAGGGCGGCGTCGCTGGTTCGCGCGCCGACCACGATCTCCAGCAGCGGCATCCGGTCCACCGGGGAGAAGAAGTGCATGCCGATGAAGTCGGCCGGCCGGTCCACTCCCTCGGCCAGCCCGGTGATCGGCAGGGTGGAGGTGTTGGAGGCGAGCAGCGCGCCCGGTGCCACCACCGGCAGCACCTCGGCGAAGACCGCCTTCTTCAGCGCCGGGTCCTCGAAGACCGCCTCGATCACCACGTCGCAGCCGGCCAACGCGTCCACCTGGGCGGTGGTGGTGATGCGGTCCAGCACGGCTCGGGCGTCCGTCTCCGTCGCGCGGCCCTTGCGTACCGTGCGGGCCAGCAACCGCTCGGCGTGCGCCCGCGCCCGACCGGCGGCCTCCGGTGTGACGTCCTTGACCACCACGTCCAACCCGGCGCTGGCGCAGGCGTACGCGATGCCCGCGCCCATCATGCCGGCGCCGAGCACCGCCACCCGGTGTACCGGCGGGGCGTGCACGTCTGTCGGTCGGGCCGCGCCGCCGTTGACGGCCTTCAGGTCGAAGAAGAAGGCACCGATCATGTTCTTGGCGACCTGCCCGGTGAGCAGGCCGATCAGGTGCCGGGTCTCCACGGTGAACGCGGTCTCCAGGTCGACCTGCGCGCCCTCGACGGCGGTCGCCAGGATCGCCTCCGGTGCGGGTAGCCGGGCACCCTTGAGCTGCTTGCGCAGCGTGGCCGGGAAGGCCGGCAGTTGGGCGGCCAACGAGGGGCTGGCCGGGGTGCCGCCGGGCATCCGGTAGCCCGGCCGATCCCACGGCTGGCTGGCCTGCGGGTTGGCGGCGATCCAGTCGCGGGCCCGGTCCAGCAGCTCCGCCTCGGTGGCCACCACCTCGTCGACCAGCCCGGCGGCCAGCGCGTCGGCCGGGCGCATCCGTCGGCCGGTGAGCAGGACCGTGGTCAGCGCCGTGGCCAGGCCGAGCATCCGTACCGTCCGGGTGACGCCGCCGGCCCCGGGCAGCAGGCCCAGGGTCACCTCGGGCAGCCCGAGCCGGCTGTCCGGCACGTCCAGCGCGATCCGGTGGTGGCAGGCGAGCGCGATCTCCAGGCCACCGCCGAGCGCGGAGCCGTTGACCGCGGCGACCACCGGTCGGCCGAGCGTCTCCAGCCGACGCAGGTCCCGTTTGATGGTGTGGAGCAGCTCGGTCAGTTCGGGCGCGTCGGCGCGGGTGGCCCGGACCATCTCCGGCAGGTCGCCACCGGCGAAGAAGGTGGACTTGGCGCTTGTCACGATCACGCCGACGAGATCGCGTTCGGCCTCCAGCCGGTCCAGTGCGGCTCTCATCGACGCGGCGTACGCCCGGTTCATGGTGTTGGCGGACTGGTCGGGGTCGTCCAGGGTGAGCGTGACGATGCCGTCGGCGTCGCGGTCGTACCGAATGGTGTTGGTCATGGTCGTCCCCCGGGTCAGCAGCGTTCGAGAACGGTGGCGACGCCCATGCCGCCGCCGATGCAGAGGGTCACCACGGCGCGGCGCAGGTCGCGGCGCTCCAACTCGTCCAACGCCGTGCCGAGCAGCATCGCCCCGGTCGCGCCGAGTGGGTGGCCGAGCGCGATCGCGCCACCGTTGACGTTCACCGCGTCGGGGTCGAGGCCCAGGTCGCGGACGTACTTGAGCACCACTGCGGCGAACGCCTCGTTGATCTCGAACAGGTCGATGTCGTCGACTGTCAGCCCGGCGACGGCGAGCGCCTTGTGCGTGGCCGGGATCGGGCCGGTCAGCATCAGCGTCGGGTCCGCACCGGTGACCGCCGCGCTGACGATCCGGGCCCGCGGGGTCAGGCCGAGGTCCCGGCCCACCTGCTCCGAGCCGATCAGTACGAGCGCGGCGCCGTCCACGATGCCGGACGAGTTGCCCGCGTGGTGGACGTGGTCGATGGCCTCCAACCAGTGGAACTTCTGCAGGGCGACCGCGTCGAAGCCGGCGGCCTCGCCCATGGTGGCGAAGGACGGGGTCAGCCGGGCCAGCCCTTCCCGGGTGCTCTCCGGGCGCGGGTGCTCGTCCACGGCGAGGATGTCCAGCCCGTTGCCGTCACGGACCGGCACCACCGAGCGCGCGAAGTGCCCACCGGCCCAGGCCTTGGCGGCCCGCTCCTGTGACCGCAGCGCGTAGCCGTCCACGTCGTCGCGGGTGAAGCCCTCCAGGGTGGCGATCAGGTCGGCGCTGACGCCCTGCGGTACGAAGGAGGTGGCAAGCGCGGTCTGCGGATCGGTGGCCCAGGCCGCGCCGTCGGAGCCCATCGGCACCCGGGACATCGACTCGACCCCGCCGGCGAGCAGCAGATGCTCCCAGCCGGAGCGGACCCGCGCGGCGGCCGAGTTGACCGCCTCCAGTCCGGAGGCGCAGAACCGGTTGAGCTGCACCCCGCCCACCTCGTCGGGCAGCCCGGCCAGCAGCGCGGCGGCGCGTGCCAGGTCGCCGCCCTGTTCGCCGACCGGGGTCACGATGCCGAGCAGCAGATCCTCCAGACGGCCCACGTCCAGGCCGGGGTTGCGCTCGCGCAACGCGTCGATCAGGCCGACCACCAGCGAGATCGGCTTGACCCCGTGCAGCGCGCCGGTGTCCCGGCCGCGTCCGCGCGGGGTGCGGACCGCGTCATAGACGTACGCCTCAGAGGGCACGGGCGATCAACTCCTTCATGATCTCGTTGGTGCCGCCGTAGATCTTCTGGACCCGGGCGTCGGCGTACATCCGGGCGATCGGGTACTCCGTCGTGTAGCCGTAGCCGCCGAACAGCTGCAGACACCTGTCGATGACCTCGCACTGCCCGTCGGTGAGCCAGGACTTCGCCATGGCCGCGGTCGCCGCGTCCAGGTCGCCGCGCGTGTGCCGGACGATGCAGTCGTCCAGGAAGACCCGGCTGACCCGGGTGCGGGTGGCGCACTCGGCGAGCACCATCCGGGTGTTCTGGTGGCCCATCAGCGTCTTGCCGAAGGCGGTGCGCTCCTTGGCGTACGCGACGGTCAGCTCGACGGCCCGTTCCATGGCCGCGACCGCGCCGACGCCGATGACCAGCCGTTCCTGCGGGAGCTGCCGCATGAGTTGGATGAAGCCCAGCCCTTCGGCGTCGCCGAGCAGGTTGGCCGCCGGCACCCGGAACTCGTCGAAGAACAACTCGGCGGTGTCGTTGGCGTGCAGCCCGATCTTGGACAGCAGGCGGCCCCGACGGAAGCCCTCCGGGTCGCCGCTCACCTCGCAGACCAGCAGCGAGACACCTGCCGCCCGCTGCTCGGGGTCGGTCTTCACGGCCACGATGATCAGGTCGGCCAGGCCGCCGTTGGTGATGAACGTCTTCGCGCCGGTGACCAGGTAGTCGTCGCCGTCGCGGACCGCCCGGGTCCGCATCGCCTGGAGATCGGAGCCGCCGTCCGGCTCGGTCATCGCGATCGCGCCGACCAGTTCACCGCTGCACAGGCCGGGCAGCCACCGCCGCTTCTGCTCCTCGCTGCCGTACGCGACCAGATAGCCGGTGACGATGCCACTGTGGACGGCCAGCCCGAGGCTGCTCTCCCCGGTGTACGTCTGCTCGTGCAGCAGCACTGCCTCGTGGGTGAACCGGCCGCCCCCGCCGCCGTACTCCTCCGGGACGGACAGGCCCAGCAGCCCCAGCTCACCGGCGCGCCGGTAGTGCTCGCGGTCCGGATGGCCCTGCGCCAGCAGGCGGTCGGTGTGCGGCAGCACCTCCTTGGTGAAGAAGGTGCGGGCCAGGTCCGCAAGGTCGTCGTGCTCGGGCTCGCGCCAGGCTGAGGGAGATCCGTCGAGCGGGGGCGTCGGCATGTGCACCACCCTCGCGCGCTGTTGGCGGCATGTCAATAAGTCTCGATCAACAGCCCGCCAGCGACACTCGCCCTAGCTGCCGGTCGACTCACGTCGTCCGGAGGCCGCCAACCGCTCAGCGAGTGCGACGACACGGTCGCGGAGTTCGTCGGGGCGTTCGATGACGAACGGCAGGTCGAGCGCGGCGAGCACAGCGGGTAGCCAGTCGAGGCTCGCTGCCCGGATCTCCACGTCCTGCCAGCCTTCGTCCGCACCCTCTCGCACCTCGGCGATGCTGGCCGGTAGCTGCCTGCGGATCTGCTCACGTGTTCCCTGTATCCGCAGCGACACCGCATGCTGGTACGGCGCCTGTGCCATCGAGGTGAGGAGGTGTCCTGCGGGATCGTTCCCAACCGGCGGCTCGAACGAGCCGGACAGCGTTCTCGCGTCCGCGATGCGGTCGAGCCGAAGGGTTCGATCCTCACCGATATCCGGATCGACCCCGGTGACATACCACCGGCCCGCATGGTTGACCAGCCCGAACGGATGCAGCGCGCGGACGCTACGCCTGCCGTCGCGCGAGGTGTACTGCAGTGAAATGGGCCGGTGCTGGCGGACCGCCTCGGCGACCGTGAGTAGGACGTCTGTCTGCGGCGCAGGGAAGTCGCCAGGTTCGGTGGTGAAGGCGAGGGACTGGAGTACGGCGTCCAGCCGGTCCGCGATCCGCGACGGCAGGACGCGCCGGATCTTCGCGGCGGCGGTCTCGCCCGCCGTACCGGTGGCCGTCGCCAACCCGGCACGGCGGCCGGCAACCAGGCCGAGGAGGACGGCCACGGCTTCGTCGTCGCTGAACATCAGCGGCGGCAGACGATAGCCGGCGGCGAGCCGATAGCCGCCGTAGCGACCGCGCACCGACTCCACTGGCACGTCGAGGTCGACCAGGTGACTCACGTAGCGCCGCACTGTGCGCGGCTCGACACCGAGGCGCTCGGCAAGCTCGGCCATCGTCCGGACGCCGCCGGACTGCAGGAGCCCCAGCAGTGCGAGCACCTGGGCTGTCGGTCGTGCCACGTTCTGAACCTAACTCGAATACTGGACCAGACCTGTCCAGTATTCGAGTTAGCGTTCGGACGACAGACCAGTACCAACCGTACTGAGCAGGGAGAAGACATGGATTTCGTATCGATCCGCATCATCACCGGCGACATCAACCGCCTGGTCGGCTTCTACGAGAAGATCACCGGCGTGCAGGCGGCCTGGGGTAACGAGGACTTCGCCGAGCTGCGCACCGCCCACGGCACGCTGGCGATCGGCAGTACCCGCACCGTCGCACTGTTCGCGCCGGGATCGGCCCGCCCGGCCGACAACCACACCGTGATCATCGAGTTCCTCGTGGCAGACGTGGACGCGCTCTACGAGAAGCTGAAGGATGTGGTGGAGGACCTCGTGAACGAGCCCACGACCATGCCCTGGGGTAACCGAGCCCTGCTCTTCCGCGACCCCGACGGCAACCTGGTCAACTTCTTCACCCCGGTGACCCCCGACGCGATCGAGAAGTTCGGCCGCTGACCAGGTTGGCGCGGCCGTGGCTCGGGTTTCGGCGGGCAGGACGGGGCGCCGCCCCCCACCAGGGCGGTGGGCGCGCTGGAGGAGGGCGGCGTGGCAGGGCCGTGAACTAGCGCCTCGGCGGCCGGGGCGGCGGCGTCGGGCGCATCGCGGCCAGAGTCGCCACGTCCTGGCGCAGCTCGCCAAGGTACGGGTAGAAGTAGTCGCCCGGGCACTCCGTCGGATCGGCCCCGACGCTCGCCCAGTCCCGGTGGCCCGAGATGACCGCCACGTTGCCACCCGCCCCGCTGACCGGATTGACGTATCCGGTCCGACCCGTGGGGTTGAGTCGACTCGTGAGGCTGAGCCCCGCCAGGACGAGGGCCAACGACCGTTGCGCGGCGGGGCTGGGCAGGCGGGACGTGTACCGGCCCAACAGGCAGACGCCGATGTTGCCCGCGTTGAAACCGCCCACGTGCGCCGCGTTGACCATGAGTGGTCGACCGTCGCTGCCGACCCCCGGGCCGTAGACCGGCTGCGGCCCCGCGTCGGAGTAGCGACCCTCGTAGACCCGTCCGCCCTCGTCGATCAACAGGTGGTAGCCGATGTCGCCGAACTCCTGCAGTACGCACTGGTCGTAGTAGATGGCGCGAACCGTCGCCGCCGGATCGGGGTCCTCGTTGTGCTCGTACACCCCACTGTGGTGCACCGTCAGCGTCTGCACCGGGTAGAACTCGCCAGGCCACAGCACGCTGCCGTTCGGGCCGAGCCGCAGCGACTCGTCAGCTCCCCAGCCGGACCGGGGCAGGTACGTCGGCGGCCGCCGGGTGCCGGGCGGCAGCGGAAGGCTGTTCGTCTCCGCGTTCGCGACCGTCTGCCGAGCCCCGTCGACCATGTTCAGCTCGACAACCGTGGCCGCCGAGCCGTCGCCGACCTGGACCTCGTATCCGGTCGCGCCGTTGGCCACCACGATGTCCGACCGGGCCGACACCGCCCGACCGTCCCGGCCGTTCGGGCACGCGCTGATCTCCAACCAGTCGCTCCACCCCTTGCCGGTACGCAGGCGTACCGCCGCCGCCGGGCCGCTGTGCGCGACAGACAGGTGAGTCAACGGGATGGCCGGAGCGGTCACCACCGTTCGGCTCATCAGTCGACCACGGCGGGCCGCGAGCGGCGCCGTCACCGTGGAGGTGGACGGGGCCGCTGTCGCCGACCCGCCGAACGCACCGGCGGCCGACAGGCCGACGGCCGCACCGGCCGCGCCAGACAACAATCGACGTCGAGAAACCAAGACTTCGCTCCCTTACTCAGTTGATCCGGTCCGATGGCATGGACGTTTCGGCCGCACTGGTCGGACTGTCACTGATGCGTGGCAAGGGTAGAGCAGAAGGTGGATCACCGCAGGCCGCTCGATAGGGTCGGGCAGATGAACGTCGAGACGGCTCCGCGCCGCCGCCGTCTGGAGCCGGACGCCCGGCGTGGGCAGATCCTGGCCTGCGCGGTCCGGCTGTTCGGCGAACGCCCGTACGCGGACGTGTCGACCACCGACGTCGCCCGCGAGGCGGGTGTCGCTCGCGGTCTGGTCAACCACTACTTCGGCGCGAAGAAGGACCTCTATCTGGAGGTCGTCCGGGTCATGGTGACCATCCCGGAGGTCGCCCTCGAACGGTTGCCCAAGGGTGACCTGCGGACCCGGGTCGACGCGAGCGTCTCCTGGTTTCTCGACGTGGTCTCGCGGCACAGCACCTCGTGGTTGGCGGCGGTCACCGCCCGGGGAATGGGCGGCGACGCCGACGTGGAGCGGGTGCTCGCCGAAGCCGAGGAGGTCGCCGCGGACCGCATGCTCGTCGCCGTCGGCCTGGCCGGCGAGGCGGGGCACCGGGAGGAGTTGCGGGCCATGGCTCGCGCGTACGGCGGGCTGGCCACGTCGACCGCCCGGGAGTGGCTCCAGCGCGGCGCGTTGACCCGCGCCCAGGTGCACCTGCTGCTCGCCACCACCCTGCTGACGATCGTCGAACAGGTCATCCCGCAGGCCATCGCCGGCGGCGATCCGGCGCGACCGGAGGGCTGACGGAGCCCGCTCAGGCGGCGCGGCGTCCGCCGGCCTGCCCGGCACCAGCGGAGCGGTCGGTACGCGCCGCCGGTGCGGCCTGCCCGGCATGCGCCGCCGGTGCGGCCTGGTCGGTACGCGCCGCCGGGGCGGCATAGCGGTCGGCGGCCTGCGCCGGGTACGACTCGGGGCGAACCACCCGCAGCGGCCGGTCCACCTCGTCGGCCCCGAACCGCCAGCGTGACGGTGCCGGTTGCCGCTGCGGCGCGGGTCCACCGGGGCGCAGACCGGGCCGGGACAGCACCACCGTGATCAGGTAGCCGACCACCAGGAAGCCGTGACTGACCAACCGCTCCCCGCCCACCGAGCCGGTGGCCAGGTCGTTGACCGAGAGCAGCAGCAACGTGCCGACGAACGCGCTGAGCATCGGCAGTAGCCCGGCCGGCGGGCTGCGGCGTACCGCGACGAAGAGGAAGCCGGCGCCCACCGCCACGTTCCACGCGGCCGACTCGTGCCACAGGTGCTGGCCGGTCGGGTGCAGGTGGTCGGCTGTCGCGCCCCGGCCCACCTGGGCCAGACCGAGCACCAACTGCACCGCGCCGAGCAGCCCGAGCGCCGCGCGCAGCCCGGTGACCAACCGACCACGCCCGAGCGCCGCGCGCAGGCCGGCCACCAGCCGACCAGCGCCGCCCAGACGCCGCCACCGCGATCGGCGGGTCGGCTCGGCCGCGACGGCGGCCAGGATCGCCGCGGTGCGGTCGGGCACATCGGCGACCAACCGGGTACGGACCCGACGCGTCACCGCGGCCGCGGCCGTGAACCAGGCCCGGCACTCGGCACACCCGTCGAGGTGCCCCTGCACCGCCGCCAGTTCGGCGGCGGTCTCCTCCCCGTCCAACTGCGCGGACAGGACCTCCCGCCACTGCTCACACCCCATGTACCGGTAGTCGCTCCAGCGACCGCTCCGGTTCCCGGCGACCGTGGCGGGTTGTGGAATACTCGCCGGATCATGACGCGTTACGGCCTGCTGATCCTGCCCGCCACCAACCGGGTGTACGCCCGCTCCGCCGTCGACCTCACCCGGGCCGAGCTGGAGATCTTCGGCCGTTCGGCCCTGGACGGCCAGGTTGGTGAGCTGGACACCGAGGTCGTCGGAGGGGCGTCCTACGTCACGTTCACCGGCGACGGGCTGACCGAACGTGACCTGGCCGTCCTGGGCAACCTCTCCGCGGGGTACGCGCTGTTCGAGATCGTCGGTGAGCTGCTGCGGCCGATCGAGTGGAGCCGACTGGACCGCTACGACGACGACCTGCTGACCATCCAGAAGTACCCCGGCAAGACCAACGAGCAGTTCACCAAGCTGCTGCTCAACGTCACCCTGCTCGCCTCGGACTGGGCCGGCGAGCTGACCAGCCGACGGTTCCGGGTGCTCGACCCGCTCTGCGGTCGGGGCACCACTCTCAACCAGGCCCTGATGTACGGGTTCGACGCCGCCGGCATCGAGCGCGACCAGAAGGACGTCGAGGCGTACCGGACGTTCATCACCACCTGGCTGAAGCAGAAGCGGGTCAAGCACCGGGTGCTGGAGTCGGGGCCGGTGCGGCGCGAACGCAAGGTGGTCGGCCGACGGGTGCGGATCGAGCTGGCGCCGACCCGCGAGGAGCACAAGGCCGGCCAGACGCAGTTGCTGGACGTGGTCAACGCCGACACGGCCCGCTCGGGGGAGTTCTTCCGCCCGGAGACCGTGGACCTGATCGTCGCCGACGCCCCGTACGGCGTGCAGCACGGCAGCCGTACCGCAGACCATGGCCTGACTCGCGACCCGCTGGCGTTGCTCGCGGACGCCGCGCCGGTCTGGGCCCGGTTGTTGCGCCCTGGCGGGGCGCTCGGGATCTCGTGGAACACCCACGTCGCCAGCCGCGAGGACGCGGCGGCGGCGCTTGCCGACGCCGGCCTCACCGTGGTCGACGAGGAGCCCTACCGCGCGCTGCGGCACCGGGTCGACCAGTCGATCATGCGCGACGTGCTGGTGGCCCGCCGCCCGGCCTGAACGGCCGCGCACCTCCGCCCCACCGTGCCATGCGCCACCCCATCCGGGTCGCATGGCCCTCGTGCGTTCCCTTTGCTCTGCACCCGCGGAGGCGCCAGCGTTCTGCACCGCCGGTCACCTTTGCTCTGCACCTGCGGAGGCGCCAGCTACCGACCGTGAGCGTCGCCTCCGCGGGTGCAGAGCAAAGGGGGCGGGTAACTGGTCCTGAACCTCGCGGACCACCGAGGGGTCTGTGCCGCATTTCACCTGTTCAGTGGGCAGGTGTGAAAACCACGTCAAGAAAAGGTTCGCCGCCGTCATGGTCGCGTTATGACCCCTGCCGTGCGGCGGGTGGTGGGGCTTTGCTTGCCCGGCGCGACCGGAAGGCGGTCGCGACGAACCTTTCCGGCTGAGGAGTCAGCGTGTCTGACGTGGTGTTCGTGGTCCTGACGGTGGCGCTGTTCGCAGTGCTCGCCCTGGTGGTCCGGGCGGTGGAGAAGCTGTGAACGCGGTTAACGCCGTCGGTCTGGTGCTCGCGATCGTTCTGGGCGCGTTCCTGGTGTTCGCCCTGTTGTTTCCGGAGCGCTTCTGATGACCATGACAACAGCGGGCGTCATCTTCATCGTGACGCTGGTGGCGGCCCTTGTCGCCGTCTACAAGCCGTTCGGCGACTACATGTTCCGGGCCGTCGCCGGCACGAAGCAGTCGCGGGTCGAGCGGGGCATCTTCCGGCTGGTCGGGGTCAACCCGGCCGCCGAGCAGACCTGGGGCGTGTACGCCCGCAGCGTGCTCGCGTTCTCCGCGGTCTCGATCCTGTTCCTGTACCTGTTCCAGCGGGTGCAGAACCACCTGTGGCTGTCGCTGGGCTTCGACCCGGTGGTGCCGCACGGTGCCTGGAACACGGCCGTGTCGTTCGTGACGAACACCAACTGGCAGTCGTACTCGGGTGAGTCGACGATGGGCCACCTGGTGCAGATGGCCGGCCTGGCCGTGCAGAACTTCGTCTCGGCGGCGGTCGGCATCGCGGTGGCGGTGGCCCTGGTACGCGGCTTCGCCCGCAGCCGCACCGGGCAGCTCGGCAACTTCTGGGTCGACCTGACCCGGATCGTGCTGCGGATCCTGCTGCCGATCGCCGTGCTCGGCGCCATCGCGCTGATGATCGGCGGCGTGGTGCAGAACCTCTCCGGTGGCACCGACGTGAGCACGCTGACCGGCGGCACCCAGACCATCACCGGTGGCCCGGTCGCCAGCCAGGAAGTGATCAAGGAGCTGGGCACCAACGGCGGCGGCTTCTACAACGTCAACAGCGCGCACCCGTTCGAGAACCCCACCACCTGGACCAACTGGCTACAGATCTTCCTGATCTTCCTGATCCCGTTCAGCCTGCCCCGGGTCTTCGGCCGGATGGTCGGGCAGAACCGGCAGGGCTACGCCATCGCCGCGGTGATGGGCATCCTCGCGTTCCTCAGCGTCGCCATCACCAACATCTTCGAGCTGGCCGGCCACGGCACGGTGCCGCAGGCGGTCGGGGCGGCGATGGAGGGCAAGGAGGTGCGGTTCGACGTGTCGAACTCGGCCACCTTCGCCGCCGCCACCACGCTCACCTCGACCGGTGCGGTGAACTCGTTCCACGACTCGTTCACCTCGCTCGGCGGCATGATGACGATGGTCAACATGATGCTCGGCGAGGTTGCGCCGGGCGGCACCGGTTCGGGTCTCTACGGCCTGCTGATCCTCGCGGTGATCACGGTGTTCGTGGCCGGGTTGATGGTGGGCCGCACCCCCGAGTACCTGGGCAAGAAGATCGGCTCACGGGAGATCAAGTTCGCCTCGCTCTACTTCCTGATCACGCCGATCCTGGTGTTGGTCGGCACGGCTGCGGCGTTCGCCACCGGCAACAACTCCACGGCGCTCAACGTCGGCCCGCACGGCCTCTCCGAGGTGCTGTACGCGTTCACCTCGGCCAGCAACAACAACGGCTCCGCCTTCGGCGGGATCACGGTCAACACCACCTGGTGGGACACCGCGCTCGGGTTGTGCATGCTGCTGGGCCGGTTCCTGCCGCTCATCTTCGTGCTCGCGTTGGCCGGTTCGCTGGCCCGCCAGGCACCCACCCCCGCGTCCGAGGGCACCCTGCCGACCCACCGACCGCTGTTCATCGGCATGGTCGTCGGCGTCACGGTGGTCCTCGTCGCGCTGACCTTCCTGCCCGCGCTCGCGCTCGGCCCGCTGGCAGAGGGGCTCTGACCACCATGAGGAACGAAGCAATGTCCGTCACCTCCGCTCCAACAGAGCAACTCCCCGGCACGCCGGCCACCCAGGGCAACCGGATCGGCGGGGGCCTGCTCGACCCCCAGCAGCTGATCCGGTCCCTGCCCGACGCGGTCCGCAAGCTCAACCCCAGCACGTTGTGGCGCAACCCGGTGATGCTGATCGTGGAGGTCGGCGCGGCCTTCACCACCGTCCTGGCGGTGCTCGACCCGTCGGTGTTCGCCTGGGCGATCACCATCTGGCTCTGGCTGACAGTGGTCTTCGCCAACCTGGCCGAGGCGGTCGCCGAGGGCCGGGGCAAGGCCCAGGCCGCCACGCTGCGCCAGGCGAAGAAGGACACCATCGCCACCCGGCTGGTCGACTGGAAGCCGGGCGCGCGGGCCAACACCTACCGCGACGAGGCGGTGCCCGCGCCGGAGCTGCGCCAGGGCGACGTCGTGCTGGTCGAGGCCGGCGGCATCATCCCCGGTGACGGCGACATCGTCGAGGGCATCGCCAGCGTCGACGAGTCGGCCATCACCGGCGAGTCGGCCCCGGTGATCCGGGAGTCCGGAGGTGACCGCAGCGCGGTGACCGGGGGCACGAAGGTGCTCTCCGACCGGATCATCGTCAAGATCACGCAGAAGCCGGGGGAGAGCTTCATCGACCGGATGATCGCCCTGGTCGAGGGGGCCAACCGGCAGAAGACACCGAACGAGATCGCGCTGAACATCCTGCTCGCCGCGCTCACGGTCATCTTCCTGCTGGCCGTGGTCACCCTCCAGCCGCTGGCGATCTTCAGCAAGGCGTACCAGGCGGCCGCCCCGGACAGCGGGGCGATCACCGGCTCCGGCGTCACCGGGGTGGTGCTGGTCTCGCTGCTGGTCTGCCTGATCCCCACCACCATCGGCGCGCTGCTCTCCGCCATCGGCATCGCCGGCATGGACCGGCTGGTGCAGCGCAACGTCCTGGCCATGAGCGGCCGGGCCGTCGAGGCGGCCGGTGACGTCAACACCCTGCTGCTGGACAAGACCGGCACCATCACGCTGGGCAACCGGCAGGCCGCCGAGTTCGTCCCGGTCGAGGGGGTCGACGCCGCGACACTGGCCGACGCCGCGCAGCTGTCCAGCCTGGCCGACGAGACCCCGGAGGGGCGCTCGGTGGTCGTCCTGGCGAAGAACGAGTTCGGGCTGCGCGAGCGCGAGCCCGGCGTGATGCCACACGCCACCTTCGTACCGTTCACCGCCCAGACCCGGATGAGCGGCGTCGACCTGACCCCGGACGCCAGCGTGGACGCTGGCGCGGTGGGCACGGCCCGCCGGGTCCGCAAGGGCGCCGCCGCCGCGGTGATGAAGTGGGTACGCGAGAACGGCGGCCACCCGACCGAGCAGGTCGGCGAGATCGTGGACGCGATCAGTGGCACCGGCGGCACCCCGCTCGTCGTCGCCGAGCACGTCGACGGTGAACCCGCCCGCGCCCTGGGCGTCATCCACCTCAAGGACGTGGTCAAGTCCGGCATGCGCGAGCGGTTCGACGAGATGCGCCGGATGGGCATCCGGACCGTGATGATCACCGGCGACAACCCGCGTACCGCGAAGGCCATCGCCGACGAGGCCGGGGTGGACGACTTCCTGGCCGAGGCGACACCTGAGGACAAGCTCGCGCTGATCAGGCGGGAGCAGGAGGGTGGCCGGCTGGTCGCGATGACCGGCGACGGCACCAACGACGCGCCGGCCCTCGCCCAGGCGGACGTCGGGGTGGCCATGAACACCGGTACGTCGGCCGCCAAGGAGGCCGGCAACATGGTCGACCTCGACTCCGACCCGACCAAGCTGATCGAGATCGTGGAGATCGGCAAGCAGTTGCTGATCACCCGTGGCGCGCTGACCACGTTCAGCATCGCCAACGACATCGCGAAGTACTTCGCGATCATCCCGGCCATGTTCGCCGGCCTCTACCCGAGCCTGGACGCGCTGAACATCATGCGGCTGTCCAGCCCGGAGTCGGCGATCCTGTCCGCGGTCATCTTCAACGCCCTGGTGATCATCGCGCTGATCCCGCTCGCCCTGCGCGGCGTGCGGTACCGGCCGGCCGCCGCGTCGAAGCTGCTCAGCCGCAACCTGCTGGTCTACGGGCTGGGCGGCATCATCGTGCCGTTCATCGGGATCAAGCTCATCGACCTGCTCATCCAGTTCATCCCGGGGATTTCGTGATGCGCCTACCCACCTGGATCGCCCAACACCTCGCCGCGCTGCGCGCCGTACTCGTCTTCACGGTGCTGCTCGGCCTGGTCTACCCACTGGCACTGGTCGCCATCGGTCAGCTACCCGGCCTCCACCACCGGGCCGACGGCTCGCTGATCACCTCGGGCGGAACGACCGTCGGCAGCGCGCTGATCGGCCAGTCCTTCACCGACGCGGACGGCAACCCGATCGCCCGCTACTTCCAGTCCCGCCCCTCCGCCGCCGGCGACGGCTACGACCCGACGTCCACCTCGGCCAGCAACCTGGGCCCGGAGAGCGTGGTCGACACCCTCGCCACCGACCCGGAGGAGTCCAGCGAGAGCCTGCTCACCCAGGTCTGCGGGCGCAGCAGGGAGATCGGCGAGCTGAACGGCGTCGACGGTCGACGCCCGTACTGCACCGACGACGGGGTGGGCGCCGTGCTCGCGGTCTTCCGCGCCGACGGCCTGACCGGCCCGGTCACCCGGGTGGTGAGCGTCAACCAGGCCGCCCCGGCGACGCCGTTCGTCTCCTCGTATGAGGGGGTGACGGTGGAGCCGGCCCAACCCGGCGAGGACTACGTGGCAGCCGGCGGGGTGGTCACCCCGATCCGGGGCGACGCGCCCGCCGACCCGGCGGTCCCCGCCGACGCGGTCACCGCCAGCGCCAGCGGCCTCGACCCGCAGATCAGCCCGGCGTACGCCGAGTTGCAGGTGAACCGGGTCGCGCGCGAGCGCGGCGCGGACCCGGCGGCGGTCCGCAAGGTGGTCAAGGAGCACACCGGCGGGCGGGGGCTCGGGTTCATGGGTGAGCCGGGGGTCAACGTGCTGGAACTCAACATCGCCCTCGACAGGCAGTTCGCCGCACGTTGAGCGCACCTCGGGCGGGGCCGTGCCGACCGGCGCGGCCCCGCCCGCCGACCTGACCAGGGAGGATGGTCCCCGTGCCACGCGGAGAACTGCGCATCTATCTCGGGGCCGCTCCCGGCGTCGGCAAGACGTACGCCATGTTGGAGGAGGCCCGGCGAAGGGCCGCGCGCGGCACCGACGTGGTGATCGGCTTCGTGGAGACCCACGGCCGGCAACACACCGCCGCGATGCTCGGCGACCTGGAGCAGGTGCCCCGCCGCACGATGGACTACCGGGGCGCCGAGTTCACCGAGATGGACCTGGACGCGGTGCTCACCCGCCGGCCACAGATCGCGGTGGTCGACGAGCTGGCGCACACCAACGTGCCCGGCTCCCGGCACGACAAGCGCTGGCAGGACGTCCAGGAGTTGCTCGACGCGGGGATCGACGTGCTGTCCACGGTCAACGTGCAGCACCTGGAGTCGGTCAACGACGTGGTCGCCCAGATCACCGGCACCACCCAGCGGGAGACCGTGCCGGACGAGATCGTCCGCGCCGCCGAGCAGGTCGAGCTTGTCGACATGACCCCGGAGGCGCTGCGCCGGCGGATGGCGCACGGCAACATCTACCGACCCGACAAGATCGACGCCGCGTTGGGCAACTACTTCCGGGTCGGCAACCTCACCGCACTGCGTGAGCTGGCACTGCTCTGGCTTGCCGACAAGGTGGACGAACAGCTCGACAGGTACCGCAGCCAACAGGGCATCGCCGCCACCTGGGAGGCCCGGGAACGGGTCGTGGTGGCGCTGACCGGTGGCCCGGAGGGCGAGACGTTGATCCGCCGGGCGGCCCGGGTCGCGGCCCGCAGCAAGGGCGCCGACCTGCTCGCCGTGCACGTGGCCCGCAGCGACGGCCTGGCCGGCGCCGACCCGGCCCAACTGGCCCGCCAGCGGGTCCTCGTGGAGAGCCTGGGCGGCACGTACCACCAGGTGCTCGGCACCGACGTGCCGGCCGCACTGCTGGACTTCGCCCAGGGCGTGAACGCCACCCAACTGGTGC
The DNA here is from genome assembly GCF_040648675.1 of Micromonospora sp. NPDC049101. Classification (NCBI taxonomy): domain Bacteria; kingdom Bacillati; phylum Actinomycetota; class Actinomycetes; order Micromonosporales; family Micromonosporaceae; genus Micromonospora; species Micromonospora sp. NPDC049101. Next base: position 90,708 of record NZ_JBEZED010000015.1, on the reverse strand, counting down.
TCGGGGCCAGCCGGCGGGGTCGCCTCGCGCAGATCTTCGCCCGGGGGGTCGGGGTGACCACCACCGCGCTGTCCGGCGCGATCGACGTGCACCTGGTCACCCACAAGCAGGCCGGCAAGGGCCGCCGGGCAACGGCCATGCCGGCGGCACTGTCCCGACGTCGCCGGCTGCTCGGCTTCGGCCTGGCGGTGCTGGGCATGCCGCTGCTCACCCTGCTGCTGAGGACGCTGCCCGACCTGACGCTGACCAACGACATCCTGCTCTTCCTCGCCGGAGTGGTCGGGGTCGCGCTCGTCGGCGGGGTGTGGCCGGCCCTGGTCGCCGCGCTCGGCGGGTCGCTGCTGCTCAACTGGTTCTTCACCCCGCCGTACCGGACGCTGACCATCGCCGAGGCGGACAACCTGCTCGCCCTGGCCGTCTTCGTCGGGGTGGCCCTCGCGGTGAGCTGGATCGTCGACGTGGCCGCCCGCCGTACCCGGGAGGCCGCCCGCGCCGCCGCCGACGCGCAGACCCTCGCCGCCGTCGCCGGTGGCGTGCTGCGCGGTGAACGCCCCCTGCCCGCCCTGCTGGAACAGCTCCGGGAGACCTTCGGGCTGCGCGCGGTGAGCGTGCTGGAGTTGGCCGCGGACGCCAGCGGCCGCCCGGAGCGGGCCCGCGAGGAGCACGCCTGGGATGTCGTGGCCAGCGTGGGCGACCAGCCGCCCTGCACCCCCCAAGGTGGTGAGACCGCCGTACCTGTCGACGACCGGATCACCGTCGTGCTCTGCGGTCGACGCCTGGAGGCCGCCGACCGGCGCATCGTCGAGGCGTTCGCCGCCCAGGCCGCCGTCGCGCTGCGCCAGGAACGCCTCGCCGAGGAGGCCGCCACCGCCCGGCCGCTGGCCGCCGCCGACCGGATGCGCACCGCGCTGCTCGCCGCGGTCAGCCACGACCTGCGTACGCCGCTGGCCTCGGCGAAGGCGGCGGTGACCAGCCTGCGCAGCCACGACATCGAGTTCGACGAGTCCGACCGCGAGGAGCTGCTGGAGACCGCCGAGGAGTCACTGGACCGGCTCGCCCGGCTGGTCGGCAACCTGCTGGACATGAGCCGGCTCCAGGCGGGCGTGCTCGGCATCTCGGCGAGCGCGATCGGCCTGGAGGACGCCGTACCCCTGGCGCTTGACGAACTTGGCCCGGCGGCCGCGACGGTCGGCACGGACATCCCGGCCGACCTGCCGGCGGCCACCGCCGACCCGGGCCTGCTGGAACGGGTGCTCGTCAACATCATCGCCAACGCCCTGCGCTACAGCCCGCCCGACCAACCGCCCACCGTGACCGCCAGCGCGCACGCCGGCCAGGTCGAGCTGCGGGTGATCGACCGGGGGCCGGGCATCCCGGAGGACCAGTGGGAGCACGTCTTCCTGCCGTTCCAACGCCTCGGCGACCGCGACAACCAGACCGGCGTCGGTCTCGGACTCGCGCTGTCCCGGGGGTTGGCCGAGGCGATGGGTGGCAGCATCACCCCGGAGACCACCCCCGGCGGCGGCCTCACCATGGTGCTGCGGCTGCCGGCCGCCGCGCAGACCAGCTCGGAGGGGCCGCGGGAATGACGCGCATCCTGGTCGTCGACGACGAACCGCAGATCCTGCGCGCGCTGCGGATCAACCTGCGGGCCCGCCGGTACGACGTGGACGTCGCCGCGACCGGCGCCGCCGCGTTGAAGGCAGCCGCCAGCCACCCGCCCGACCTGGTCGTGCTGGACCTCGGCCTGCCCGACATCGACGGCGTGGAGGTGATCCGCGGCCTGCGCGGCTGGACCACCGTGCCGATCATCGTGCTCTCCGGCCGGGCCGGCAGTGCGGACAAGGTCGCCGCCCTGGACGCGGGCGCGGACGACTACGTGACGAAGCCGTTCGGGGTCGAGGAGCTGCTGGCCCGCATCCGCGCGGTGACCCGTCGCCTCGGCGGGCCCAGCGAGGCGGTGCCGGCGCTGCGGATCGGCCAGCACACCGTCGACCTGGCCGACCACCGGGTACGGCGCGACGACGGCACCGAGGTCAAGCTGACCCCGATCCAGTGGAGCGTGCTGGAGAAGCTGCTGCGCCACCCCGGCAAGCTGGTCAGCCAGCGTCAGCTCCTGCAGGACGTGTGGGGGCCGGAATACCAGAACGAGACCAACTACCTGCGGCAGTACCTGGCCCAGTTGCGGCGCAAGCTGGAGGACGACCCGGCCCGCCCCCGCCACCTCATCACCGAGCCGGGAATGGGCTACCGCTACCGCCCCTGACCCGTTGACACCTGCCGGCAGAGATTGAAGAATTTCGTTAGCAGCGGCAGCGGCGTGCTTCTGTAACCGTCCCCTCCACCGGTTACCCCTCGGGAGCCCCGCCGTGTCCATGCCCCTGTCCCGTCGTCGGCTGTTGACCGCCGGCGGCGCCGGCCTCGTCCTGGCCGGCCTCACCGACCCGTTCCGCGCCGGCCCCGCCCGAGCCGCGGTCACCACCGCCGACCTGGTCGTCTACGGCGCCACCTCCGGCGGGTTGGCCGCCGCGATCACCATGCGCCGGCTCGGTCGCACCGCCGTGGTGGTGGAGCCCACCAGCCACATCGGCGGGCTGAGCACCGCCGGGCTGGGCGCCACCGACACCGGCGTCCAGGCATCCATCGGCGGCCTCGCCGCCGAGTTCTACCGCCGGGTGTACGTCAAATACCACGGCGGAACCCTCACGCCGACGTCGCCGCTGCGGATGACCTTCGAACCGCACGTCGCCGCCGACGTCTTCGCCGACCTGTTGGCCGAGGCGGGCGTGCCGGTGATCGTCGACGCCCGGCTCAACGGCGTCGGCCGCAGCGGCGACCGGATCACCGAGCTGCGCACCGAGGACGGGTCGATCTACCGGGGCGGGGTGTTCGTCGACGCCACCTACGAGGGTGACCTGCTGGCCATGGCCGGGGTGAGTTTCACCGTCGGGCGGGAGTCCAACGACACGTACGGCGAGACGATCAACGGGGTGCAGTCCGGCAACACCCACCAGTTCGCCTACCCCGTCGACCCGTACGTGACGGCCGGCTCGCCCGCCAGCGGCCTGCTGCCGGGCATCTCCGCCACGCCGCTCGCCCCGCGCGGCAGCGCCGACGACCGGATCCAGGCGTACTGCTTCCGGATGTGCCTGACCCAGGCGGCCAACCGGATCCCGTTCGGCAAACCGTCCGGCTACGACCCGATCCGGTACGAGCTGCTGCTGCGCCACATCCAGGCCGGCTACGTCGGACCGTACTTCACCACGCACTCGATCGGCGGCGGGAAGACCGACTCCAACAACAACGGTGCCGTGTCCACCGACAACATCGGCTTCAACCACGCGTACCCGACGGCGAGCTGGGCCGTACGGGAGAGCATCATCGCCGAGCACCGCACCTACCAGCAGGGGCTGATGTGGTTCCTGGCCAACGACCCCCGGCTGCCGGCGTCGGTGCGCGACTCGACCGCCCGGTGGGGGCTGCCGGTGGACGAGTTCACCTCCACGGGTGGCTGGCCGCCGCTGCTCTACATCCGCGAGGCCCGCCGGATGGTCTCCGCGTACGTGCTGACCGAGGCCGACTGTCGGGGCCGGGTACGGGCCGCCGACTCGGTGGGGCTGGCCAGCTACACGATGGACTCGCACAACTGCCAACGGGTGGTCGTCGACGGAAAGGTGCGCAACGAGGGGGACGTGCAGATCGGGGTGCCCGCGCCGTACCCGGTGAGCTACCGGGCGATCGTGCCGCACCGGGCGCAGTGCGCCAACCTGGTGGTGCCGGTCTGCCTCTCGGCGAGCCACATCGCGTACGGCTCGATCCGGATGGAACCGGTGTTCATGATCCTCGGCCAGGCGGCGGCCACCGCCGCGTCGCTGGCCCTCGCCGGGAACCTCGCCGTGCAGGAGGTGCCCGTGCCCACCCTCCAGGCCCGGCTGCGGCAGGACGGCGCGGTGCTGGAGTGGGGCTCGACGAGCGAGGTGATCCTGGACAACGCGGCGAGCAGCGGCATCACCCGGGCCGGCACGTGGCTGCGCAGCACCAGCGTCGGCGGCTTCTACGGCCCGGACTACGAGCACGACGGCAACACCGCCAAGGGCGTCAACCGGCTGCGGTTCCGCCCGACGCTGCCCGCCGCCGGCTCGTGGACCGTGCACCTGCGCTGGACCGCCAACCCGAACCGGGCGACGAACGTGCCTGTCGACATCGAATACTCCGGCGGGCTGGTCACCCGCACGGTGGACCAGCGGCAGGCCGGCGGCCAGTGGGTCGCGCTGGGCACCTACCCGTTCACGGCGGGCAGCGACGGCAGCGTGCTGATCCGTACCGAGGACACCGACGGCCACGTGGTCGCCGACGCGGTCCGCTTCGTCCGCGCCTGACCGGCGGCCGGTGCGCGGGCCGGCACTGTCGGCGCGGCCCGGTCGCCGCTGCTCGGGTCGAGCGGCGGTGCCACCAGCAGCGGATCGACCTGGATCACGTCGATGCCGAGCGGGCGCAACATGCCGCGCAGCGCGGACTCGCACAGCTCTTCCCAGTGCTGATCCGCGCCCATCGCGGCGACCAGAAGCTCCGGTCGGGTGAAAGCGATGCCCACCCGCTGCCCCTGTGGCGAACGGCCGGTTCGCACCGTCCGCACCAGCCGTCCCGGCAGATCGCGCACCGGAACGGCAAGGATTATCGGGACGTGTCGGCTCATGCGGCGGACACCACCCAGGCCGAGGTGCCCTTCGCGGTACGCGGGTCGGCCGGCGTGGTCAGGTCGAGCGCGCGGAGGACGTAGTTGGCCTCCGCCACTTCCACTCCGGCGCGCAGGCGCAGATCGGCCACGGCACGGTGCAGCACTGTCATGCGGTCGGCGGAGAGGCGGACCACGGCGTCGACGTCGGCGGCGATCCACCACGCGGCGACGGCGCACGGCTCGTGCCGCAGGTACTCCACCAGGTGACTGCCGGGCGCGGACGGGCCGAGCCGGACGCTGACCAGCGCCTCGTGCCGACGCTCCGGCTCGTCCGCCCAGGTCGCGGGTTCGCTGGGGCTGCTGTCGGTGTCGGTGCCGGGTGGCAGGTCTCCGCGTTCCCAGCGTGTCATCCGCCAAGGACTCATGGGCCCATCGTCACCACCGGGCGACGCCGCAGCACCCCCTCGATACGCCGTTTCGACGGGCCACCGCCATTTCTTGACGCCCCGTTCACGCTGGGGCGCTTCCGGCTCAGAACTCGACGCCCACCAGCCGCTCCGACACCGTCCACAGCCGTGCCGCGTCACCAGTGCCGCGCGCGGAGCGGTACACGGCCAGCTCGGTCGGTTTGCCGGTGAACTGCCCCAGCCCGTCCGGGCCGTAGAACGCCCCGCCTTGCGCCTGTGGGCTGGTGGCGGCGTAGAGGGCGGGGAGCAGGCCGGCGTCCACCGAGTGCACCAGGACGCCCCAGCGGGCCAGCCGGCTCATGATCGAGTGGTGCAGTGAGGGTCGGCTGCGGCCCAGGTTGGGACCGGACGCGTACAGGTTGGTCATCGTCGTGCCCGGGTGGGCGACGTTGCTGACGATGCCCCAGTCGCCGGCCCGGCTCCGTCGGTCCAGTTCCAACCCGAAGTGCAGGGTGGCCAGCTTGGAGGCGTTGTAGGCGCGGATCGCCGCGTACCGGTGGGTGCTCTGCAGGTCGTCCCAGTCGAGCCGGCCGGAACGGGCGGCGCTGCTCGACATGGTGGTGACCCGGGCCCGTCCGGCCCGCAGCAGCGGCAGCAGCCGCCCGGTCAGCGCGAAGTGCCCGAGGTGGTTGGTGCCGAACTGCAGCTCGAAGCCCTCGGCGGTGGCGTGCCGGGTCGGCGGCGTCATCACGCCCGCGTTGTTGATCAGGAGGTGGATCGGTCGGCCCTCGGCGAGCAGCGTGTCGGCAAGCGCGGCCACCGAGTCCAGCGAGGCGAGGTCCAGCTCCCGGGTCGAGACGACGGCACCCGGCGCGGCGGCCCGGACGGCGTCCAGCGCGGCGGCGCCCTTGGCCGGGTTGCGGACCGGCAGCACCACCTCGGCCCCGGCGCGCGCCAGCCGGGTGGCCAGGCCGAGGCCCAGGCCGTCGCTGCCGCCGGTGACCACGGCGATCTTTCCGGTCAGGTTCGGAACTGTCAGGTCGAGCACAACATCTCCCAGGTCGACGGTGTCCCTCATCGGTCACCGCCAAGCCTGGGTCGTTCGCCGACCACCACCCAGGGTCGGCCTATCCAGGGAGCGACGGTCCCCGGGTCGGCTGCCCGGCGGGTAACGTTCCTGACGATCAAGGACTTTCGGACGAGGAGGCACGGTGCGGACGACGACTGTGGACATCCCGACCGGCGACGGGGTCGCGGACGCGTCCCTGACCCGGCCGGACGGCGACGGCCCCTTCCCGGCGGTGCTGCTCTTCATGGACGCCTTCGGCCCGCGCCCGCGCCTGGTCGAGATGGCGGAGCGGATCGCCGCCCGGGGCTACCTGGTGCTGACGCCTCACCTGTTCTACCGGGCTGGTCGGGCACCGCTGTTCGACCTGTCCCGACTCGCTGAGCCGGACCAGCGCGGCGCGCTCTTCGAGAAGATCATGCCGCTGGTCGGCGCGTTGACCCCGGACGTGTTCGACCGGGACACCACCGCGTACCTCGACTTCCTGGCCGCCCGCGACGACGTCCGGCCGGGCCCGGTCGCCATCACCGGCTACTGCCTGGGCGGCACGAACGCGCTGCGGGCCATCGCGGCGCACCCGGACCGCATCGCCGCGATCGCCAGCTTCCACGGCGGGTACCTCGCCACCGACGCGCCGGACAGCCCGCACCTGGGCGTCGGCTCGATCACCGGCGAGGTGTACTTCGGGCACGCCGACGCCGACCGGTCGATGACCCCGGAGCAGATCGCCACGCTGGAGAAGGCCCTCGACGCCGCCGACGTGCGCTACCGCTCCGAGGTGTACGAGGGCGCGCACCACGGCTTCACCATGGCCGACACCCCGGCGTACGACGAGCAGGCCACCGAACGCCACTGGGCCGCCCTCTTCGACCTCCTCGACCGCAACCTGCCGACGAGCTGACCGAAGACGTCCGGCCCGGTCAGCGGCGCAGCAGCACCGGGCCGGCGTCGATGCGGGTGCGGAACAGCGCGTACGGCTTGCGCCGCAGGTCCTGGCCCCGCTGGTACTGGGCCTGCCGGTGCAGCTGGTTGGCGGTGACGTAGAGGTACCCGTCGGTGGCCACCGACATGGTGTCCGGCCAGAGCAGCCGCGGGTCGTGGACCAGCGTCTCGTACTGGCCGTCCGGGTGCCGCCGCAGCACCGCGTTGTGCTCGTACGACGTGCAGTAGAGCCGCCCCGCGTCGTCGGACTCCAAGCCGTCCGACCCGGTGGCCTTGTCCCCCTCGTCCACGACAGTGGCCGCCACCGCCTCCTGGGTGACCGACGGGTCGGCCAGCGCCTCGGCGGACACGCTGTGCAGGCGTCGGGAGATCAGCGGCGAGTAGTACAGCCGGCTGCCGTCGGCCGAGATGGCGATGCCGTCGGAGCCCATCGCCAGCGGCTTCGCCGGCCCGTCCTTCGGGCGGGACAGGAGCGGCCGGCCCTCGACGAAGGGTCGGTAGTTCTTCAGCGGCTCCGCCTTCGTGGACGGGTGGTCGTGCAGCCGCCGCCAGGAAGCCCCGCTGGCCAGGTCCACCACGATGATCCCGTTCGGCCCGGAGTCCGTCGAGTCGGTGATGTACGCGACCCCCGCCTCGCCCCGCCGCAGGTCGAAGCGGACGTCGTTGAGGTACGTCGTCGGCGGCGCCACGTCCTGCGGGAAGGTGATCACCTGGGCGACCGTGTCGGTGTCCAGGTCGATCCGCACCAGCTTCGGCCCACCCGGCTTCGTGGGCTGGAACATTGGGCTGCCGGTGTCCACCACCCAGAGCCGGTCGGCCGGATCCACCACGATGCTCTGCACCGACACGAACGCGCCCGCGTCGTCGTCACCGGACGGGGTGTTCCACGCCTGGTCGGGGTAGGGCACCTCCCGGCCGTCGCGCAGCTCCACGACGGTGGCCGGCACGTCGTCGCCCCACCTCGGGAAGTTGACGAAGATCCGGCCCCGGTGCGAGACGCTCACCCCGGTCGGCATCGGGCCGGTGAAGGTGTGCACCAGCTCCAGCTCGCCCACCGGCTCGTCGCCGACCGGCCCGTTCATGACGCCCACCCCACGATGCCCATCGTCTCGCCTCCTGCCGCCGGGTCCGACCCGCGCCGGCCGCGGGCTCCCCGCGCGCTGCTATTCCCGCCCGGGCGTCCGGTATGCCTGCGTCAGCAGCTATGCCTCCGTCAGCCCAGCGGTGCGGCGGCGTACGCGGCGGGCAGGCCGGGGACCTCGACGTCCACCGCGAGCAGCGCGCCGTCCTGCGGGCCCGCCGAGTCCAGCCCCACCCGAGCCGTGCCGATGAAGAGTCGGCGCAGGTCGGGGCCGCCCAGGCAGATGCCGGCCGGTTGCGTCGCCGGCAGCCGGATCTCCCGGTCCAGGGTGCCGTCCGGCCGGTAGCGGCGGACCGCCGAGCCGCCCCAGAACGCGATCCAGAGGTGACCCGCCGCGTCGACGGTCATGCCGTCCGGGCCGCCGTCGGCGGGGGACAACCGCAGGAACGGCTCCCGCCCGTGCAGGTCACCGGTGCCCGGGTCGACGGTGAACCGGTCGACCTCGCCCCGCGGCGTGTCGGCCAGGTACATGGTGGTGCCGGCCGCGTCGAACGCCGGCCCGTTCGGGATGGTCAACCCGGTCACCGCGGGGACCGGCTCGGCGCCCGGGGTCAGCCGGAACAGCGTGCCCCCGCCCGGCACCATCGCGTACGTCATGCTGCCGGCCCAGAAGCGGCCGTGCGGGTCGGCGACCGCGTCGTTCATCCGGGTCGGCTCGGGTGCGTCCGCGACCAGGTCGGCGACCGGTCGGGGGTCGTCGTCGGCGGGCAGCAGGGTGACGCCGGTGCCGGCGGCGGCGAGCCAGTCACCGGGTCGGTCGGCCACCGGGGCGACCGCGCCGAGCGGTACGTCGAGGCGGCGCACCTCCCGCAGCGGGGCGGGGGCGTCGCCGTCGGTCTCCAGCAGGCGTCCGGCCAGCAGGTCGACGAGGACCAGCCGGTCGTCGACCCAGCGCAGCCCTTCGCCCAGCTCCAGCCGGTCGCTGCTCCAGACGGTCGGTTCGGTCAGCTCCATGGTGCTCCTCCAAGGGATCGTCAGCGGACCGTACCGCCGGGGCCGTGGTCGAGCAGCGCCAGCTCGGCCCGGTCGGGCAGGCCCTCCCAGTCGCCCCGGGTGGCCACCGCGAACGCGCCGGTGGTGACCGCCCGGTCCAGCCGGGTCGGCGCGTCGGCACCGTCGAGCCAGGCGGAGAGCAGCCCGGCCACGAACGCGTCGCCCGCGCCGACGGTGTCCACCACCGGCACCGTCCGGGCCGGCCGGTGCACGGTGCCGGCCGCGCGGTGGCTGGTCGCCCCGTCGGCGCCGTGCTTGACCACGACCTCGGTCACGCCGGCCGAGAGGAGCGCCGCGACCGGGTCGGCCGCGTCGGTCAGGACGGCCAACTCGTCGTCGGAGGCGACGACCAGGTCGAGCGCGGGCAGCAGCGGTCGAAGCGCGGCGGCGGCCTCGGCGACCGACCAGAGCCGCTGCCGGTGGTTGACGTCCAGGCAGACGGTGCTGCCGGCCGCGCGGGCGCGCCGCACGGCCTCCACCACCGCCTGGTACGGCTCGGCGCCCAGCGCGCAGGTGATGCCGGTGACGTGCAGCAGCCGGGGTGGTGGCCCGGGCGCGTCGAAGGCACGTGTCACGTCGGCCGGGCGCAGCCGGGAGCCGGCCGACCCGGCGCGGTGGTAGGTGACCCGGTTGATGTCGGCGACCCGGTTCTCGAAGAGGATCAGCCCGGTGGGCGCTGTCGCGTCGATCCGGGACCAGGTCAGGTCGACACCCTCGGCGCGCAGCGTACGGCGGACCAGCTCACCGGGCTCGTCGGCGCCGGTGACCCCGACCCAGGCGGCCCGGTGGCCGAGCCGGGCCACCCCGATCGCCACTGTCGACTCGGCACCGGCGACGGAGATCCCGGCGGTGCCGCCCAGCCGCAGCGGGCCGCTGCTGCGGAACGCCGCCATCGTCTCGCCGAGCGTGAGCAGGTCGGTCACCGCTGGACCGCCGCCCGGAAGCTGGCCGCGCGCTCGCGGAGCGCCGCCAGGTCGCCGCCCCGGACGGCGTCACCGAGCAGCGGCGAGCCGACGCCGACCGCGACGGCACCCCGGTCGAGGTAGTGCCGCGCGCCGTCCGCGTCGATCCCGCCGACCGGCACGAACGCGGTGCCGGGGAACGGGTCGCGCAGCGCGCCGAGGTAGTCGGGGCCGCCGAGGGAGGCCGGGAAGAGTTTGACGGCGGTGGCCCCGCCACCGGTGGCCTGCACCACCTCGGTGGGGGTGAGTGCCCCGGCCAGCACCGGCAGCCCGAGCCGGCCACCCTCGGCGAGGCTCGGTGCGATCGCCGGGGTGACCAGGAAACCGGCGCCCGCGTCCGCCGCCGCGCGGGCGTCCTCGGCACTGAGTACGGTGCCCGCGCCCAGGGCGTAGGCGGGCCCGAGGGCGGCCCGGGCGCGTCGGATGACGCCGAGCGCGTCAGCGCTGGTCAGCGAGACCTCGACCAGGGCGACGCCGCTCTCGGCCAGGGTGAGTACGGCGGCCAGCGCGGCGGCCGGGTCCGGGCCGCGCACGATGGCCAGCAGCCGGTGGGTACGCAGCTCGTCGAGCAGGTTCATCGCGGTTGTCCTTGGTGGATGCGGTGGGCGGAGATAGTGAGTCGCCAGGTGACCTCACCGGCGGGCGGAACTGTCGCCGCGTCGGCGGGGCCGGCGTCGGCCAGGTCGAAGGCCGCGCCGAGCATCGGTTCGACGCCGATGCTGCGGTAGGGGTGGCCGGCCGGCCAGCCGCCCAGGTTGCGCCAGAGCGCGGTGCTGCGGGGCTGGCCCGCGCACTCCAGCGCCATGGTCAGCCGGTCGTCGCCGTCGCGCACCTGGACCCGTGGGCAGTCGAGCAGCACCGCGCCGAGCGCGGTCCCATCGTCCGGGCCGAGGGTGTCGAGCGTCAGCCCGGCCGGGGCCGGCCACGGCCCGGTCAACCACGGGTCGCCGGTGGGCCAGGTGCCCGGCGGCAGGAACGCGGCGGCCTCCGGGTGCAGCCGGGTCGGTGTGCCGGCGGGTGCGTCGAGGCGGGCTGAGGGGGACAGGTCGAGCAGGGCGTGTGCGGCCCAGATGAACCGGTGCCCGGGTTCGGCGGCCAGCCGGTAGTCGACCACCACCACACCGCCGGAGTCGGTGATCCGGCGGCTCAGGGTGAACGTCGGCCGCTCGATCACCACGGTGCCGGGGCCGGCACTGCGCCACGGCCGCGACCACACCTCGCCGTGGTCGGGCTCGCCGCGCACGGTCGGCAGGCACTCCTCCAGCCCGCCGGCGTCGACGAAGGCGTCGTCGGGGCGTACCTCGTCTCGGCCGGGCTCCGGGCCGCGCCAGAGCCACTCCCGGCCACCGCCGCGCAGGCTGGTCCACCGGCCGCCGTGCGTCGCGTCGTACGCCACCCGCAGCGGCACCGACGTCGCGCCGGTCACCATTCGGCGAACGACCCGTCGGCGTGCTGCCAGACCGGGTTGCGCCAGGCGTGCGGTGTCCGCGCGGCCTTGCGGACCGCAGCCTCGTCCACGGTGATGCCCAGGCCGGGCCGGTCGAGACGGGCGATGTGCCCGTCCACGAACCGGAACGGCTCCGGGTCGACCAGGTAGTCCAGCAACTCCGAGCCGGCGTTGTAGTGGATGCCGATGCTCTGCTCCTGGATCAGGAAGTTCGGTGTCGCGAAGGCCACCTGGAGGCTGGCCGCCAGGGAGATCGGGCCCAGCGGGCAGTGCGGGGCGAGCAGCGCGCCGTACGTCTCGGCCAGCGTGGCGATCCGGCGGACCTCGGAGATCCCGCCGGCGTGCGACAGGTCCGGCTGGACCACGGCGACCCCGGCCTGCAACGGGCCGAGAAACTCGGAGCGGCCGTAGAGGCGCTCGCCGGTGGCCACCGGGATCGGTGTGCTGGCGACGATGTCGCGCAGGTGGTGGGCCTGGTCGGGCAGGACCGGCTCCTCCACGAAGAACGGGCGCAGCGGCGCAAGCTCCGGCAGGATCCGGCGGACCGCGGCCAGCCCGGCCCGGCCGTGGAAGTCCACCGCGATGTCCCGGTCTCCGCCGAGCACCTCGCGGGCGGCGGCGACCCGGCCGATGACCTCGTCCACCTCGGCGGAGGTGGGGATGGGGGAGAGTCGCCCGCAGGCGTTCATCTTGACGCCGGTGAGGCCGGCGGCGACCTGCGCGGCGGCGGCGTCGGCGACCTCGTCGGGCTCGTCCCCGCCGATCCACGAGTAGATCCGCACCTTCTCGCGGACCGGCCCGCCGAGGAGCGCGTGCACCGGCGCGCCGTACGCCTGCCCGGCGATGTCCCAGAGCGCCTGGTCGAGGCCGGCGACCGCGCTGGAGAGGATCGGGCCACCCCGGTAGAAGCCGCCCTTGGTGAGCACCTGCCAGTGCTGCTCGATCCGCAGTGGATCGGCACCGATCAGGTATTCGGAGAGCACCTGGACCGCGGCGCGCACCACCTCGGCGCGCCCCTCCACCACCGGTTCACCCCAGCCGACCAGCCCGTCGTCGGTCTCCACCCGGCAGAACAGCCACCGTGGCGCGACCAGGAAGGTCTCGATGCGCTCGATCTTCACTGACTGCCCCTTCGTCCCCGTGCCTTCTCGACGTCGCGGACGGCCTTGTCCAGCAACTCACGCATGGCGGTCTCCGCCGCCGTCTCGTTCCGCTCGCGCAGCGCGTCGACCACGGCGCGGTGGCTGGGCACCGGGTCGTCGTGCGCGGCGCCGCCGTGCACCAGGCGGTCCCGTTCGGCGAGCCCGGTCTCCATCACCACCTCCATCCGCTCCAGCAGCTCGTTGTGCGTGGCGGTGAGCAGCGCGCGGTGGAAGGCAAGGTCGGCGGCGACGGCGGCGGCGGGATCACCGTCGGCCTGGGCCATCTCGGCAAGCGCCCGGTCGAGGGCGGCCAGGTCGTCCTCGGTCGCCCGGGTGGCGGCCAGCCGCGCGGCGGCCGGCTCGATGATCGCGCGTACCTCGTGCAGCTTCTCCAGCAGGCGCTCGTCGGGGCCCTCGGCGAACTGCCAGCGGATCACGTCGCCGTCGAGCAGGTTCCAGTCGGCGCGGGGCCGGACGAAGGTGCCGCGCTTCTGCCGGGCGTCGACGATGCCCTTGGCCGAGAGGACCTTCAGCGCCTCGCGGAGCGCCGTCAGGCTGACGTCGAACTCCTCCTGCAGGGCGACGATGTTCAGGGTCGCGCCGGCGGGGATCTCGCCGGTGAGGATGCGACGCGCGATCGCTTCGACGGTCTGCCCGTGGACACCGCGGCGTGCGTACTGTGCCAATGCTCCTGGCCTTTTCGCTGGTTGGTATCGATCTCTCAGGCCGAGGCTTTCACCGCTGTCCAGCCACCGTCCACCACGAGGCTCGCACCGGTGACGTACGCGGCGTCCGGTGAGGCGAGGAAGGCTACTGTCGAGGCCACCTCGTCCGGCGTGCCGAAGCGTTTCGCCACGGTCTCCGCGACGCTGCGGTGACGGTCCTCTTCGGACACGTCCGCCCAGGCCGCGGTGAGGATGGGACCGGGCAGCACGGTGTTGACCCGCACCTGTGGGCCGTACTCCACGGCCAGTTGGCGCCCGAGCGCGACCAGGCCGCCCTTGGCCGCGGCGTACGCGGGCCGGCCGGGCAACCCGACGAGCGCGTGCACCGAGGAGATCAGCACCACCGCGCCGTTGCGCGCCCGCAGGTCGTCCAGGCAGGCGCGGACGCCGAGGAACGAGCCGGTGAGGCTGACGCCGAGTTGGTGGTCCCAGGACTGCCGACTGGTCTGGTGGGCCGGAGCGACCCGCACGGCGTACGCGGTGCTGACCAGGATGTCGATCGGGCCGAGGTGGGCGCGTGCGGCCGAGACCGCCGCTGTCCAGTCACTCTCGTCGCTGACATCGCCCACTACGGAAAGTGCTCGGTAGCCACGCGCGGTCAGTTCGTCGGCCAGCGGGGTCGGGTCGTGCACGTCGAGCAGCGCGACCGCAGCGCCCTCGGCGGCGAGCCGCCGGGCGGTGGCCGCGCCGATCCCGCCCATCGCACCGGTGACCAGCGCGTTCTTGCCTTCAAGCCGGCGCATAGGCTGATCCACCTGACCCTCACCTTGGTCTCGTCTAATCATTAATTACGAAGATATCTTGACAGCCGGCGACGGCCGATGCAACCTTCTCGGCACAGCATTCACATGGACGACACATCGCGCGGTGACGCTACGTGTCGTAGAGGAAGGGATACCTCCGTGAGCGACTTCGACCCCGGTCGCCGGCGATTCCTTGGCCACCTCGGGCTCGCTGGCCTGGGTGCCCTCGGCGCCAGCTCGTTCCTCAGCGCGTGCGCCAGTTCCGCCAGCGGGCCGACGACGAGCGGCGGCTCGGGTGCGGTCACCATCCAGTCCAACCTCTCCTCGCCGCAGGCCAAGGCCGCGATGGAGAAGCTGATCGAGACCTTCAACGCGCAGGGCAAGGGCACGGCGAGCCTCAACACGATCGCCTCCGAGACCTTCCGGACCCAGCTGCCGACGTACCTGACCTCGGCGAACCCCCCGGATCTCTACACCTGGTACGCGGGCTCGGTCGCCAACGACTACGCCAGCAAGAACCTGCTGCTGGACGTCTCCGACGTCTGGAAGTCACTCGGTGACTACCCACAGTCGCTGCGCACCCTCTCCACCGACGCCAGCGGCAAGCAGGTCTTCGTGCCGATGAACAACTACTGGTGGGGCTTCTTCTACCGCAAGTCCAACTTCGCCAAGTGGGGTGTGCGGGAGCCGAAGACCTGGACCGAGTTCCTGGCGGTCTGCGAGACGCTGAAGAGCAAGGGCGTTCCGCCGATCGGCATCGGCCTCGGCGACACCCCGTGGGTGGCCTCGGCCTGGTTCGACTACCTCAACATCCGGATCAACGGCGCGCCGTTCCACCGCGAGCTGCTCGCCGGCAAGCAGCGCTTCGACGACCCCAAGGTCAAGGCGGTCCTCACCCGCTGGCGCGAGGCCCTGCCCTACTTCGACCCCAAGGGCAAGGCGTACCCGTTCCAGGAGGCGACCACCGCCCTGCTGGCCGGCAAGACCGGCATGTTCCTGATCGGCACGTTCTTCGCCGACGCCGCCCCCAAGGACGCCCTCGGTGACCTGGACTTCTTCCGGTTCCCGATCATCGACCCGGCGGTGCCGCTGGCCGAGGAGGCGCCCACGGACGGCTTCTTCGCCAGCGCGAAGACCGCCAACCCGACCGGCACCAAGGCCCTGCTCAGCTACCTCTCCGGCGTCGAGGCCCAGGAGGCGTACGTCAAGGCCAGCTCCGGCATCGTGCTGCCGGCCAACCCCAAGGCCAAGGCGTCCGACTCGCCACTGGTGGCCAAGGGCAAGGCGATGCTCGACGAGGCCAAGGAGCTGACCCAGTTCTTCAACCGCGACTCCAGCGACGCACTCCAGCCGACCGCGGACACCGCGCTCACCAAGTTCATCGACAAGCCGGACCAGATCGACGCGATCCTGCGGGAGTGGCAGGCCGGCGCCGAGAAGGTCTTCAAGGGCTGACGTGACAGCAACGATCTCCCCGACTTCGGTCACACCCACCCGGCGGCGGCGGCGGTCGGCTCGACTGTCGCCGCTGCTGGTGGCGTTCGTCCTGGTGCCGTTCGCGGTCGAGAGCATCTGGGTGTTCTGGCCGGCGTTACAGGGCTTCTGGTTCTCGCTCACCCGCTGGGACGGGATGTCGTCGCCGACCTTCGTCGGCACGGACAACTACGTCGAGCTGGCCGGCGACGCCACCTTCCGGGGTGCGCTCGTCAACACGGTGATCTGGCTGGTGCTCTTCGGCGGCCTCTCCGTGCTGGGCGGCTTCGGCATGGCGCTGGTGTTGCAGAAGGAGCGACGCGGCGTCGGCTTCTACCGGGCCGCGCTGTTCACCCCGGTGGTGTTCTCGCTGGTGGTGACCGCGCTGGTCTGGCGGGTGTTCTACCAGCCCGACGGCATCGCCGACACGATCCTGCGGGCCGTCGGCCTGGAGAGCCTGATCCGGCCCTGGCTCGCCGACCCACAGACCGCGCTGTACGCGGTGATCCTGCCCGCCCTGTGGCGGCAGATCGGCTACGTGATGGTGCTGTTCCTGGCCGGCCTCAAGGCGATCGACCCGGCGTTGCACGAGGCGGCCCGGATGGACGGCGCCAACGCCTGGCAGCGGCTGCGGCACGTCACCATCCCCCAGCTCAAGGGGGTCAACGCCGTGGTGCTGTCGGTCATCGTGATCGACTCGCTGCGCTCGTTCGACATCGTCTGGTCGCTGACCAAGGGCGGGCCGTACCACTCGTCGGAGCTGCTCAGCACCTACATGTACTCGACCGCGTTCCAGAGCCTGCGGCTGGGCTACGCCTCCGCCATCGCCGTCGTGATCTTCGTGCTCGCGCTGGCCGTCATCCTCGGCTACCTGGTCCGCGCGTTCCGGGAGGAAGCCTGATGAACAAGCTCCGCACCGGCGCCTTCCACACCGCCATGATCCTGCTCTCGCTGCTGTGGCTCGGGCCGGTGCTCTGGGTCGTGGTGATGTCCACCCGATCGTTCGACGACATCGCCGCGCACGGCGTGGGCAGCCTGCCCCGGTCGTTCACCCTGGACACCTACCGACAGGCGTGGACCGACGGCGGCGAGCTGCGCGCGTTGATCAACAGCATGCTGGTCACCGTCCCGTCGGTGGCGTTGAGCCTGGCGCTGGCCGCGATGGCCGCGTTCGCGCTGAGCCGCTTCCGGATCCCGGGGCGGCGCACGATCCTGCTGCTGATGCTCGCCGGCAACCTGCTGCCACCGCAGATCCTGCTCATCCCGGTGGCCAAGTTCAGTGAGCTGACCGGCCTGTACGACACGCTCTGGGCGCTGATCGCGGTGCAGGTCGGCTTCGGGCTCGGCTTCTACACCTTCGTCCTGCACGGTTTCATGCGGGACCTGCCGGGCGAGATCCAGGAGGCGGCCACCATCGACGGCGCCGGCACGGCCCAGATCTTCACGAAGGTGATGCTGCCGCTGACCCGGCCCGCGCTGGCCGCCCTCGGCGCGCTGTCCTTCACCTGGATCTTCAACGACCTGCTCTGGGCGATCACCGTGCTGCGTACCGATGACAACATGCCGGTCACCCCGGCGCTGCTCGGCCTCCAGGGGCAGTTCGTCTCGTCCTGGAACGTCATCGCCGCCGGCACGGTCATCGCGGCCGTGCCCACCGTCGCGGTCTTCCTGCGCTTCCAACGACACTTCGTCTCCGGCCTGGCGCTCGGAGCGGTCAAGTGACCGCCCCGCGGGGGCAGCGCTGGACGCTGCGCGGCGCGCACACCGAGTACACGGTGACGGTGCCGGCGCACGGCCGCTGGCTGGAACTCGTCGCGTGGGGGCCGCACGGCGTCACCGACGGGCCGTCGCCGGTCGCCTACGACGGCCCGGTGCCGTTCCTCACCGCCGGTGACGGCGCCCCCATCGAGTACGCCACCGACGCCGATCGCCCGTTCACCGGCGCCGACCTGGTGATCGAGACCCCCGGCGGGCAGCGCCGGGTCGGCTTCGGCCACACCGGTGTACGGGCCGACGCCGACGGGCGGGAGCTGGCCGTCGACTTCGCCGACGCGGTGACCGGGCTGCGCGCCACCGTGCACTACCGGGTGCCCGAGGGCACCGACGTGGTGCAGCGCTGGGTCGAGCTGAGCAACGACGGCACCGGCCCGCTGCGAGTGGTCCGGGCCGGATCGGGCGGGTTCTGCGTACCCACGCCGCACGGCGCGCTGCTCAGCCACCAGTGGGGGCAGTGGTCACAGGAGTTCCAGCTCTCCCACGTCGAGTTGGGCCACGGCACGTTCCGCATCGGCAGCTCCCAGGGCGTACCCGGGCATCTGCACGTGCCCTGGCTGGCCGTGCGGGACACCGCCGACCCGGCCGGTCCGGCGTGGGGGATGGGGTTGGCCTGGACCGGCTCGTGGGAGATCAGCGCCGAGCGGGACACCGGCGGCCTGACCCGGGTTCGGGTCGGCCGTCAGCTTGTCGACGGCCCGCTGGAGCTGGGCCCGGGCGAGCGGCTGAGCCTGCCGGTGGCCACCGGCGCGTACAGCCCGGACGGCCTGGACGGGCTGGCCCGGGTCTGGCACACCCACCAGCGGCTGCTGGCCGGGGACCGGCTCACCCCGCGCCCGGTGCTCTACAACTCGTGGGAGGCCACCTACTTCGCCGTCGAGGCGCAGAGCCAGTTGGCGCTCGCCCGGATCGCCGCCGAGCTGGGCGTGGAGACGTTCGTCGTGGACGACGGCTGGTTCGTCGGCCGCAACGACGACACCGCCGGGCTGGGCGACTGGACACCCGACCCGGCGAAGTTCCCGGCCGGGTTCGACGCGTTCATCGCCGACGTCCGCGCGCTCGGGCTGAAGTTCGGGCTCTGGGTCGAGCCGGAGTGCGTCAACCCGAAGTCGACCCTCTACGCCGAGCACCCCGACTGGGTCTACTCCGTCGACGGCCGGCCGCTCACCCCGGTGCGCAACCAGTACCTGCTCGACCTGGGTCGGCCGGAGGTCGCCGAGTTCGTGCACTCCACCGTGGATGGTCTGCTCCGCCGGTACGACATCGACTACCTGAAGTGGGACTTCAACCGGCCGCGTACCGAACCGGGTCGGCCCGGCGGGGTCGGCCCGGTCGACCTGGACGGCGCGCACGTCGCCAACCTGCACCGCGTCTACGAGCGGCTGCGCCGGGACCACCCCGGCGTGCTGATCGAGGCGTGTGCCGGCGGCGGCGGGCGGACCGACCTGGCGATGGCCGCCCGCGCCGACGTGTTCTGGCCCAGCGACAACACCGGCCCGCTGGACCGGCTGGCCATCCAGTACGGCTTCCTGCACGCCAACGCCCCGCACCTGCTCAGCTCCTGGGTCACCGACGCGCCCGGCCTGTTCGACCCGCGACCGCGAACGCTCGCGTTCCGGTTCGTGCTGGCGATGGCCGGCGTGCTCGGCGTCGGCGCGGACATCCGGGCGTGGACCCCGGCGCAACGGGTCGAGGCGGCCGGCTGGATCGCCCGCTACAAGGAGATCCGGGACGTCGTCACGCACGGCGAGGTGCACCTGATCGGTGGCCCCGGCCAGGCCCGCTGCGCGGT
Source organism: Micromonospora sp. NPDC049101 (assembly GCF_040648675.1). Lineage (NCBI taxonomy): Bacteria > Bacillati > Actinomycetota > Actinomycetes > Micromonosporales > Micromonosporaceae > Micromonospora > Micromonospora sp. NPDC049101. The sequence goes on along the minus strand of NZ_JBEZED010000015.1, from coordinate 71,424 downwards.
GCAGTACACCGCGCCGGACCAGCGCCGGGTGGTCGTCCTGGCCTGGCACACCGGCCGACTCGACGGCGCCGGCCTGCTCCCGTCCCGCCCGGTCCGGCTGCCCCTGCGCGGCCTCGACCCGGCGGCCCGCTACTCGCACGGCGACCGGCACTACTCCGGCAGCCACCTCGCCGCGGTCGGCCTGCCCGTGCACTGGAGCGCGACCCACGACGCCGACCTCATCGTGCTGACCCGCGACTGAGGCCGGCGCACCAGGGCTTCGGCCTCGGTGGCGATCCCACCGGGGCCGAAGTCAGGTCGACGCCGCCACCCGCACCAGCCGGGGCGGCTCAGGCGGGGACGAGTTCCCGGCACCGGCGCAGGGCGGCCAGGGCGAGCGGCGCGTCGCGGCCCGCGATCCCGACCTCCAGCTCGGTCACCGCTGTGGCGGCCCGCCCCGGGTCACCCGCCGCGGCGGCGGCCTCGGCCAGCACCAGCACCGCCTCGGCAGCCCACGCCAGGATGCCCTTCCCGCGTACCAGGGTCAGCGCCTCCGTCGCGTGCCGGACCGCCTCGTCCGGCCGCCCGGCCAGGGTCAGCCGGGCCAGCGCCGAGAGCGCCTGCACCAGCGGCCAGATCGCGCCGACCCGCCGGGCATCGGCCACCACCTCCCGCAGCGCCCGCCGCGCCACCTCCCGCTCGTCGTCGTCGACTGCGGTACGGGCCAGCACGGTGGCCAGTTCGGCCCGTGCGTCGAGCAGGGTGACCGGCATCCGCCGAGCGGAGGCGACCAGTCGGGTGAGCCGCTGGGCGAGCCCGTCCAGCCGCCCGGCGGCACGGTCCAGGGACAGCTCGGTCGCCTCCACCAGGGCCCTCAGCCGCTCGTACCCGGTCTCGTCGACAAGCGCCCGACCGGCCGCCAGGAGCGCTTCGGCCTGCTCCGGGTGCCCGGCGTGCAACGTGCCCTGCGCCCAGTTCAGGCAGGCCCGGGCATGCTCCCGGGGCCGGTCGGCCAACTCCGCGGACGCCCGCAGCTCGGTGATGATCGCCCAGGCGGCCGGGTCGCCCACCTCCAGGAGCAGCGAGGCGCGGGCGATCCGGACCGCGAGGTGCGCCCCCGGGTCCCCGCTGGCCGCCGCGGCGCTCTCCGCCGCCGCGCAGCGGGCCAGGTGGTCGTCGACGTGCCGGCCGACCACGGTGTCCGGGGCTGCCAGCACCGCGAGCGCCGGGGCCTTGCGTCGCGGTGCGCGCAGGTACGGCACGGCGCGCTCGATCTCGGTGTACCCGCGCAGGGCCTCGCCCTGCTGGCGCAGCATCCGCCCGAGCACCAGGCCCAACTCGCCGCGGGCTCCGGGCGGCAGTCTCCGGTCGGCGAGCAGCCGTTCCAACACCGGAATCGCCTCGGCCTGGCTGAGCCCGTCGATGGCCGACCGACCCAGCTTGGCGGCCAGCCGCACCCGAACCGGTCGGGGTAGCTCGGCGACGTCCATGGTCTGGAGCAGAAAGCTGGCGGCTGTCGCGTCGTCGCCACGTTCGGTGGCCAGGTCGGCGGCGGCTTCGGCGTTGCGGACGAAGTCCGCGCCGCTGCCGGCCCGGCGGTAGTGGTGGGCCAGTTGGGCGACCGGCCGCGGCAACCTCTGCTCCAGCACCCGCGCGACGCGGAGGTGCAGCCACTCCCGGCTCTCCCGGGGCACCAGGTCGTACACCACCTGGCGGGCCAGGTCGTGCCGGAAACGCCTGCCGTCTCCGGCGTCGTGCAGCAGGCCGGCCCGGTGGGCCGCGGTCAGTGCCGCGCCGACCGCCGACCGGTCCAGGCCGAGCACCGCGGCGAGGATGTGCTGGTCCGGTGCCAACCCCAGCACGGCGGCGGCACCCAGCACCTCCCGGGTGGCCTCGTCGAGCGGACGCAACCGCCAGAGCAGCACGTCCCGCAGGACGAACGGGACGCTGTCGTCCGCCAACGGGTCGCCGCCCCGCTCGGCGAGCGTCCGCAACACCTCCTCGACGACGAACGGGATGCCGGCGGTGCGGTCGAGCAGGGTGGCGACCAACCGCTGCGGCGGGTCGTCGAGCCGCAGGGTCCGGGCGGCCAGCCGGCGTACGTCGTCGGCGTCCAGCGGGCCGAGCGCCATCCGCGTGACGCTCCACGGTGGAGTACGCGCCAGGGCGTCGTGGATCGGCGTGCTGCCTCCCGGCGGCACCGTGCGGGTGGTCAGCACCACCGCCAGCCCGTCGACCGGGTGGGTGCTCAGATAGCCGAGGAACTCGCAGGTCGCCGGGTCGGCCCAGTGCAGATCCTCGAGCAGCAGCGTGGCCGGGCTCAGTGCGGCCAGCACCGCCGCGACGGCGCGGAACAGGCGATGCCGCTCGGCCGCCGGATCGGTCAACGGGGGTGGCGCGGCGGGCAGTGCGTCGGCCAGTTCGGGCAGCAGCGGCGCGAGGGCACCGGCGACCGGGCTGACGGCACCGGCGTCGAGTCGGTCGGCGCTGCCCCGGATCGCGTCCAGCAGTACGCCGAGCGGAAAGGGCTCCGGGACGTCGTCGCACTCGCCGACCAGGTGACTCCCGGGCAGTTCGGCGAGCAACTCGGTGACCAGCCGGCTCTTGCCGATCCCGGGCTCGCCCTCCACCAGGATCAGGCACGGCGGAGCTTCGACGAGCCGGCGTAGCCGGGCCACCTCCGCCGCTCGTCCCACGAACTCGACGGGTCCGCGCAGACGTTCGGGGCGGACGGGAGATGGGCCCCCGCCGCCCCGCGTCCTGTCCTCGTCGCCGTCGATCACCGTGGGGCCGAGCAGATCACCCCCGCTGGTACGGACGGCCGGCCGGCGTACCGCCGGTGACCTGGGTCACGCGGCGGCCCGCCGGCCGGTGGTCACGCGGCGGCCCGCCGGCCGGTCGCCACCGTCAGGACGTGACGGTGACCGGCACGGTCTTCAGCGAGCCGTCACCATTGCGGAACTCCAGCACCCCCAGGTAACGCTGACCCGGCGCGAGGCCGAACCAGCGCAGGGTCAGGTTCGCCGTCGCTCCCGGCCGCACGCTGCGCTGCTTCGGATCGATGGTGAACCGGCCGGTCGAGGTGCCCGGCGCGCCCGGCAGGTAACTGGTGATGGTGTACGCGTTCGCGCCGTCCTTGATGTTCTCGGTGAACTCCTGCTCCACGACCACGATGTAGTCCCCGGCACCGTCCGGCAGGGTCACCTTGGCGCCGTCCCGACCGCTGGCCGTGGCGGTGACGAACTTCCCGGACTTGTCGTAGACGTTGAGGCTGAACTCGGTGCACTCCATCACCCCCTCCTCGTCGTCCCAGTCGATGTGGGAGCAGGTGGGCCGCTTCGACGTCACCTGGACGAGTGGGCTGCGGGTCCCGGCCGGCACGTGCAGGGTGGTCCGGCTGATCGACGCGGGCAGCGGCACCGGCAGGTTGTTCGACGTGCTCCAGTCCCAGCTCGGCCCGTCGCCGGTCAGGGTGGCCACGTTGCTGGTTCCCGAGGTCAGGCCGGAGAGCTGGGAGATCAGCTGACCCTGGTAGCCGACCTCGGCGGCGATCCGGACGCTGCCGAAGGTGCCCTTGCCGGTGATGGTGTCGGGGGCGACAAGGCCGGAGTTGTGCACGACCACCGGGCTGCGTACCTCGTGCTTGAACTGGTCGCGCCAGGTCAGCGAGCCGTCGGCCCAGGTGTCGAACGCGCCACCGGTGTTGGTGACCTCGACGCTGAAGCGGGCCGACCTGCCTGCGGGGATCTGCAACTTCTTCGGGGTGACCTTGACCTGGTAGCCCGGCGGGGCCTGCACCGACGACGTGTAGGTGCTGGCCCTGTCGCTGACGTTGGTGACCGTGCGGGTCACCGTCTGCTTGCCGACCATCCGGCCCAGCGAGATCGACGGGTAGTTGAGCTGGGCGGTGTCGATGGCACCGATGGTGTCGCAGCCGTCCAGGTCGCCGAGCCCGTAGTCGCCGCCCCGGTCGGCGGACACCCCACACAGGTAACGGATCCAGTCCTGCTGGTTGGAGTCGTAGACCAGGCCCGGGTCGAACGCGCTACCCGGCTTCACCTGCCCGGCGCCGTAGTTGAGCGGAGTGGCGTCGTACGTGCCGATCTTGATCGGGTTGCCCCTGTCGGTCTTGTCGACCGCGCTTGTCATCAGCGCCGAGCGGACCGCCGCCGGCGACCAGCCGGGGTGCTTGGCCAGCAGCAGGGCCGCGATGCCGGCGATGTGCGGCGCCGCCATCGAGGTGCCCGACTCCAGGGCGAAGTCGTTTCCGCCGATGGACGGGGAGAACGCCGCGACGATGTCCTGACCGGGTGCGCTGATGTCCGGCTTGAGCAGCTCACCGGCGTTCAGGTTGGACGGCCCGGCCGAGGAGAACGCGGCGACCGCGGGGGCTTCGACGGTCTCCAGGCTGCTCGGCGAGATGGTCGCCGTGGCGTTGCCCTTGGCGACGTACGCGCTGACCGTGGCCAGGTCGACCTCGTTGATGTGCACGGTGGGCACGGCCTGCACGTCCGCGTTCAGCGAGTTCAGCTCGTCGTTGTACAACACCATGCCGACGCCGCCGGCCCGTGCCACCTCGATGCTCTTGTCGGTACGCGGGATCTCGCCGCGCAGGCAGGCCACGATCGCGCCCTTGACCTTTGCCGGATCCAGGGTGTCGTCGGCGCAGAGGCCGGCGCCGTAGGCACCGTCCGGGTCGAGTGCGCTGTCCTTCGCGAAGACCAGTCGGGCCGGCCCGACGCCGGTCTCGCCCATGCCCACACCGGCGATGGTGGTGCCGTTGCCGAGGGTGAGCTTGCGGGTGTTCTGCCGGTCGGTGGTGCTCGCGGCCACCGTGGTCAGCCACGGCGTCGAGTTGTCGACCGTGTTGGCGAACGGGCCGGAGTTGCCGGCGGCGGCGGAGACGAACACGCCCGCCGCGGCGGCGTTGAAGAACGTCGCGTCGACCGCCCCGAACTGCTCGGTGTCGTCACCGATCGAGTAGTTGATCACGTCGACACCGTCGGCGACCGCGTCGTCGATGGCGTGCACGATGTCGATGTCGGTACCTGTCGCGCCGCCCGCACCGTTGTCGTACAACGCCTTGTAGATCGCCAGGCGCGCGGCCGGCGCCATCCCGGAGATCATGCCCAGGTCCTGGGTGCCCGACGTCGCCCGCACGCCGTGGATGCCGGCCGCGGTGCTGGCCGTGTGGGTGCCGTGGCCGTTGCGGTCACGAGGCGAGGAGTAGTCGTCCGGGAAGGCGTCGGCGATACCGCTGTCGTTGTACCAGCGCGCCCCGATTACCTTGTTGTTGCAGGTGACCGGTGCCTCGATGCCGACGTCGCAGGTGCCCTTCCACTTGGCGTCGATGACGGCCTGGTCCGGGCGGGGGCTGGGCAGCGGCGCGAAGCTCGCGCTCTCCGGCCAGTACCCGCTGTCGATGACCCCGACGATGACGCCCTCGCCGGCGTGCGAGTCGCCACCGAACTCCTTCTTCCACACCCCGCCCTTGCCGGTCAGGCCCAGGTAGTCCGGGGTGTGCGAGGTGGTCGCGTGGACCTTCCGGCTCTCGTAGACCGCCCGTACACCTCGGATGGCACGCAGCCGGGCGGCCTGCGGCCCGGTCAGGTCGGCGGCGAAGCCGTTGAACGCGGTCTCCATCGTCACGCGGGTGCGCTCGGCCGGCACGCCGACGTGGTCCAGCACGGACGTGCGCTGCTGGCGCAGGTGATCCCGGTACGCCCTGGCGCTGCCCGACGTGCGGTTCAGCTTGGCACCGTCGGTCGGCTTCGTCGCCGCGATCCCGGGAACACCGCCGGTGTACGTGGCCAGCGGCTCCTCGTCGAGTTGGACAAGGTAGCGGGCGGTCGGGCCGCTGCTGCTGGTCGGCGCGGCGGTGGCGCTGTCGGGCAGGCTGGTGAGGCCGGCCGCGGTCAGGCCGGCCGCGGTCAGCGCCACGGCGGCCAGCATGCTGACCCCGCGCCTGGCCCGTCCGGTCCGATGTGTGTTCGGTTGTGGCACGTCGTTGCCTCCACGTTCGGTGCCGGCCGCCACGACTGATGACGGTGGCCGAAACCTAGGATCGGTATAGATCATCGAGAAGCACTCGTAACCTGGCCGTCATCTTGGAAACAAGCTCGTAACGCAACGGGTACTTTGCGCGTCATTTACGCTGCCGACTTGGGGGTGCCCATGCCATTTCGGCGGGTTTCCGTGCCGTCGATCGATTCGGCCTTCGCGGTCTTCGACGAGCAGGACTCCGGTTGCCTGTCCTACGGGGTCGAGGAGGCGGGCCGGCGGTGGCTCGTCAAGACGGCCAGCACGGCCGAGGGCAGAGCTTCCCTCGACCGGGCCTGCGTGGTGCATGCCGCAGTCCGCCACCCAGTGATCGCCCGTCCAGAGCGGACGGTCCACGGACCGGCCGGGCCCACGCTCGTCTACCCCTGGTACGACGGCGACGTGTTGAACCACGCCACCGTGCACGGCGCGGACCGCAGCGGGCTCACCCGGTTCCAGCAACTCCCGCTGCCGCAGGTCGAGGCGGCCCTCGCCGCGATCCTCGACGCCCATCTCGCCGTCAGCGCCGCCGGCCTGGTCGCGGTCGACCTCTACGACGGTTGCTTCCTGTACGACTTCTCCGCCGGCCGAATGCGCTTGATCGACCTGGACGAGTACCGACCCGGACCCTTCCTGCTCGACGCCGAACGGCTGCCCGGCTCGCGGCGCTACATGGCACCGGAGGAGTTCGTCCGTGGCGCGGTGATCGACGAGCGGACCACCGTGCACCTGCTCGGCCGCACCCTGCACCACCTGCTCGGCTCGGAAGAGGGCTGGCGGGGCAACGACGATCAACGTCGCGTCGTGGACCGAGCCACCAAGGCCGCCCCTGCCGCCCGCTACGCGGACGTGCCCGCGCTGGTCCGCGCCTGGCGGCAGGCTCGGTGCCTCCCGGGATGCTCTTGTCGCCGGTCCGCGACACCCCGGCGCTGATCCTGCCGCTGCCGCTGCCGCTGCCGCTGCCGCTGCCGCTGCCGCTGCCGCTGCCGCTGCCGCTGCCGCTGCCGCTGCCGCTGGCGCTGCCGCTGGCGCTGGTGGCCTGGTTGTCCGCGGTCGGGAATACCGCCCGCAGTTTTCCGGGTCACGCCCAGTGCCGGCCTGCGGCGCGGCGGCGTACCCGCGTACCCGCGTGGCGGCGTGGCGGCGTGGCGGCGTACCAGCGCGGCGGTGCGGCGGCGTGGCGGTGCGGCGGCGGCGCGGGGGCATCCAGGGTCTCGGTGGTGGAGGGCGGAGCCGTCGCGTGGTACTGCCTGGATCCGGCTGCACGGCGACGGGGCGTTAAGCGCCGGCAGGTCGTTCCTATGTTCGCCGGTGGTAGTGGTTGCGGCGGGGGATCTGGTCGGGGTCGAGCCAGGCGGGTGGGATGAATTCGGGGTGGCCGTCGCCGCCAAGTCGCACGACCCAGTCGCTGTGGTGTAGGTGTCGGTGGTGGTGGCCGCAGAGCAGGACGGCGTTGGCCAGGCTGGTGGTGCCGCCGTCGGCCCAGTGTCGGATGTGGTGGGCGTCGCACCAGCGTGGTGGGCGGTCGCAGCCGGGGAAGGCGCAGCCCCGGTCGCGCAGGACGAGGGCGCGGCGCAGCGGGCCGGTGACGAGGCGGCGTTGTCGGCCGACGTCGAGTGGTTGGCCGGCGCTGCCGAGCACGGCGGGCAGGATCGCGGCGTCGCAGGCGAGTCGGCGCACCGTGTCGGGGGTGAGGTGCAGGCCGGTGTCGAGGGTGCCTGGGCCGAGTTGCCCAGCGAGGGTGTCGAAGGTGGTGGTGACGACGATTTGTGCGGGGTCGCCGCCGTGTTCGGGTAGGTCGGTGGTGCGCAGGGTGAGTCGGCAGAGGTCGGCGAGGGCGTCGTGGCGGCGTTGCCCGGCGCAGCGGGTGTCGTCGGGGCCACTGGGTGCGCTCAGTGGGTCGATGGCGGCGCGGAGCAGGCCTGCGGTTTCGGTGTCGAGGATGCCGGCGAGTCGCAGGCGGCCGTCGCTCAGCTCGGAGAGGGTGAGGTGGCGGTCGCGGTTGGCGCGGCGGGCCTCGGCTTCCAACGCGGCTTGGGCGGCGGCGTCGGCGACCTCCGGGGCGACGTGGTCGAGGATGCGGGTGCCGAGCTTGCGCAGGAGGGTGGGGTCGAACTGGCCGGCCCACTCGATGAGCACGCCGACGGCCTTGTCCGCTGCCTGCGCGTCGGCGCTCGTGTGCACGGTGGCGACGGTGTCGCCGATGACCCGGGCCTGGTCCACGGTGATGTCCCCGTTGGCCAGCGCCGCGCGTATCCCCGGGTTGCCGGTGTCCAGAGCGGCGGCGAGGTCGACCAGCCGGCGGGCGGTGGAGATGGTGAGGCGAAGTCGCTCGCGCAGCCAGACCGCTGTGCTGGACGCGCCCTGCGCGTGGGCGGTGCCGCGACCGTCGATCTCGCGGACCAGGGCGAGCTTCACGGCGGCGAGCCGTTGCTCCAGGCGGTGCGTAGCGTCGAGCGCGGCGATCAGCTCGTCCTCGGCGAGGGCCCAGACGGCGTCGTCGACACAGGCGGCAACCGCCTCGTCTGCCAGCGCCAACGCCTCAACCATGCCCAAAGACTAGAACGCCTGTACGACACTTTAGTCATCATGATCGATTGATGCGGGCGCCAGTGGGAGTCGTGCGGGCGGGCTCCGCTGCGGCTCGGGGCGCGCTGCCTGCCGGAGACAAGCGACGTGTGGGCTACTCCTGCGGCCGCTCGGGGTTGTGTTGCGGTATCAGCGCGAGCGGGCGTCCGTCCCGTCCGGACACGCGGACACCTAGACAGGCGCGGACAACGGAGCGGCACGGACAAGGAGCGGAACGGACAACCGGACCGGCGCGGCGGACAACGGAGCGGCACGGACAACCTCTGCGTTGTCCGGGCCGGCGTCCAGGTCCGCGCCTACTCGTGTCCGTTGTCCAGCCTGTCCGTGCGCGGGTTGTCCAGCCTGTCCAGCCTGTCCGCCGCTGACGCGGAAGCGCTTGGGCGGTCGGGGGCGCTGTCAGCCGCGCCGGATGAGGCCTGGGCCGGCGGCGATGTCGATGTCGCCGTCCTCTACGTCGTGGCCGGCGGCGCAGCGGAGGACCGCGCGGACCGGCTGGCCGCAGCCGTGGTGGGTGGCGACGACGGACGGGCCGGCGTCGTCGGCGGTCCAGGTGTCGCCCCAGTTGCGCAGGGCGGTGATGACGGGCAGGAGTTCGCGGCCCTTGCGGGTGAGCTGGTATTCGTGGCGGGTGCGTTGCCCCGGCTCGCGGTAGGGGATTCGTTCGAGCAGGTCGGCGGCGACCATTTCCTTGAGTCGGGCGGCCATGGCGGGTTCGCCGACGCCGACCCGGCGGACGAAGTCGTCGAAGCGGCGCGTGCCGAGCAGGGCCTCGCGCATGATCAGGACCGTCGACCTGCTGCCCACGATGTCCATGGCTCGGGCCACCGAGCAGTTCTCACTCGACCAGGAGTCGCGGTCGTCCCGGAGATCCTCCATGCCGTCAAGCCTACCTGACTTGCATAGTGGTTAGTCAGGTGCTTCACTGGAAGGCGCTGGCTTCGGCATGAGCAAGTCAGCTCGACGAGCCCCTGAGGAAGTGCAGTGACCAGCGACACCGCAGCTCCACCCGGATCGGCCGGCGCCGTCCGTTCCGCCGTCCGTGGCTCCCGTGCGGTGACCCTGATCGCCATGTGTCTGGGCGCGATGATCACGTTCCTCCAGATCACCGCGACGGTCTCCGCCCTGACCACGATCCAACAGGACCTGCGGGTCGACCCGACCACCCTGATCTGGGTGCCCAGCGCCTACACCCTGATGGTGGCGAGCGTGGTGCTGTCCGCCGCCACGCTGGGCAACCGCTACGGACGCAAGCGCATGTTCGGCGCCGGAGTCGTCGCGATGATCGTTGGCGCCGCCGTGGTGGCCGGCGCTCCGACCGTGGCCTGGGTGATCGCCGGCCAGCTGGTCGCCGGCCTCGGCGGGGCCCTGATCCTGCCGAACAGCCTGGCGATCCTCGGTGCGACATTTACCGACCCACACCGACGTACCGAGGTCATCACCGCATGGTCGGCGGCCTCCGGCGTCGGCCTCGCGATCGGCCCGCTCATCGCCGGCGCGCTGCTGCGGCACCACTCGTGGCACAGCGTCTACCTGTCGACGATCGTGCTCGGCGTGATCACCCTCGTCGTGGCCGCCATCGGGGTGGCCGAGTCCAGGCCGAGCGCCGACCGACTCGACGTACCCGGCCTGGTGCTGGGCACCGTCGCCATCGCCGCCGCCGTCTACGCGATGATCCAGGGCGGCAAGGACGGCTACGCCAGCCCGGTGGTGCTGGCGGCCTGGATCGCCGCGCTTGTCGCGCTTGTCGGGTTCGTGCTTGTCGAGCGGCGGGCCAGCGCGCCCATGCTCGACGTACGGCTGTTCCGGTCCGCGTCGTTCAGCGCCGTCACGGTCGTCGCCGCGGTGTCGCTGTTCGGCTTCACCGGCGTGGCGATCCTGCTGGTCCTCTTCCACGAACGTGCCCAGGCACTCAGCCCGCTGGACACCGGCTGGCGGATGCTCGTGCTCTTCGGCGCCTACGTGCTCGTCGCCTTCGGTGCCGGGCGAGTGATCCGTCGTACCGGCTTCAAGGCGCCCATCGCCCTCGGCCTGGTCCTCGGTGCGGTGGCCAGCTTCGGTCTGGCGACCCAGGGGCCGACCGCGTCGTTCGGTCACCGCTGGGCGCTGTTCGCGTTGTTCGGTGCCGCCAGCGGTCTGGTGGTGGCCCCGGCGACGGCGGCGGCGTTGGCCAGCGTCGCGCCCGCTCAGGCCGGCATGGCCGCCGGAGCGGTGAACGCCGCGCGCCAGGTCGGCTCGGTGCTCGGCTCGTCCCTGCTGGGCACGCTCCTGACCACCACGATGCTTGCCGACCTGCCCGACCGGCTGGCCGCGCACCAGGTCGGCGAACCCACCCGGACCGCCGTGCGGGCCGCGGTGGCCGCCGGTGCCACCGGCGACCAACCACTGCCCGATCCGGTACGCGCGGCGCTGGCCGAGGCACTGACCGCCGGCGTCCAGGCCGGGTTGCGCGTCAACGGCATCGTCTTCCTCGTCACCGCCGTGCTCACCCTCGCCCTGGTGCGCAACCGGCCGCACCAGCACTGAGGCCAGCCCGCCGACCCGCGCCGACCCGCGCTGCGAAGATCAGCCGATGGTGGTCAAGCCGTGGTCACGGCCGCGGTGACCTCGACCTCCAGCACCGCGCCGTCGAGGAAGAGCCGGCTCACCTCGACGGTGGTGCTGGCGGGCCTGGTCTGCCCGAAGTAGCGGTTGCGGACGTCCGCGTAGTCGGCCAGGTCGCCGAGGTCGGTCATGAACGTCCGGACGTGCAGCACGTTGGCGAAGGTGGCGTCGTGCGCCGCGAGCAGTGCGCTGATCAACTCGAAGATCCGTTCGGACTGCGTCCGCACGTCGCCGGGTGCGACCACCGCGCCGGCGTCGTCCACCCCGACCTGACCGGAGAGCATCAGCAGCGCGCCCCCCGGCAGGTCGAGGCGGGCGACGTGCGCGAACCGGTCGCCGAACGGCGCGGCGACAGTCGTCGGATTGTCCAGGGTCAGGTTCACTACTTCTCCTCGGCTGCGGCGGTGTCGGTGAGACGGGCGATGTCGTCCTGCGGATGGCGCGCGGCCGCCAACGCCGACGCGGCGGCGCGCAGCAGGGGCGCCGGCGCGTCGCCGAGCACGTCGAGGGCGAGCCGGGCGTCCTTGGCGGCCAGGGCGGCGGCGAACGCGGCGTCCGTGGCGGTCGCCCGGGCGACCGCGCCGCCGAGTGGCCCGGTGCCAAGTGCATCGATCGCGGTACGTCTGTCGACGCCGACGGCGTCCGCGACGGTGAGCGCGTCCGCGACTGCGGTGACCGCGGTGACCAGCGCGGTGTTGAGCACCAGCTTCAACGCGGCGCCCCGGCCGGAGCCGCCGCAGCGACGGACGGTGCCCAACGTCCCCAGCAGCGAGGCGACCCGCTCGACGACCGACTCTTCCCCGCCGGCCAACACCACGAGTCGGCCCGTCTCGGCAGCTACGGCACTGCCGGCGACCGGAGCGTCGACAAGCGGGACTCCCGCCGGCAGCAGCGTGGCCAGTTCGGCCACGGCCCGGGGGCCGATTGTGGACATCTCGATCACGGGGGTGCCCGGCCGCAGCGCCAGTGCCGCACCGGAGTCGACAAGCGTGTGCCGGACGGCTACCGCATCGGTGAGCATGGTGATCACCACGTCGGCGTCGCGGACCGCCTCGGCTGGGCTGCCGGCGGCGCGCGCCCCGGCGTCGACGAGCGGTGCCGTGCGGGCGGCCGTGCGATTCCAGACGGTGAGCCGATGCCCGGTGGCCAGCAGCCGACGGCCGATCGCGGTGCCCATCGTGCCCGTACCCAAGAGGGCGATCTCGTTCATATCGCCAACGCTAGGGGGCACTGAGCCATGCCACCAGCGACTGTTACGCATCGCTGCCATGCTGGGGAAGGATGGCAAGATGCAGCTGAACGCGCTCCAGGTCTTCCGTGCCGTCGCCGAGCACGGCTCCATCACGGGTGCGGCCCGCAGCCTGCGCTACACCCAGTCGGCGGTGTCCCGACAGATCGCCGCGCTGGAAGCCGAGACCGGGTCGCCGTTGCTGGACCGGCTGCCGCGCGGCGTCGCCCTGACCGAGCAGGGCCGTTGTCTGCTCGGCCACGCCGAGGCGGTGCTCGACCGGCTGGACACCGCCCGGCGGGACCTGGCGGCGCTGCGCGACCTGTCCGCCGGCCGGTTGCGGGTCGGCGCGTTCCCCACGGCGGTCGCCGCGCTCGTGCCACGTGCGCTGGCCAGCTTCAAGGCCGAGCATCCCGAGGTGGTCCTGTCGCTTGTCGAAGGGCTCACGCCCGGGCTGCTGGAGCGCCTGGTCGACGGCGACGCCGACGTCGCCGTGGTGAGTGCCGCGTCGGACCAGCCGCTCGACGGCGACCAGTTCGACCTGCACCACCTCGTCGACGAGACGCTTCTGGTGGCCGTACCCCGGACGCATCGGCTCGCCCACCGGCGGACCATCCGCCTGCGCGACCTGGCCGACGAGTCGTTCATCGCCGGCTCGGCGACCGCCGAGGAGACGCTGCTGCGAGCGACGCTGCCGGCGGGTTTTCGCCCGCGGATCGACATCGTCGCGGCCGAGTGGACCGGCAAGCTGGGCTGTGTCGCGGCCGGTCTGGGCGTCGCGCTGGTGCCGGCCCTGGCCGTACGCGCCGCTCCATCCGACCTGACTCTGCTCCGCCTGCACCCCGACGACGTCTCCGTCCGGCGGATCTTCGCCGCGACCGTCGCTGGGCGGAGCCGACCACCGGCGGTGCGGCGGTTCCTCACCCATCTGGACCGGGCGGCGGGCCTGAGCGAAGCGGGCGGATGACGCGGGCCGCCGTGCGGCGGCCCCCGTCCCGACGTCACCCGCCGATGGTGTCGAGTTCCTCGATCGCGTCGGCCGGCAGCTCCAGGTCGGTGGCGGCGAGGTTCTCCCGCAGGTGCGCCAGCGTCGAGGTGCCGGGGATCAGCACCGTGGTGGGGGAGCGCTGCAGCAGCCACGCCAGGGCGACCTGCTGCGGCGAGGCGCCCAGCCGGGTGGCCACGTCGTTGAGTGTGTCGGACTGCAACGGCGTGAACCCGCCGAGCGGGAAGAACGCGGCGAACGCGATGTTGTCCGCCGCGCACCTGTCCACCAGGGCGTCGTCCTGCCGGTTGGCGAGGTTGTAGAGGTTCTGGACGGTGACCACCGGGGCGATGGCCTGGGCCTCGGTGAGCTGGTCGAGCGTGACGTTGCTGAGCCCGAGGTGCCGGATCAGCCCCTCCTGCCGCAGCTCGGCGAGGGCGCCGAACTGCTCGGAGAGGGGATCGTCGCCGGTGCCCTCCGCCACACCGACCCGCAGGTTGACCACGTCGAGGACGTCCAGGCCGAGGTGTTGGAGGTTGTCCCGGACCTGGGCCTTCAGTTCGTCCGGCTGCAGCGCCGGGATCCAGGAGCCGTCGGCGCCGCGGCGCGCGCCGACCTTGGTGACCAGGTGCAGATCCTCGGGGTACGGGTGCAGCGCCTCGCGGATCAGCTCGTTGACCACCACCGGGCCGTAGAAGTCGCTGGTGTCGATGTGCCGGACACCGAGGTCGACGGCCTCGCGGAGCACGGCGAGCGCCTGCTCGCGGTCGCGGGGTGGGCCGAAGACACCCGGGCCGGCCAACTGCATCGCCCCGTAGCCCATCCGGCTCAGGGTGAGGCCGTCGGCGGGGGTCACGGTTCCGCCGGGAAGGTTCTCGCGCATGTCGTCCTCTATCCGTAATCGGAGTGGATATGCGTCGACTGTGCGTCGGTAGCCGGGGCGGCCGGCAGGGCGAGCTGTTCCTGGTAGTGACACAGCCAGTCACTGGGCCACCCGGCGATCTACCGTCGGTGTCATGGACGCGACGAACCCGCTCGGCGACTTCCTGCGTGCCCGCCGGGAGCAGACCCGGCCCGAGGACGTCGGGCTCGGCCCCGGCGTGGGCCTGCGCCGGGTGCCGGGGCTGCGGCGTGAGGAGGTGGCGATGCTTGCCGGCATCAGCGCCGACTACTACCTGCGGTTGGAGCAGGGTCGCGAACGGCATCCCTCGGTGCAGGTCCTCGATGCCCTCGCCGGGGTGCTCCGGTTGGACCCGGAGGCGACCGCGTACCTGATCGGGCTGAGCCGCACGCGGTCGCGCCGGGCGGTCCGACCGGCCGCGGAGCGGGTGCCGGCAAGCATCCTGCACCTGCTGCGGGAGCTCGACATGCCGGCCTTCGTGCAGAACCGCTACCTCGATATCCTGGCCTCGAACCCGATGGCGAGGGCACTGTCGCCGAACCTCGCCCCGGGTGCGAACCGGCTCCGCGCGGTGTTTCTGGACCCGGCCGAGCGGGAGCTGTTCCGCGACTGGCGGCAGGCGATGCAGAGCGTGGTGGGGCAGATGCGCGCCGACTCGGGCGGTGCCACCGATGACCCCCGGTTGACGGCGCTGGTGGGGGAGTTGTCCCTCAAGAGCGACTGCTTCCGCCAACTGTGGGCGCGCCACGAGGTGCGTCGACGGGAGGGTGTGGTCAGCCGGCTGCGCCATCCGGAGGTGGGTGACCTCGACCTGTACTGCGACAAGCTCGCCGTTGCCGGCGCCGACGGGCAGCTTCTGGTGATCTACCACGCCGAGCCCGGTACGGAGTCCGCGCGTTCACTGGCGCTGCTCGGCTCGATCGCCGCCAGCACCCGGGCGGACGACATCCCGGACAGCCTGCGGCCCGGTGATCCGGCCCGGCTCTACCCCCTGGAGTGAGCGACACCCCCTGGAGTGAGCGACCCCGGGGCGCTCCGGCGGATTCGACAGGCACTCGACGGGCCCTCCACTTGACGACACTTGTTTGTGAGTGCACACTTACTAACATGCGATCGACTGCCGAGGCCCGCCGGATCACCGTTCTGAACGCCGCCGTGTCGGCGTTCGCGCGCACCGGCTTCCACGCCACCCCGGTCACCGCCGTGGCCGCTGCCGCCGGCATCTCCGAGGCGTACGTCTTCCGGCTCTTCGCCGGCAAGCTCGGGCTGTTCGTGGCGGCCGCCGACACGTGCTTCGAGCGGATCGCCGCGGCGATCGAGGCCGGGGCCGAGCGTGCCGCCGGTGGCAGCGCGGAGGAGATCCTCGACGCGATGGGCGGTGCCTACGCGGAGCTGATCGCCGACCGCGATCTGCTGCTGTTCCAGGTGCAGGCGCAGGCCGTCACGGACATTCCCGAGATCGCCCAGGTGGTGCGGGCCGGCTACCGGCGGGTCGCCACCTTCGTGCAGGACCGCTCCGGCGCCAGTGACGCGCAGGTGCAGCAGTTCTTCGCGTACGGCCAGCTCTGCCACCTGATCGTCACCGCCGGCCTGGACCAGGTCCCCGAGCCGTGGGCCCGCGCGCTGACGGCGGGCATCCGCCACCCCTGACACCCGACCACCGAACCCCGGGCCGCGACGGTGGCCCACCTTTTTACCCCGCGAAGTGTGTGAGTGCACACTTACAAACCAGGAGGTTCCCATGACCACCGATGCGATGATCACCGAAGTGGTGCTGCCCGGCGTGGTGGAGCCCGACGGGCTCCAACTGCACCGCCGCGCCATGCCCACCCCGGCCCAGGGGCAGGCGCTCGTCCAGGTCGAGGCCACCGGCATCTCGTTCGCCGAGCAGCAGATGCGCCACGCCCGCTACCCCGGCCAGCCGAAGTTCCCGTTCGTACCCGGCTACGACCTCGTCGGCACGGTCCGGGCGGTCGGCCCCGGTGGCGACGACTCGCTTGTCGGCACCCGGGTGGCGGCGGTCACCAAGACCGGCGCCTGGGCCACGTACGCGCTCGTCGACATCGACGCCCTGGCCCCCGTACCCGTGGATCTGGACCCCGTCGCCGCCGAGACAGTCGTCGTCAACGGCGTGACGGCGTGGCAGATGTTGCAGAGTGCCAACCCGCGGGCCGGGCAGACCATCCTCGTGCACGGCGCGAACAGTGGCGTCGGGAGCGTACTCGTCCAACTCGGACGCCACCTCGGCCTGCGGGTCATCGGCACCGCGACCGAACGGCACCACCCCGGGTTGCGTGACCTCGGCGTCGAACCGCTGGACTACCGTGACCCGGACCTGGCCGCGCGCGTCCGTGCGCTGGCGCCGGGCGGTGTCGACGCCGTCTTCGACCCGATCGGCGGCCCGGGTGTCCGCACCTCGTACGGCCTGCTCGCCCGTGGCGGCACGCTCGTCGTCTACGGCAACGCCGCCGCCGTGGGCACCGGCCAGTCGGTCGTGTGGGTCTTCGTGAAACTGCTGGCCCGTCTCTACACCTGGAACGCGCTGCCGAACGGCCGCCGGGCCGGCTTCTACAACTTCTGGGCCGGTCAGCTCACCCGCCGTACCGCCTTCCGGCGTCGCCTGCGCACCGACCTGGGCATCGTGCTCGACCTGCTGCGGCAAGGGGTGATCGTGCCGCAGATCGCCGCCCGCTACCCGCTCAGCGAGGTCTCCGCCGCCCTGGTGTTCGCCGAGGCGCGCAGCCGGGCTGGCAAGGTGGTGCTGGAGCCCTGACCTGCGGATCCAGTCCGCCGGGCGGCGCGTTCCGGCCGGCCCGGCGGCCGGTGCGTGTGCGCCCGCGCACCCCGAGGGCGTACGGTGGACCTGTCGCCCGGGATCCCGGTGGCCGCCAGACGCCGTCGCCACCAGCCCAGTCAGGGGCGTAACCGATCGTCATCCCCATCGCCGCGACGGCTGGTCGTGTTGTTGATCGCCGGCCCCGTCCCGGCTGTCGGGTTCGCTGGTCATCGCAACCCGGACGGCCGGTGGGCCGGCCCCACCGCCGTTCGTGCGAGTGACCGTTCTGAACGCCTTAACCAGGGGAGCACCAGATGAGGATCGCCAGGCACAGGATCGTCAGCGCACTTCGCGACCGGGGTCAGCAGGCCAGGGCCGACTGGGTCGAGCGCGAGCTGCCCGAGCGGGTGGACCCGGCGAAGCACACCGGCCTGCTCGCCACCCTGCACCTCGACCCGGCAGACCTCGCCGACGCGCCATCTCCGTGAGGGTTGCCCTGCTCGGACCGGTCGCCTGGCGTACGCCGCCACACCACTACGGCCCGTGGGAGCAGGTGACCGGCCTGCTCGCGGAGGGCCTGGCCAGCCACGGCGTCGACGTGACGCTCTTCGCGACACTGGACTCCGTCACCTCCGCGAAACTCGACGGTGTCTGCCCACGGGGGTACGCGGACGACCCGGACCTGGACGGCCGGGTGTGGGAGGCGATGCACGTCTCCCACGCGATGGCCCGCTCGGCCGAGTTCGACCTGGTGCACAGTCACCTCGACTGGCTCCCGTTGGCGTTCGCCGAGCACTGCCGTGCCCCGCTGCTGACCACGGTGCACGGCTTCTCCGGCGCGGAGATCCTGCCCGCCTACACCCGAGCCCGCTCGTCGTACGTGTCGATCTCCGACGCCGACCGGGCACCGACGCTCGACTACGTCGCCACGGTCCACCACGGCGTCGACGTCGGCGGACTACCGTTCACCGGCGACCCCGGCCCCGGGCTGGCCGCCTTCGGCCGGATCCACCCCGACAAGGGCACCCACACCGCGATCGAGATCGCCCGGCGGGCGGGCCGACCCCTGACCATCTGCGGCATCGTGCAGGACGAGCGGTACTTCGCCGAACAGGTGGCCCCGCACATCGACGGTGACCAGGTCGTGTTCCTCGGGTCGGTGGGCCCGCGGCGCCGGGCGGAGGTGCTGGGTGACAGCACCGCACTGTTGCACCCGATCGCCTTCGACGAACCATTCGGACTGTCGGTGGTGGAGTCGATGGTCTGCGGCACCCCGGTCGTCGCGTACCGGCGGGGGTCCATGCCCGAGGTCGTCGACGACGGGGTGACGGGCTTCCTCGTGCACACCGTCGACCAGGCCGTCGACGCGGTCACCCGGGTCGCCGACCTGGACCGGGCGCGGTGCCGGGCGCAGGCCCTCCAGCGCTTCAGCGCGGACCGGATGGTCACCGACTACCTCGCCGTCTACGACCAGCTCGTCCACGGCTGAACCAACTCGCCCCGCCGGTCACACACGCTGACCGGCGTGCGCCGTTCCCGCGTGAGGCTCGCCCCGTACTCCGGCGAGGGCCGACAACCGGAAAGGCCCGACGTTTCATGCCCAGCTACGGATTCCTCAGCACCCACCCACCGACCCGGTGTGGACTGGCCACGTTCAACTCCGCCCTCGCCGCCCAGTTGACCGCCGACGGCACGCGCGGTGGCATCGTCCGCGTCACCGACCACGGCGACGACCAGCGGCCGGTGCCCGGTGTCGTGCACACCTGGTCGGCGCTCACCCCGGCCGGTTGGCGGGACGCGGCGGCCGCCCTGAACACCTTCGACGTGGCGATCGTCCAGCACGAGTACGGCATCTACCCCGGCACCGACGGCGAGGACGTCCTGCCGCTGCTGCGGCGACTCACCGTGCCCAGCATCGTGGTCCTGCACACCGTGCTCCGCCAGCCCACCGCCCGGCAGAAGTCCCTGTTGGAGCGGATCGTCGCCACCGCCGGGGCGGTCGTCACGATGACCGACACCGCGCGGGACCGGCTGCTGATCGGGTACGCCGTGCCGCCGGCCAAGGTGACAGTCATCCCGCACGGCGCCGCCGAACTGGCCGGCGTACCCGTCGAGCGGCGTACCCGCCCGCACCTGCTGACCTGGGGGCTGCTCGGCCCCGGCAAGGGCATCGAGTGGTCGTTGCGGGCCCTCGCGCGGTTGCAGGATCTGGAACCGACACCCACCTACACGGTGGCCGGCCGGACCCACCCGAAGGTGGTCGAGCACCACGGCGAGGCGTACCGGGCGGGGCTGCACCAGCTCGGCGCCCAGTTGGGCGTCGCGCACGCCGTCGACTACCAGGACGTCTACCACGACCAGGAGGCACTGGGCCGGTTGATCCGCTCCGCCGACGTGGTGGTCCTGCCCTACGACTCCCGTGAACAGGTCACCTCCGGCGTACTCATCGAGGCGGTGGCCGCCGGGGTGCCCGTCGTGGCCACCGCGTTCCCGCACGCCGTGGAGCTGCTGACCGGCGGGCCGGGTCTGGTCGTACCCCATCAGAACCCGGCGGCGCTGGCCGCGGCGATCCGGCGGGTCCTGACCGAGCCGGGCCTGCCGGCGCGGCTCGCCGGCCGGGTCCGGCCGCTGGCCGCGCACCTGCGCTGGCCGGCGGTGGCGGCCCGGTACGAGACGCTCGCGGAGCAGCTCAGCGAGGCCCGCCCGCCAGCGGTCACTGCGGTGCCGGCATGACCGCGACCACCGGCCGGCCCCGAACAGCCACGCGGGGACGCGTGGTGACGGCGCCCCCGCCGAGCTTCGCGCACCTGATCCGGCTCAGCGACGACACCGGTCTCTTCGAGCACGCCCGGCACGCCATCGTCCGTCGCGAGCACGGCTACTGCACCGACGACGTGTCCCGCGCCCTGGTCGTCGTCAGCCGCGAGCCGGAGCCGAGCGAGGAGCTGATCCGGCTCGCGGAGCGTTACCTCGCGTTCCTGACCCACGCGCAGCACGCCGACGGCGCCTTCCACAACCGGCTCGGGCACGACCGGCGCTGGGCCGACGAACCAGGGCTCGGCGACTGGTGGGGTCGGGCGCTGTGGGGCCTGGGCACGGCCGTCGCCCGCAGCCCCGCGTCCTGGGTACGGGAGGAGGCGCTCGTCGCCTTCAGCCGGGGGGCGGGCCGGCGCACCCGGGCACCGCACGCGATGGCCTTCGCCGGTCTGGGCGCGGCCGAGGTGCTCCGCCGCCACCCGGGTCACGTCACCGCCGCGTCCCTGCTGGCGGACGCGGCCAGCACGGTCGGCCCGGCGGGCTCCGACCCGCGCTGGCCGTGGCCACGGGAGCAGCTGACCTACGCGAACGCCGCCCTCGCCGAGGTGGTCATCGTCGCCAGTCAACTGCGCGAGGGCGGCCCACCCCTGGACGACGGCCTGCGGATGTTGGCCTGGCTGCGCGACGTCCAGCTGCGCGACGGGCGGCTGTCGGTGGTGCCGGTCGGCGGTTGGCGGCACGGCGCCGTACGGCTGCACCACGACCAGCAGCCGATCGAGGTCGCCGCGCTCGCCGACGCCTGTGCCACGGCGGCCACTGTCACCGGCGACCCCGGGTGGGACGACGGGGTACGGCAGGCGGTCGGCTGGTTCCTCGGCGACAACGACCTGGGCACGCCGATGTGGGACCCGGCGACCGGCGGCGGCTACGACGGGCTGACCGCGCACGGACCCAACCTCAACCAGGGCGCCGAGTCCACCCTCGCGCTCATCTCCACCCTGCAACACGCCCGGCGGTGGTCGTGACCCGGAGTCTGGCCGTCCGGCAGGAGGTCACTCTCACCCCGGACCCCGCCCGGGTCATCGTCAAGCTCTTCGTGCCGGGGGAGGACGCCGCGGTCGTCCGCACCCGGGCGCGGGCACTCATCGACCGGGTCGCGCGCCTCGACGACGAGGAAGCCGGCCGGCTGTTACGGGACACCTTCGACCGCTTCGGCGCCCGGCACCGCGACCTGGCCGGCACGTTCCACCACCACTACGACCTCGTCCGGCACCGTGCCGCCCGGGCTGGGGACCTCTCGCCGACCAGCCGGCTGCTGGTCGGCGCCTACTTCAGCCACGAGTACGCCGTCGAGGCCGCCGCCCTCTGCAACCCGTCCATGGTGGCCCACCCGGACCAGACCGGTCTGGGCACCGGGCAGTTGCGCGTCGCGGTCAGCCTGCGCCAGATCGGCGAGGGTCACGTGTCGTCCATCGGGTTCGCCACCGCGGTCCTCGGACCCGGGCGTCAGCTCACCGTCGCCGACCGGGCCGGTCCGCTGGCCGTCGGGCAGCGGACGGGCGTACAGCACCGCCGGGACCTGCTCGTCGCCGGCCTGGCCGAGGAGGACTACGACAACGAGGTGACCGCCACCGTGCTGGACGCCCTGCCCGAGCGGTACGACGAGGCCACCTTCGAGCGGGTGCTCGGCGCCCTGCCACCCGATCTGCTCTCCCGCAGCACCGGGTTGGGCACCCTCGAACAACTGCGTCGTACCAACGCCGGCAGCTACGCCACGGCCTTCCCCGCCGACACGCCGCTGCACCAACGGGTGCTCTGGCCGGCCACCCCGGCCGAGAGCAACGGCATGGAGGACGCGCGGTTCGTCCGGTTCGTCGACGAGTCCGGGCCGGTGTACCGGGCCACCTACACCGCCTACGACGGCCGGAGCATCGCCACCCGCGCCCTGGTCAGCAGCGACCTGCGCCGCTTCGAGACGACCCCGATGCGCGGGCCGGGTGCCCGCAACAAGGGGCTCGCGCTGTTTCCGCGTACGGTCGGTGGCCGGCACCTGGCGCTGTGTCGCGCCGACGGCGAGACCATCGGCCTGACCGTCCTGGACGGCGAGAACCGTTGGCAGGCACCGATCCCGCTGCACGGCCCGCGGGACAGCTGGGAGTTGATCCAGGTCGGCAACTGCGGATCTCCGATCGAGACCGACGCCGGCTGGCTCGTGCTCACCCACGGCGTCGGGCCGATGCGCCGGTACGCGATCGGCGCGCTCCTGCTCGACCTGGACCGACCGGAGCGGGTCGTGGCGCACCTTCCCGGTGCGCTCCTGTCGCCGGACGAGGACGACCGGGACGGGTACGTACCCAACGTCGTCTACTCCTGCGGGGCGCTCATCCACGACGGTGCGGTGTGGCTGCCGTACGGGGCTAGTGACTCCCGGGTGGGTTTCGCCACCGTGCCGGTAGCTGCCCTCCGCGCCGCGATGGTGGAGTCTCCGCCAGCGGCTGGGCGGGACGGATGACGGTTGGTGGTGCTGCCCCGGCGGCCGGATGGTCACCGGCCGCCGGGGCACCTCGGTCAGGAGTCGGTCGTCCGACGCCGGTAGAGGAGCAACAGGGCCGCGCCGCTGGCGACGGCGACGCCGCCGATCCCGGTCAGGACGGGCACCAGAGCGCTTCCGCCGCTGCCGCCGGTGACGGGCAGCCTCGTGCGGGTGGGCGTGACCGTGGGCTGGCCGGTGGGGTTACCCGTGGGCTGGCCGGTCGGTGTGCCCGTGGGCTGGCCGGTCGGTGTGCCCGTGGGCTGACCGGTTGGTGTGCCCGTGGGCGTCCCGGTCGGGGTTCCCGTCGGGGTTCCCGTCGGTGTGCCGGTTGGTGTTCCGGTCGGTTGGGTGGGCGTGCCCGTCGGCTGGAGGCAGACGGGGGCGTTGATGGTGTTGGTGTCGAGAGTGACGGCACTGGTCCGGGCCAGGGCGCGGCCCTGGAGGGTGGCGCCGGTGGTCATGGTGATCGATTCCTGGGCCAGGATGTTGCCCACAAACCGGGTGCCCGTGCCGATGGTGGCCGAGCTGCCCACCTGCCAGTAGACGTTGCAGGGCGAGGACCCGTTGATGAAGACGACGCTGCTGCCGGACGCGGTGACGAGGGTGGAGTCGATCTGGAAGATGAACACCGCCGCCGGGTCGCTCTGACTGTTGAGGGTCAGGGCTCCGGTCAGTTGGGCGGCGGCGATGCGGTACACCCCGGGGACCAGCGTGGTGCCACCCAGTTCCGCGGGTAGGTTGGTGAACGGGGTTCGGCCGGCGGCGTCGTTGTAGGCGGTGGTCAGGTCGTTCTTGGCCTGCAACGCGACGGCGTCGCCGAGGTGCGTCTCGCCGCCGACGAGGCCGGGCGGGAAGCCGGTCGCGGCGCTGCCGGGGCTGACGCCGAGGTCCTGGGCGAGGAAGGTCGGCCCGGTGTTGGTGACCATGGAGCCGGCCAGCACGGAGTAGTTCGCCGCCGTACCGAGGTCGACTGGTGCCTCGGCGGCGCTCGCGCCGGTGCCGCTGAAGATCAGGACGGCGACGGCTGTGCCGCTGGCGGCGACGGCCGCCAGGGCGGACATTGCCGCGCGTCGTCGATGGTTGAGTAGTTTGGTTGTCACGACGTGCCCTTTCGCGAAGGCATCTCACCAGACGCCGGTTGTGCAGCGGTTGGAAACCACGCCGCACGATGGGATTGCTCAATCGGACTTTTGCACACCTAATACGCAATAGTCGCGAAACGACTGAGATGGCTGTGACGCCTGGGACGAAAGGGCACCCGACCCGCCGGGAGTAGGTGATCGGCGGGCGAGGAACGCGGCGGGGCAAGGTAGCGTCACCGCACGTCCTGCCGTGGCCGTACGGTTCGGAGCGGACCGGGGGAGGTGGAGCGTGGGCGACGTCGGCGAGATGGTGCGGTGGCTACAGCTCAACGCACCCCGGGGTGGCCCGGACGAGCTGTCCCAGCTCGTCGCCCGGGCGGCTCCCGCCATCGACGCCACCGAGATCGTGATCTACCTGGCCGACTACACGCAGTCCCTGCTGGTGCCGCTGCTCGGCGCCGGTCTCGTCCGGGACGAGCTGTCGATCGAGACGACCCTGGCCGGCCGGGCCTTCACCAGCCTGGAGATCCAGCGCGCGCCCGACAACCCGGATCGGGTCTGGGTGCCACTGCTGCTCGGGTGTGAACGGATGGGCGTGCTGGAGATCGTCTCGCCGCTGGCCGCCGACGTGGCCATGGACGGGCCGGCCTGGGAGGTGGCGGTCAACATCGCCCAGATCCTGGTCAACCGCCGGCTCTACGGTGACGTGGTCGAGCGGATGCGGCGGCGTCTCCCGATGCAGGTCGCGGCCGAGATTGTGTGGGGCCTGCTCCCGCCGCTGACCTTCGCCACCGACGACCTGGTGGTCACCGCCATCCTCGAACCCTGTTACGACGTCGGTGGCGACATCTTCGACTACGCGCTGAACGACGACGTGCTCAGTGTCGGGCTCTTCGACACCTGTGGCCATGGCATCAAGGCGAGCACCCTGGCCTCGCTGGCGGTCAGCGCGTACCGCAACGCACGCCGGTGTGGCCTCGACCTGGTCGACACGGCGATCAGCATCGACAGGTGGGTGCGTTCCGAGCACCCGAACTTCTTCGCGACCGGGCTGCTCATGGAGTTGGACCATCGGACCGGCCGACTGAGCATGATCAACGCGGGTCACCCCGGTGCGATGCTGCTGCGCGACGGCAAGGCCATTCGGGAGCTGCCGGGGCCGACCGCGTTGCCGCTCGGCCTGGGCCACCTGTCGGCCCGCCGCCCGCGGGTACACGTGGAGGACCTGCACCCGGGCGACCGCATCCTCGCCTACACCGACGGCATCACCGACGCGCGCAACGCGGACGGGGAACAGTTCGGGCTGGACCGGCTCGTCGACTTCGTCAACCGCACCCTCAACGACGGGTTGCCCAGCCCGGAGACGATGCGTCGCCTGGTCCGCGCCGTCGTCGGCTACCAGGACGACAGGCTCGAGGACGACGCGACCGCCCTCTTCGTGGAGTGGCGACCGCCGCACCTGCCGCTCGCGCACCTCCGCGACCTCGCCGCCCGGTCCTGACCGCGCACAGTGGGATTTTGCACTCCCAGTGCACTTGTCTCGGTCGGGAGGGCTGTCTAGCGTCAGCTCATGGCCGACTCATGGACCTTCGCCGTGGCGCGTGACGACCTCGGGCAGACCACTCTCGTCGATGGCACCCCGCCCGCGGTGGCCGACGGCGAGGCGCTGCTGCGGGTGGACCGGGTCGGCCTCACCGCCAACAACGTGACCTACGCGGTGCTCGGTGACGCGATGCGCTACTGGGAGTTCTTTCCGCCGGCGTCGGTCGGGCTCGGGCCACAGTGGGGCCTGCCGCCGCTCTGGGGCTTCGCCGAGGTGGTCACGTCGACGGTCGAGGGCGTCGAGGCGGGGCAGCGGGTCTACGGCTACCTCCCGCCCTCCGGCCACCTGTTGGTGCGGCCGAGCCGGGTGGACGCGTCCGGTTTCCGCGACGCCAGCCCACACCGGGCCGAGTTGCCGTCACCGTACAACGCGTACCGGTCGACCACCGGTGACCCGGCGTACCAGCCCGACCAGGAGGATCTGCTGATCCTGTTCCGACCGCTGTTCTTCACCTCGTTCATGCTGGCCGACCAGGTCGTCGACAACGACTTCTACGGCGCCGAGGCGCTGCTGCTGTCGTCGGCGTCGAGCAAGACCGCGTACGCCGCCGCGTTCGAGCTGCGCGGTCGCGGGCCGCGCCTGGTCGGGCTCACCTCACCCGGCAACCTGGCCTTCACCCGGTCGCTCGGCTGCTACGACGAGGTCGTCTCGTACGACGACATCGGTGCTCTGGACGCGGTGCCGACCGTCTACCTCGACCTGTCCGGCGCACCCGCGACCCGCGCCGCCCTGCGCCGGCACCTCGGCGACCGCCTCGTCCGGGACATCGCGGTCGGGCTCACCAACCAGACGCCGAACGCCGACGCCGCCGAAGAGGTGTTCTTCGCGCCGGTGCAGATGCGCAAGCGCGCCCAGGACTGGGGCCGGGCCGGCCTCGACCAGCGGTTCACCGACGCCTGGCAGCGGTTCACCGCCATCGTGAGCGGGTGGCTCGACGTCCAGGTCGGTGCCGGGCCGGATGCTCTCCGGCGCGCGTGGCTCGACGTCCTCGGCGGTCGTACGCCGCCACGGGTGGGTCACGTCGTCCAACTCTGAGCAGGCGAGGGCGGTGCCAGCCTCAGAACGCGCTGTGGTCGAGGTCGGCGAGGTGGTGCCGCAGCGCCGCCAACGACCGGGTGATGAGTCGGGAGACGTGCATCTGCGAGACGCCGACCCGGTCGGCGATCTGGGCCTGGGTCAGGTTGCCGTAGAAGCGCAGGGTCAGGATCTGGCGTTCGCGCTCCGGCAGCGTGGCGAGGGCCGGGCCGAGGGCGACGCGGATCTCGACGAGGTCGAACTCGTGGTCGTCGCCGCCGAGGGTGTCGCCGAGCTCCCGACTGCCGTCGGCCCCGGCCGGGGTGGACAGCGACGTGGCCCGGTAGGCGCGGGCGCCCTCCAGCCCTTCCAGGACGGTCTCCTCGGACAGGTCGAGGTGCGACGCGATGTCGGCCACGGTCGGCGAGCGACCAAGGGTCTGGGTCAGCGCGTTGTTCGCCGCGCTGATCGACAGGCGCAGCTCCTGGAGGCGGCGGGGCACGCGCACCGCCCAGGTGCGATCCCGGAAGTATCGCTTGATCTCGCCGATGATCGTGGGAATGGCGTACCCGCTGAAGTCGACGCCCCGGCTGTGGTCGAAGTTGTCCACGGCCTTGATGAGCCCGACCGAGGCGGTCTGGGCCAGATCCTCGTCGGGTGCGCCGCGTCCGGAGTAGCGGCGGGCCAGGTGCCGGGCGAGCGGCAGCCACGCCTCGATGGCGCGGTCCCGCAGGGCCGGGCGGTGCGGGTCGTTCGCGTCGGTCGTCGCCAGGGCGGCCAGGAGGTCATCGGGGCTCTGGTCGCTGCTCTGTTGCTCGACGCGGGTGCTGGTGGCGGTGCCGACGATGCTGGCCATGGGGATGCCCTTCCCAAACCTGCCCGTCGATCGGATCGACCGGAAGATCTCCGAACCGGCCTGTCGCCGGAGCGCACATACGGGCGAAGATGCGCTGTCGCAAGGCCACGATCACGGGCCTCGCCACCGCGTCATGTCGTTCACTTGATGACCCGGACCCTACCCGAAAGGCTTATTAATTACTAGCCAAAAGTATGAGTGGGCCGGAGCCCGCCGGATCAGCCGCGGCGGTTGCTGTCGTCGCCGGCGGCCGGACTCTGCGGGGCAGGCTGCACCGCGAACGGGTGGCGCAACCGGCGCATGGCCTCCTCGCTGTCGTCGAAGGTCACCACCGACCCGTCGGCCCCGTCGGCGGTCGACGTCGCGAGGAACAGGGCGGGTCGAGCGTTGTCGTTCGATGTCATGCAGGATCCTGTCTTCGGTGAATGGAGAGCGTCCGGGCCACGGCACTCGCGCCGTGCGACCTCGGGACGGTGCGGCGCGCACAGGGGCGCCCGATCAGGGTGTCTCGTGCACGGGCGAACGCCCGGCGACACCGACACCCCGCACCATACCCGGCGTCGTCCACCCGCACGCACCGCCGACGCCCCCCGGTCGCGGCGGACCCCCCGGTTGCCGAGAATTTCGGTAATCCGACCCGTCGGTGCCAGTCTCCGAACGTGAGGGCGGTCAGCGCACACTGCGCGGGTCCGCGCGGATGAGCACCTGAGGAGTGACAGCCATGCCGTCAGCCGGTCGAGCACTACCCGATGTCGGGTTGGTCGTCGCGGCCCGACAGGGCGACCAGCGCGCCCTCGACGACGTCGTCGCGGCCTCGCTCCCGTTGGTCTACAACATCGTCGGGCGTGCGCTGCGGGGCCACGCCGACGTCGACGACGTCGTCCAGGAGACGTTGGTACGGGTGATCCGGCACCTGCCCGCGCTCAACGACCCGGCCGCGTACCGGTCCTGGCTGGTGGCGATCGCCATTCGCCAGGTGCGCGACTGGGAACAGCGCCGACGTGCCGCGCTCAACCGCGACGCCGGGCTCGACGTCATCCACAACGTGCCCGACCCCGCCTCCGACTTCGCCGGCATGACCATCCTGCGGCTCGGTCTCACCGACCAACGACGCGAGGTCGCCGAGGCGACCCGCTGGCTCGACCCGGATGATCAGGAGTTGCTCTCGCTGTGGTGGCTGGAGGAGACCGGCGAGATCACCCGCAACGAGGTCGCCGACGCGCTCAGCCTGTCGCCCGGACACGTCGCGGTGCGGATCCACCGGATGAAGGAGCAGATCCAGAGCGCCCGCGGCGTGGTCCGCGCGCTGCGCGCCCGCCCTGGTTGTCCGGACCTGGTGGCCGCGACCGCCGACTGGGACGGCACTCCCAGCCCGCTGTGGCGCAAGCGGCTGGCCCGACACGTCCGCGACTGCGCGTTCTGTGGCCGGCTGGGCACCACCCTGCTGCCGATCGACCGGCTGCTCGCCGGACTGCCGATGCTGCCGTTGCCGGCGGATCTCAGCGCCCACTTCCCGAGCGCGGCGGCGTCTCCGGCGGGCGCGCAGGCCGTCGGGCACCAGCCTGCGACGGCCGGGCACGCCGCCGGGCAGAGCCCGGCCGGTGGTGTGCCCACCGACGGGGGCGGCGGTCCGAGCGCTCTCGACCTCGCGGTGAACCGGCCTCGTGGCCTGCTCCCCTCTCTCGCCGTCGGGGTGGCCGCGGCCGTTCTCGCCATCACCACGGCGGTGGTGATCCTGCCGGATGATCCATCGGCACCCTCGTGGGCCGCGCCGCCGTCCGCGGCGCCCACCGCAGTCGCCGCACCGAGCGTCCCGCCGTCGCCGAGCGTCCGACCGTCGTCGAAGGCCCCGGTCGTCCCGGCGGTCAGCTCCGCCCGCAAGGGCGTCGGGGTGTGGAACTTCGCCGGGGCCAGTCAGGCGCTGGCGAACTCGAAGGCCGGCTGGTACTACACGTGGGGCACCCAGCATCCGGGGATCAGCACGCCGCGAGGCGTGACCTTCGTGCCCATGATCCGTGGCGCGGAGAACGTCACCGCC
The DNA here is from genome assembly GCF_040648675.1 of Micromonospora sp. NPDC049101. Classification (NCBI taxonomy): domain Bacteria; kingdom Bacillati; phylum Actinomycetota; class Actinomycetes; order Micromonosporales; family Micromonosporaceae; genus Micromonospora; species Micromonospora sp. NPDC049101. The sequence goes on along the minus strand of NZ_JBEZED010000015.1, from coordinate 42,443 downwards.
GCCGAGTTGGCCCGGGCGAAGGCGGCGGGGCCGGACCTGCTCACCTTCAACGAACCGGACCTGCCCGAGCAGGCGAACATGACAGTCGAGCAGGCGCTGGACCTGTGGCCGCAGCTGATGGCGACGGGCAGCAGGCTGGGCAGCCCGGCGGTGGCGTGGGGCGCACCGGATCCGCAGGGCTGGCTGGACCGGTTCATGACCGGCGCCCAGGCCCGGGGCCACCGGGTGGACTTCGTCACACTGCACTGGTTCGGCGCCGACTTCACGAGCGCCACCGCCGTCGACCAACTCCGGCAGTATCTGCAGGCTGTCTACCAGCGCTACCGGAAGCCGATCTGGCTTACCGAGTTCGCCCTGATCCGCTTCGACTCCGGCCGTCAACAGTTCCCGAGCCAGGAGCAGCAGGCGGCCTTCCTCACCGCGGCCACCGCCATGCTCGGTCAACTGCCCTACGTGCAGCGGTACGCCTGGTTCGGTCTGCCCGCCACCGGCCAGGACCGATCCGGGTTGTTCACCGACGGCACCGAGGCGACAGTCGTCGGCCGCGCGTTCCAAGCCGCCCGGTGAGCGGGGGCGGACGAATGGACGAGCACCAGACCGGCGGCGAGCGCCAGGGGTTCACCGCCCACGCCTGGCGGATCGTCGGCGTCGCCGTGACCCTGGTCGCGACGGCGCTGGCCGTCGGTCTCACCCAGGGTTGGAGCAGCTCCGACCGGCCGCCCACCGCCGGGTCGGCCGCTCCGGTGCCAACCGCGCCCGTGCTGCTCAACGGCACCGACGACGCCTTCCTCCAACTGCTGATCCCGATGAACGAGGGTGTGCTCGCGTTGCTCGAGCACCTCGACACCCGGCCGGCAGAAGCGGACCCGTCGCTGCGGGCCCTTCTCGGCGAGGTCCGGGAGGCTCATCAGGCGGAGTTGCGGGACCTCCGGGGGCTGCTGGCCGCGGGCAACGTTCCGGAGCTGAACATTCACGAGGGGCACCAGATGCCCGGCATGGTCACCGACGCCAGTCTCGCCGAGTTGCGCGGCGCGCCGGACGCCGAGGTGCCGGCCCGGGCGGCTGCCCTGCTCCGAGCGCACCTCGCGCAGACCGTGGTGCTGTGCCGGGGTGAGCAGACCGCCGGTGGGAGCCCGGAGCTGAAGGCGCTCGCCGGCCGGATCCAGCAGGCGCGCACCACCGAGCTGAGCACCCTGGACAGGCGGCCCGGCGCGCCCGAGACAGCGCCGGTCAACTGAGCATGCCGTCCACCGGACCGGCCGATGCGGGCAGCTGACCTGCACGCCGACATTTCCACGTCGCGGGCGTCACGTCGTGCGACGCACCGCGCCGACACGTCGGACGTCGCCCGCCCTGCTCGGCGTGCGACGCACCGTACGCGGGGAACGTGGCCGCCGGACGCGTTCGTCTCGACACCGACGGCGGGTTGGCGCGGTGGCCATCGTCGCGCGGCCGGGCGCGCCGCCGTGGCCGCCTCGATCCTGACGGTCAGCGTCGGATGGCTGCTCGCGATCCTCGCCGCACCACACGTCACCCTCTCGCCGGGTTGGCGGATGGTTGCCCTCTTCTGCCACCTGACCTGCCTGGTGGTGGGCTTCGGCGCGGTGCTGACGGTGGACTGGTTCAGCCTCCGCTGGCTGCTACGCCGGGAACCGCTCGGCACCGTGCTGACCGCCGCACGGGCCGCGCACCTGCTCATCTGGCTGGGCCTGGTGGGTCTGCTCGCCAGCGGCGCCGCCCTGGGCCCGGACACGTCGTCCGGGCTGGTCTGGGTCAAGCTGCTCGCGGTGCTGCTGGTCGGGGTCAACGGGCTGTTCCTCGGCCGGGTCCGGGAACGACTCGTCGCGGTGCGGGGCCGTCCACCCTGGTCCGCCATGCTCCCCGGCGTCGCCGCCGCCACCCTCTCCCAGCTCGGCTGGTGGACCGCTACCCTCGTCGGCTTCTGGAACGCCAACAGCTGACGCCGACCGTCTGCCGTGGTGATCGAGCTGCCGTGGTGATCGAGAACGCCCAATAAGGGTAGGCTACCCTAATCGCGACATCGGGTCGTCGACGGAGGCGGTATGAGGATCTATCTGACCGCGCTCAACCCCACCGACGCTGTCCTGGAAGGGTTCCTTCCGGCGGCGGAGTCGCTGGGGCTGTCGGCCACGGTGCTGACCGACCGGCCCACGGAATGGCCGGCGGACGCGCCGGTGACGCGCTGCGCGGTCCGGGACGCGGCCGCGGTGGTCGCGGCGACGGCGTCGAGTCGGCCGGTGGCGCTACTGTCCAACAGCGACCATCTCCAGGAGGCCACCGCGATCGCCGCCCGAAAGCTCGGCCTGCCCGGCAAGGACCCGGACGCCGCCCGTCTCTGCAAGGACAAGGCCGCGGCCCGGCGGGCCATCGCGACTGCCGGCCTCGATCTGGTCCGCACCGTCACCGTCGACCCCGGCACCACGCCGCAGGTTGCGGCCGGGATGTTCCCGGCGGTGGTCAAGCCCCGCGAGGGGGTGGCCAGCGAGGACGCCTACCTGGTGGCCGACCTGCCCGAACTGCTCGCCCGGGTCGCCGAGATCCGGGGCCGGCGGCCGGACGTCGCCCTGGTGGTGGAGGAGTACCTGGCCGGGGAGCTGCGGACCTTCGAAACCCTGGGCGACGGCACGACGCTCGCCTCTCTCGGCGGGTGGCGCACCGCCCTCGGCCCGCCACCGACCTTCACCGAGGAGAGCCTTGCCTGGTCACCCCCGACGGAGTCGGCGAGCACCCAACTGCGGGCGTGCCTCGACGCGCTCGGGGTCGGCCTCGGCGCCTGCCACACCGAGTACGTCGTCTCCGCCGACGGCCGGGTCCGGCTCATCGAGGTGAACTACCGCCTCATCGGCGACCGGATGGACCTGATCCTCGCCGAGTTGCTCGGCGTGCCGCTGTTCGAGCACGTCATCCGGCTGCACCTCGGCGAGCCGGTGGTCGCCCTGGGCCTGCCCGGCACCGTCGACAGCTACGCCCAGGTCGAGTACGTCTGCGCGGACACCTCGGGCCGGCTCACCGCCGCGCCGGGCCCACTGGACACCGTCCACGGCGAGGTCCGGCTGGGCTGCCGACCGCTGCGCGCGGTGGGCCGCTTCGCCGAGCACACCGGCACGAACCGCGACTACCTCGCCGTGCTGCACGCCATCGGCCCGGACCAGAACAGCGTCCGGCAGGCGTTGGCCGCCTTCCGCGACGACCTCCAGTGGACCATCGTCGAGTGAGCGACGACTGCGAGCGGGAGGTGTTCACCCGGGTGCTCGACGCCCTGCTGCGCGAGGATCACCTCGGTCTGCTCAGCACCGGCCGCCCGGACGGGCCGGCTTGGTGGCAGGTGCCGCACCCCGCCGGCCTCCTGCGCATCCCGGTGCGGGTGGACGGCTTCCAGCAGGCCCTGCGCAGCGCCGCGCCGACGGTGCTGGTGCTGGCCGACGGCGTCACCCACCGGACGGACACCCTGGCCGGGCTGTTGACGTTGCTCGCCCCGCGGGACGATGCCGAGGCGGCGGCCGGCTGGCGGGACTTCGGCGCCGAGTGCCGTGCCGACCTGCTGGCCCGGCGACTCGCGGCACGGCACCGACCACGGGTGTTCGCCGCGGTGGCCGCCGAACGCGCGAGCACCCCGATCGGTCTGCCGGCGGCGCTCCTGGACGACGTGCTCGCCGCCCACCAGGGCCACCCGGTCTACCCCACCGACCGGTGCCGGCACGGCCTCACCGACGACGACCTGCTCCGGTACGCCCCGGAGCACGCCCCACGTCTCACGCTGCGCTGGTACGCCGCACCCGCCCGGGACGTCCGGCTCGCGGGCGAGCTGCCGGCCTGGTGGCCGCGCGCACCGCGACCGGACCAGCTGCTGCTGCCGGCACACCCGATCACCGCCGCCCGCACCGCACTACCGGTGACGGACCGGCCGGCGATCTCCGCGCGGCCCACCCTCTCCATGCGGACGGTGGCGTTGGACCTCGACCCGTACCTGCACCTCAAGTTGCCGCTACCGACCGCGAGCCTGGGCGCCCGCAACCGACGCACCCTGCGCCCGGGTTCGCTCGCCGACGGCGCCGCCGTGGCCGGGCTGCTCGACCGGATCGCCGGCAGCGAACCCGCCTTCACCGGCCGGATCCGGCACGCTGACGAGAGCACCTGGGCGCACGTCGACGGCGACGAGCGGCGCAGCTTCCTGCTGCGCCGATTCCCCCGCGACCTGGCCGGGGTCCACGTGGTGCCGGTCGCGGCCCTCGCCGCCGCCGACCCGGTCGCGGGCACCGTCCTGGAACGGATCAGCCCCGAGCGGCCCGTGGCGCTGCTGGATTCCTACCTGGACCTGCTGCTCGACTGGCACGTCTTCCTGTGGCTCCGCCACGGCATCGCCCTGGAGGCACACCCACAGAACATCCACCTGCTGGTCCACCCGGACGGCACGGTCGGCCTGCTCTACAAGGACAACGACGGCGCGCGACTCGACGCGCGCCACGATGGGCCGGGCGGGCTCGCCCTGGAGGACGACCGGATGTGGGCACGCGATCCGCTGGAGCTGGCCGACGTGTTCACCACCATCACCCTGCACCTGGCCGCCGCCGCCCCGCTTGTCGCCCTGGCCGCGCGAGGGCTGCCCGTGCCGTCCTCCGCCGAGGCGCTGGCGCCCCGGCTCGCGGCCGCCCGGGACCGGTGGGGCGACGGGCCGGCGGCACGGATCCTCACCGAACGGGTCCTGCGCGCCGCCCACCTGCCGGTCAAGGCGATGCTCACCGCCGGCACCCTGTTGCCCAAGCAGCGGCTGGGCTGCACCGACATCAACAAGTACTACCTGCGTACCGGCCCGAACTACCTCCGGGAGACACGATGACGAGCGTGCGGTTGCGCTCCCGGCCGGCCACCGCCACCGGCCAGCTCGCCGACCTGGCCGCCGCCCACGCCGTCTTCGGCTGCGTGCTGCGCGAACTCGCCCCGCCCGACGGCGCGTCGACGGTGGTCGACGGTGCCGCCCGGGTGCTGCTGCGGCACCTGCACGTCACGCTGCGCTGCGCCGTCGCGCGGATCTCACCGCTCGGTGCGCACCGCTACACCGGCCCGGTGCAGCGGACGACCGACACCGGAGGCTGGGCAGACCTGGACGCCGACGGGCTGGCCGGTCTGGTCGCGGCGGAGCTCACCGGTCGTACCGACCTGGCCAACGACGAGTTCGCCGAGCAGGTCCGGGCCAGTCGGGACACCGTGGCCCGGTTGTTGGCCGAGCGACCGGCCGAGGATCCCACCCCCACCGGTGAGCCGGCCATCGACGCGTACGTCGACTCCGAGCAGTCGCTCGTCTTCGGCCACCCGCACCACCCGACCCCGAAGTGGCGCAGCGGTGACCCGGACCGGTGGCGGGCGTACGCACCGGAACTGCGCACCTCGTTCCGGCTGCACTGGCTGGCCGTACCGGATGAGCTGGTCGCGGGCGCCGGGCCGTTCGATCCGCTCGTGGCCGCCCTCGACCCGCCGCGGCCTCCGCACGGGCACCGGGTCCTGCCGGTGCACCCCTGGCAGTTGTCGCTGCTCCCGCCGACCCACCCACGGCTGCGTGACCTGGGGGAGGGCGGCGTGCCGGTGCGGCCGACGGCGAGCGTCCGCACCCTCTACGCCCCGGCGGCCGACCTGTTCGTCAAGACCAGCCTGCACGTCCGGATCACCAACTGCCTGCGCAAGAACGCCAGGTACGAACTCACCGGCGCGGTGGCCCTGACCGACCTGCTGGCCCGGGTGCCACTGCCGGACGGGGTCGGCCTGCTCGCCGAGCCCGCCTACCGCACTGTCGACGTGCCCGGCCCGGACGAGGCGTACGGGACGATCCTGCGCGACGGTCTGCGCCCGCACCTGCGTCCCGGTGACACTCCGGTGCTGGCCGCGGCGCTGGCCGCCACGCCGCTCGTGACACCGGATCCGGTGGCCTGGTGGCGGGCGTACGTCGGGCTGCTGGTGCCGGCGGTGCTGCGCTGCTGGCTCCGCCACGGAGTCGTCCACGAGGCACACCTACAGAACGTGGTCGTCGTGCTCGACGGCGACCGCCGTCCGGTACGTGTGCTGCTGCGCGACCTGGAGGGGGTGAAACTCGACACCGAGCGCTGGGCCACCTGGCCGGACGGCGTTCCGGCGCAGGTCCGCTATGGCCCCTCAGACGCCCGCCGGCGGATTGTCTACTGCCTGTTCGTCAATCACCTGGGTGGCATCTGCGGGGCCCTCGCCGACGCGCGCCCGGGGGTCGAACGGCGGCTGTGGCAGGAGCTGCGGGCCGTCCTCGAGGCGGTGGCCGCCGACCTCGACGATCCGCCCGAGCTGCGCGCGCTGCTCGACGGTGCGCCACTGGTGGCCAAGGCGAACCTCCTGGTCCGGTGGCGCCGCGACGCGGACCGGGCCGCGCCGTTCGTGCCGGTGCCCAACCCGATGGGCGGGCCACGGTGACGCGACCGGTCTACGTCCACGACCTCGACGCGCTGGCCGCACACGTCGGCGCCATCCGGGCGGCGCTGCCCAGCCCGGTCGAGCTGCTCTACGCGGTCAAGGCCAACCCGGAGCCCGGCGTGCTGCGGACCCTCGCCCCGGTGGTCGACGGGTTCGAGGCCGCGAGCCGTGGTGAGCTGCGCAGACTGGCCGAGGTGCTGCCGGGGCGTGCCCCGGCCGCGTACGCCGGACCGGGCAAGACCGACGCGGACCTCGCCGCCGCCCTCGCCGCGGGGGTGCACCGCATCCACGTCGAGTCGCCAGCCGAGTTGCGGCGACTCGGCGCGCTGGCCGTCGCCTCGGGTCGGTCGGCCCCGGTGCTGCTGCGGGTGAACCTGCCGGTCGACGCGCCCGGCGCGAGCCTGCTCATGGGTGGCGGGCCCAGCCCGTTCGGCATGGACCCGGCCGACGTCATCGGGTGTGCCCGCCGCCCGCCCGCCGGCATCGACGTCCGCGGAGTCCACGCCCACCTGGCCAGCGGGCTGGACGCCCCGCTCGCCGCCACCGTCGCCGCCGCCGTGGTCCGCTGGGCGGCGGACGAGGTCGGTGCGGTCGAGGTCGACGTCGGCGGAGGCATGGCCGTCGACTACACCGACCCGACGGCACGGTTCGACTGGGCCGGCTACGGCCGGGCCCTGGCCGACGTCGTCGACGCGTACCCGACGGTGCGACTGCGCATCGAGCCGGGTCGGTCGGTCACCGCCTACTGCGGGGCGTACCTCACCGAGGTCGTCGACGTGAAGCGCTCCTACGGCGAGTGGTTCGTGGTGGTGGCCGGCGGCACCCACCACCTGCGCACACCGGCGGCGAAGGGGCACCCGCAGCCGTTCACCGTGCACCGGCGGCACGGGCTCGACGCGGTACGCACCGACGGCGGGCCGGTCACCGTGGTCGGGCAACTCTGCACCCCGAAGGACGTGCTGTCCTTCTCGACCACCGCCGGGCCGATCGGCGTGGGTGACGTGCTGGCCTTCGCCATGGCCGGCGCGTACGCCTGGAACATCAGCCACCGCGACTTCCTGCTGCACGAACCGCCGCTGTTCCGCACCGGTGACCCGCAGAAGGTGGCCGCCGAGTGGGCGGCCCGACGAGGCGACGTCGTACGACATGCTGGACGGGTGACCGTGCCGACACGAGATCGGGGAGGAGAGCCGTTGCGCTCGTACCCGGATGTCGTGTCCATCCGCAACAACGTGCCGTCGGACATCGGCCCGGCCCGGCTCGGCGTTCGGTGGATCGACGAGGGCCCTCCGGCCCGGGCGGAGATCGTCGTCCTGCCCCGGAACGACGGGGACGGGGACGGCTACGAGGTCACCCTGGGCGGGACCTTCCCGGTGGGCGACGAGACCTGGCGCTTCGCGGACGTCGACGTGAAGAACGCGGACGAGTGGCGGGTGATCGTCCGACGGGTCGACGAGGTGATGGCACCACCGACCGGCCGGCCGGGTGCGGCCGGCCACTTCCCGCACGAGGACCAGCCGCGATGACCACGGCGCAAACCGTGCGGGCCGTGCTGCTGCCCGTCGGGCAGTTCTTCGGCACCTTCTATCCGGTGGCCGGTTCGACCGAGCGTTATCACCGGGTCCGCCTCGGCGACGAGGTGTGGGAGTTGGACGACGAGCGCTTCATCCTGTGGGCGTTGGCGCACGGCACCGGCGACCGGCCGGCCGAGCAGCCCTGGACGGTGTCGGCGGCATGCGACGCGGCGGCAAGCCAACTGCCCGGCGTCGACAGTGCGTCGTTGCTGCACGGGCTGCTGGCCGAAGGGCTGGCCGTCGAGGTCGCCCCCGGTGAGGCGGTGGAGTTCGCTCGCCGGCACCGGGTCGGCACCCGGATGCTCGGGTTGGGCAACAGCGCCGAGCAACCCTGGCTCTGGTCGATCGGCTTTTTCGGGCACCCGGTGGTGAGGGTCACCCGCACGGTCTACGACCTGTGGGAGTGGTGCCCGTCCGGGGAGAGCCTGTGGACGATGTGCCAGGCGCTCGCCGACGAGGAACGGGAGGCAGGCGGCACCGAACCGGACCTGGTCGACCCGGAACAGCTGCTCACCGCGTTTCTCGGCACCGCCCACCTCCTGTTCATGGCCGGCGTCGTCTACCTGGAGCCGCTGCCGTGACCGACACGATGAGGAACCCCGCGCCGCTGATCCTGCCGGTGGGGCGATACACCGGGACGTTCCACCCGGCCGTCGGTGCCCCGGTGAAGTACCACTCGCTGAGCATCGGCCGCGTCTCGGTGACCATCGAGGACCCGCAGGTCTTCGCGGTCTGGACCGCGGCGCACCGCCCCGTCGACCGGCCCGACGCGACCTGGGACAGGGCAGCGGTCATCGAGGCCGCCGGGCAGCTCGGCGTGGCCGACCCGGCCCGGATCGTCGCGGAGTTCCTGGCGGACGGCCTGTTGGTGGAGATGACGCCGGACGTGGCGGACTTCGCCCGCGCCTACCGGGTGCATCCGCTGATGGTGTCGCTGGGCAACACCCCGGACGATCCGCTGCGCTACGGCATCGGTGTCTTCGGTGCCGCCCCGGTGCTGCGGCTGCCGGCGCTGACGCACGACGTGTGGCAGTGGAGCAGCGTGGGCGCCAGCCTGTGGGACGTCGGCCAGGTCGTCGCCGACGCCGGCGCGCAGGCCGAGGTGACGGACACCCGCGAGCACGACCCCCGGCACGTGCTGCGTGAGTTCCTGGCCGCGCTGCCCCTGCTGGTCGGCGCGAACGCCGCCTGCCTGGACGAGGCCCGTCGGTGAGGGCCGCCGCGGCGTCGACGAGCGATCGTGGCCAGTTTCTGGCACCGTGAGTACGGCGCGACGTGTCGCCGCGTGCCGGTGACGGCCGTATCGAGGGGGTTACGTGGACTTCACGCTGTCGACGCGGCAGGGGCGGATCGGCACCGTGGTCGAGGTCGCCGGCGACCTGGACATGAGCACCACGCCGGAGCTACGGGACCGGTTACGCGAGGTGGTGCGGAGCGGTGCCCAGTCGGTGGTGGTCGACCTGAGCGGCGTCGGGTTCATGGACTCCAGTGGCCTGGGCATCCTCGTGGTCGCCTACAAGGATCTGCGCGAGCGGGGCGGCTCACTCGCCCTGGCCGGCGTCGCTCCTCCGGTGCGTACGGTGTTGTCGATCACCTCGGTGGACCGGGTCATCGACGTCTTCGACTCGGTGGACGACGCCGAGGAGGCGGCCCGGGTGTCGTGACCATCCACCCTGGGGTCTAGCTGCTGGCGCGGGCGGTGTCCGCGCCGGCGGTGCTCGACCGTCGCTCCTGGCCGCCGTACCAGTCGACGATGAGCAGGGTGGCGTCGTCGGCCAGGACCGGCCCGGCGGTCGCCAGCACCGCGTCGGACAGCGCCCGGACGGCCTCGCGGGGATGCAGATGGGCGATGCGGAGCAGGGCGGCGGGCAGGTCCAGGTCGGCGGCGTTGCGTTCGCGCATCCCGTCGGTGACGATGACCAGCCGGTCACCGGGCCGCAGGGGCACCTGGCCACTGCGGTAGCCCTCGTCGGGAAACATGCCCAGCGGGAAGTTGGCGGGCAGGTCCAGTGGCGTGGCCCGGCCGTCCCGGACCAGCATCGGCGGCACGTGCCCGGCGTTGAGCAACTCGCACTGCCCGGTGGCCAGGTCGATGCGGCCCAGCACGGCGGTCACGTAGGCGCCGCGTACGTTGGCGTGCTCGGCGACGGCTCGGTTGGCTTCCTCGGCCTGTCTGACCAGACTCTCGCCCCGGCGGCGGGTGTTGCGCAGGCTGCCGACTCCGAGGGTGGCGGTCAGCGCGCTGGCCACGCCGTGACCCATCGCGTCGGTGACGCTGACGTGCAGCGTGTCGCGGGCCACGCTGTAGTCGAAGGTGTCCCCGCCGACGCTCGCGGCGGGCTCCAGCCAGCCGGAGAGGGCGAACGCGCCGGCTTCGCAGGTGAACGAGGCGGGCAGCAGGCGGCGTTGGATCTCGGCGGAGAGCGTGAACGGGGTGCTGCGTTGCCCCCATTCGAACAGGTCGGTGTGCCGGCGGTTGGCGATGACCACGAACGCCAGCGCGTGCGCGGTGCGGGCGATCTCCGCGATCGTGGTGGTGTCCGGCTCGTCGGGCAGGTCGATCTCCAGCAGGCCGATGGCCTCCCCGCGTTCGGTGACGGGCGCAAGCACCGTCCAGTGGCCGTCGCCGGGGAGCACCAGGGTGGTCTGGTGGCGCAGTGTGCGCTCGTACGGCCCGCCGTCGAAGGGAAAGACCTCGGCGGTCTCCGCGCCCTGACGTCGGCCGGGACGGCCGATGGCCGACTGGTGGGTCAGCCGGACAAGTGCCCGGCCGCTGAGGTCGGCGATGAGCAGCGAGACGCCGAGCGCGTCCAACGCGGTGGCGATGGTGCCGGTGACGGCCTGGACCGCCTCGACCGGAGCGGCCTCCTCGGCCGACTGGAGCATCCCGGCCAGCACGGCCTGATCGTTGTCCTCCACTCACCGAGCATAGGCAATCAGCGGATGTGCCGGCATGGTCCAGGCCGGTCGGGTGGCCCGGCGGCGGAACCGGGTGGTTCCGCCGCCGAACCGGACCTACCGTTGCCGGCCCGCGACGTTCGTCGGGGTTAGCTGCGGCTCCATCGTTGGTTGGCCGCGCCGTTGCAGTCCCAGATCTGGACGCGTGTGCCGTTGGCCGTGCCGCTGCTGACCACGTCCAGGCATCGGCCCGAGCCAACGCCGGTGATCGAGCCGTTGGCGTTGACCGTCCACCGCTGGTTGGACTGGCCGTTGCAGTCCCAAATGATCACCGAGCTGCCGTTCGCGGTGCCGGCACCGTTGACGTCGAGACACTTGCCCCCGAAGACGCGCAGCTCGCCGGCGGCGGTCGAGGTCCAGCTCTGGTTGCTCTGGCCGTGGCAATCCCAGATGATCGCCGCCGAGCCGTTGGCCTGCGCGGCGCCGTTGACGTCCAGGCACCGTCCGGAGGACGCGTTCCGCAGGGGCGACGTGCCGCCCGGTGGCGGAGTCGTCGGGCTGGAGGTGGGCGACGTGGTGGGTGACGTGGTCGGGGTCGGGGTCGGATCGGTGCTGCCGAACTGGGTGAAGAACCTCCACACCTCGCCCTTGGTCCAGGTCCGGGCGCCGCTGTCGCCGCCGCCGTCCACCGGGCCGGGGCCGTGCCCACCGTCGAAGGCGGCCCACACCACCGGATAGCCGGACCGGCAGCCGGAGTAGGTGGTGGTGATGTGGGTCAGGCTGCCCGCTCGTGGCTCGGGCGGGTTCTGCGCGGTGCACCCGTTGTTGCGGACGAACCTGTCCCGCAGGGACCGCCCGGCGGAGATGTTGAGCACCGGGTCCCCGATGCCGTGGATCCCCATGTACGCGATGGGTTGGGTGCCGCCGCTGCACCCGCTGAGCTGCCCGCCGGAGTAGACCGCGACGGCGCGGAAGACGGTCGGCCGGGAACAGGCCAGCGAGTAGCTCATGCCTCCGCCGTAGCTGAAGCCGAGCGCGAAGAGCTGCGTCGTGTCGACGCACAGGTCTGCCTCGATCAGGCTGATCATGTTGTCGACGAAGGTGACGTCCTGGCCGTTGGGGTTGGCCCAGCCGTTGCCGTTGCCCTGGGGGGCGACGAAAATGGTGCTGTTGTTCGCCTGCTGCCGCAGCCCGTAGTAGGACCAGGCCGCCCCGTCCGAGCCGCCACTGTCGACGTCGTTCATCGTGCCGCCGTTCCAGTGGAATCCGAAGATCAACCGGTACGGGTGGTTCCGGTCGTAGTTGTCCGGGATCCGCAGGATGAAGCTACGGTTCTGGCCGCTGCTCTGGATGGACCGCTGACCGCTCGTCAACGTGGGCGCCTTGCCGCACCCGGCGGTCGCCGCGGCCGGGGCGATGTCGGCGGCCGACGCGGTGGTGCCCAGGCCGCCGGCCAGTGCTCCCGCGCTCACGGTCAGGACGACAGCCGCCGCCGTCGCGAGTAATCCAAGAATGGGTCTACGTCTTGTCATGATGGGCTCCCGCCACTCGACACGATCTGACTCGGGTGCGATGCGCCCGCGACGCCCCGACCGGCTCGTCGCCGCAGGCTGCTGCCACCGGTCTCGCCGCCCACGCGGGACCAGTCGGTCGTCGGATCATTGGTGGCCCACACCGTGCGTGCCCGAAACCACGTGACCGACCGCCGGACGGCGCCGGAGCACCCAGCTCGACGCCGAATCGATTCGTCCCGACGCTAGAACGCACAGTGAATGATGTCAATGCCGTGTCCGGCAGGTTGCGGTCCGGCGAGAGCCCGACCTGATTAGGTCAGATGTTTGCTGTCACTCTCGGGTCAGCCCCGGTGGCAGCGCGTCCTCGTCGGGTCGAACCCGACGGCCGTTGGTCAGCGGGTCGCCGCGCAGGGTGTCGATCAGTGGCTCCGGGCCGCCGACGCAGGTCCAGGTGTCGTCCCAGAGCGCGGAGACCAGCCATGAGCGGTCGGCGGGAAAGAACAGGTCGGGTAGCGATCCGCAGCCGTGTCGCAGGTGGCCGGTCCGCCAGGTGAGGGCCTGCTCGGGGCCGGCCTCGACAAGCACGTACGGCCAGTTCCAGTAGAGCGACACCCGGGGGGCGTGGGGAAAGACGACGTCGTGGGCGCCGGTGTCGAGGTAGGCCAGCCACCAGGGCTGGTCGGGCGTGTGCGTGTTGAGGTCCTCGACCAGGGCCCGCTCGTAGTCGGCGGCGGTGACGTCGTCGGCCTGGTACGTCGTGGCGTACGCGGCGAAGATCGGTGGGATGGCGGTGGTGATCGAGAAGCCGGCGGTGGTCTGACCGGCGATCCATCCCACGTCGGCGGCCGTGCCGATGCGCCAACTCCGCCCGTCCCTGCTGACCCGCACCCCACCATTCAAGTCGATACCGCGCCGGTTGGCGCGGGTAGCTGGGCCTCCGGTCCCGCACCGGTCCGATCGTGGTGATCGAACCGGTACGGGACCGGACGCTGCGACCTGTCGCGTTACCTCTGGCGATCCGACTACGGGGATGATCGATGATCAGCCGAAGCAGTTGGGGACGGCGGGCGCGCTGGGTGTGCAGTTGGTGGGCCGGTTGCCGGTGATGGCCGACTTCTGGTCGACGGTGACCTGGCCGCCGTCGTTGAAGATCCCGCCGGGTGCCAGGGTGGAGATGTTCTCCGTGACCCTGGTTTCGGTGAGGTTGAGTGTGGCGTTGTTGTAGATGCCGCCGGCCTGCGAACTCGAACCCACGGCCCGGTTCCGGTCGACCTCCGTGCGGCGCAGGACGACTGTGCCACTGCCGTTGTAGATGCCGCCGCCGTGTTCGATGCCGCTGTTCGTGCTGGCGGTGTTCTCGTTGATCCGGCTCTCGTCGGCCGTGAACTGGCCGATCTGGTTGTAGATGCCGCCGCCGCGTTGGCCGGCTTCGTTGTGGTGGACCTTGCCGTGCGTGAGGTGGAAGGTGCCGTCGGTGAAGATTCCGCCGCCCTCGCTGCCGGCCCTGTTGTTGTTGATCTCGGCGTTCGTGACCTCGGTGGTGGAGTTGATCCCGCCGCGAATACCACCGCCGCGGAAGCCCGCGGTGTTGTTGTCCAACTGGACGTTGTGGAGTACGGCGCTCCGGCTGTTCGACAGCCCGCCACCCGCCCCGCCGAGCGGCAGGATGGTGAAGACCCCGATCGTGTTGTTGTAACTCAGTCGGGTGTTCTCCACGGTGAGGGTGCCGTTGTTGTGGACGCCCCCGCCGTCGAACACGGCGCTGTTGTTGCTGATGTCGCTGCGGCCGTCCCCGTGCTTGTCCTTGTCCTTGTCCTTGTCTTTGGCCTTGTCCTTGCTGTCCCAGCCCTCGCCGTGGTCGCTGCGGCCGAGGATCTTCGTGACGCCGAAGTTGGCGATGCCGCCACCCGGACCGTTCGTGTGGTTGTAGACCACGTCGGTGTTCTCGATGGTGGCCCTGCCACCGGCGTCGACCCGGATGCCGCCGCCCCCGCCGCCGACCCCACTGTCGGCCTGACCGCCCTTGATGGTGACGTCGCGCAGCGTCAGGTCTCCGCCGGATCCCACCTCGAGGATCCGGAACGGTGTGGCGTTGGCCGCGCGGACGATGGTGGACCCGTTGCCGTCGATGGTCACCGTCTGGGTGATGATCGGCAGGCCGACGGCGCCGAAGGGCACGGGCGGGAGAGGCGCGGACCGGGTGAGCGTGTAGGTGCACCTCTCGGCGAGCCTGAGTTTCGCCCCCTGACCGGCGTTCGCGCGGACGATCGCCGCGATCAACTCGTCGGAGCCGCAGGGTACGGCCCGGACGTCGTCGCCCCTGCCGTCGCGGTGGTCGTCGTCCTTCTGGTGGTCGTCGCCCCGCTGGCGGTCCTTGCCGTCGCGGCCGCCCGGGTCCTGGCCGCCGTGGTCGTCGCCGCTGGTCCGGCTGCCCTCGGCGAGGAGCTGGGTCGCGGTGTTCGACAGGCTGCTGCCGCTCTTCCCGATCGCCCCGCTCACCCCCGGCGTGAAGGCGGCCAGGCCAGCCATTCCGGTCAGGCCGGCGACCCCGGCGACGAGCCAGCGCGACCGCCGCCCCTTCGGTCGACGCGGCTGGGCCGCCGCCGCCTCGCTCATGTTCGGGTGTAGATAGTTGGACATCGAGCTACCTCGCCCTTCTCCGCACACCGTGTCTCTGCACGTACCATGTGGTGCAGAAGGCGACAAATCGGTTATCGTCGCCAAGGGTGACGGTAGTTGAGCCTTCCTCGCATCAACCGGTCTTATGCGAAAAACACCCATATTCGGTACGCGAATCCTCCGCGCGAGCCGTGACGCATAGATTCAGGCCGTTGCCGCAATGGCGGGTCCGCACACCTTGGCAGCGGCCCGTGCCTCCGCTACCGTCCATGGGAACGCTCCCATAAACTTAGAAACATCGATGTGATCAGGAGGCAACACGTCGTGGCTATCCTCTCCTCGCTCCGCCGCAGATCGGCGGCCGGCGTGGCGGCCGTCGCGGGTGCCACCGCCGTCGGCGTCTGCCTCGCCGTCGGCAGTGCCTCCGCCGGCGCGCTGTCCGGATCGCTCTACCGCGACCCGAGTTCGGCAGTCATCCGCTGGGTGGCCGCCAACCCCGGCGACTCGCGTACCGCGGTCATCCGCGACAAGATCGCGAGTCAGCCGCAGGCCCGCTGGTTCGCCAACTTCAACCCGTCGACAGTGCAGTCCGAGGTCTCCGGGTTCGTCGGCGCCGCCAACGCGGCGCAGCAGATTCCGGTGCTGGCGGTGTACGAGATCACCAACCGGGACTGCGGCGGGGCCAGCGCCGGTGGGGCGCCGGACCTCAACCAGTACCAGACGTGGGTGTCCAACTTCGCCAGAGGGCTGGGCAACCAGACCGTCATCATCATCCTGGAAACCGACTCACTCGCCCTGCTGACCTGCCTGAACAGCAGCGAGATCAACGCCCGCAACCAGGCGATCTCGACCGCCACCCGGACCATCAAGTCGGGCAACCCCAACGCCAAGGTGTACCTCGACGCCGGCCACTCCACCTGGAACAGCGCGGGTGAGACGGCCAACCGGCTCCGGGCGGCCGGCGTGCAGTACGCCGACGGCTTCTTCACCAACGTGTCGAACTACAACTCCACCTCCAGTGAGGCCAACTTCGGCCGGGCGGTCATCTCCGCCCTCAACGGCATGGGCATCTCGGGTAAGCGCCAGGTCATCGACACCAGCCGCAACGGGGGCGCCAGCGGGGACTGGTGCGGTGACGACAACACCGACCGGCGCATCGGGCAGTACCCGACGACCAACACCGGCGACAGCAACATCGACGCGTACCTCTGGGTGAAGCCGCCGGGGGAGGCGGACGGTTGCCGCTACACGGCCGGTTCGTTCCAGCCCGACCTGGCCTTCAGCCTGGCCAACGGCGCGCCCAACCCGCCCACCACCGCACCGCCGACGACCGCTCCGCCGACGACCGCTCCGCCGACCACGGCACCGCCGACGACCGCTCCGCCGACGACCCCGCCGCCGACCGGTAACGGCTGCCTCGCGTCCGTGGTGATCAACCAGTGGACCGGCGGCTTCACCGCGAGCGTGACGGTCACCGCCGGCTCCGCGGACATCAACGGCTGGACCGTGACCGTCACGCTGCCCGGCGGCGCCTCGGTCACCGGCACCTGGAGTGCCCAGGCCAGCGGCACCAGCGGCACCGTCCGGTTCACCAACGTGGGCTACAACGGACACGTCGGCGCCGGGCAGTCGACCAACTTCGGTTTCCAGGGTTCCGGCACCGGCCCGAGCGCGACGGCCACCTGCGCCGCCAGCTGACACCCACCCGATGCCGAGGCCCGGCGCGGAGGACCACCTCCGCGCCGGGCCCGGCCCCGTTCCGCAGTACGGCCGGACGAACCTGACCGCCCCACGGCTGTCGACTGGTCGGGCTCAGCCGCTCACGGCTCCTCCGGTCACCTGCTCAGTCGGCCACAGCGGAGCACAGATGGTAGAGCGTCAGCGCGGCCAGGGACGGCGCGTCGACGAGCTGCTTCGCGAGTACCAACTCCGCGACCTCGTCATCGGTGAAACCCTGGTGGCGCATCCCCTGCTCGGTGACCTCGCGATCGGGCTCGCCCTCGGTCAACCCGGTGGCCAGGTAGATGTCGAAGCCCTGGTTCGAGAAAGCCGTACGCCGCGAACAGGTGCCCGAGGTGACGGCGCATCTCCCTCGCCTGCGGACCGGTCTCCTCGGCAAGTTCCTGGCGGGCCGGTGCGAGCTGGTCTCCGCCGTTGCCGACACCCCAACTGCCCTGGGGGAACTCCCAGGCGCGGCGGTCGCGCTGTACGTGTTCGTGCTCTCGCCCCGGTCCCGGGGCCACGTGCGGGCCCGGTCGCTGGATCCGCTGGCCGAGCCACTCATCGACCACGCCTACTTCTCCAACCCGGAGGGCTACGACCGTCAGGTGGCCCTGGACGGCGTCGACCTGGCCCACAAGCTCGCCGAGACCCTTCCGGTGAGCGAGATGGCCACGCTCACCCCGTGGTCACCGGCGCAGCGTGAGGCGATTGCCGACATGCCCGGTGGGTACTGGCATCCCGTCGGCACCTGTGCGAAGGGACCGGACAGCGATCCCGCGGCGGTGGCGGGTGCCGACGGGCGCGTGCAGCGCGCTATGCCGCTCGGCACCGCACGTCCCGACCGCATCCGCGCCTGCCGCGATGCGGCGACCCGGGCGCCCGATCTGACCCACGACGAGTGGTACGAGCTGTGGTTGACCGCTCGGGACGGGGCGTTGCCGTAGCCGCCGGTACATTTGTCACCCCGGACCGGGTATCCGTGGCTCTGCAGGCATCCTCCCCGTGTTCCTAGCGTGGACCGCATGATTGCCGATGCGACACAGCCATGCGGAGTCACCCGGCGCTTCGTCCCCCGTCCGCGCTGTCGACGAGACGATCGAGGCCGGCACTGTCGAAGAAGAACACCTGCGACACTGCTGCCAGCCGCGGTCGCGGCCCTGTCCGTGGTGCTTGCGGCGACTCCCGCATCCGCCGGCAGTCAGCAGCCCCCGAGTCCGGCGGCCGACACGCCGGCCCGTGCGCTCGCCCACACGGAGAACGGCCTGGTCGAGGGCGCGAGCGGAGCCGGCTACCGGGTTTTCAACGGCGTGCCGTACGCGGCACCACCCACCGGCCCGAACCGCTGGCGCGCACCGCAGCCGGCAGCGGACTGGCACGGCGTCCGGGCCGCGACCGCGCTGCCCGCCGAGTGTGCCCAGAACCCGATAGGCGTGGGAGGCCCGGTCACCGGTGCCGAGGACTGCCTCCACGTCAACGTGACGGCGCCCCCCGCCCGCACCGGCCGACACCCGGTGCTGGTCTTCCTGCACGGCGGCGCGTTCACCGCGGGTTCCGCGAACCAGTACGACCCGCATCGCCTTGCCGCCGACGGCAACCTGGTCGTGGTCACGGTCAACTACCGGCTCGGCGTCTTCGGCTATCTCGGCCTGCCCGACCTGCCCGGCTCCGGCACCTTCGGCCTCCAGGACCAGCAGGCCGCACTGCGCTGGGTGCACCGCAACATCGCCGCGTTCGGCGGAGACCCCCGCAACGTGACACTCGCCGGCGAGTCCAGCGGCGGCATGAGCGTGTGCGCCCAGCTGACCGCGCCGTCGGCGGTGGGCCTGTTCGGCAAGGCGATCATCCAGTCCGGATCGTGTCTCACCGACTGGCCGGACGGGCTGTTCCTGCCCGGCAGCCGGGCGGGTTCGCAGTTCAGCAGCCTGGCCGCGGTGCAGGCCCAGGGCACGCAGCTTCGGGATCGGTTGGGCTGCGCCACCGTGGCCTGCCTGCGCGCCGCCTCGTACACCGATCTTCTTCACCAGACCCAGGGCGCCGGCCTGGCGGCGTTCGCGACACCCGCGTACGGCACCCCGCTCCTGCCGTCCCGCCCGGCCGACGCCCTGCGCGCCGGCCGGTACCAGCACATGCCGGTGCTGGAGGGCGGCAACCTCGACGAGCATCGCGCCTTCCTCGGCTTCACCGAGTTGTACCCGGTCCCCAAGCCGTACACGCCGGACGACTACCGGGCCGCGCTGCGCACGGCATTCGGTGACCGGGCCGGCCAGGTCGAGGCCCGCTATCCGATCGCCGAGTGGGGCACGCCCGGCCTGGCCTGGGCGGCCGTCGCCACGGACCGCATCTGGGCCTGCCCGACTCTGGAACAGACCCGCCTGCTCGCCGAGCGCAACCGCGTCTACGGCTATGAATTTGCCGAACGCGACGGCCCGGTCCTGGACCCACGCTATTCCTGGGGCGCCGCGCACGGTCTCGAACTGGCCTACCTGTTCGACATGGATTTCCTGACCGACCAGACGCAGCCCGAACTGCGGTCCCGATTCGTGACCGCGTGGTCGCGTTTCGCCGCCACCGGCACACCCGGCTGGCCCCGCATGCCCTACGTGCAGACCTTCGCCGATGACCGGAGCGGCAACGTGGACCTGGCCGCCGAGCACCAGTGCGGGTTCTGGTCGAGCGTTCCCGGCTGACCCGTCGGCGGTTCGGGGTCTGCCACGTCTTTCCCCACGTCGCGCTCGCGCGACGTGGGGAAAGACCGGATCATCCGGGTGGGATCAGGTGGTGGGGCGGCACAGCGAGTTCTCGTTGGCGCTGCAGTCGGTCAGTTGCAGGGTGTCCACGTTCATGGTCAGGGTCGCCGGTTGCGACCCACCGGACGGTGCCACCACGGAGATCTGTACGGTCGCCGCGTTCGACGGTGCGACCGCTTGGTGGGACCACTCAAGCCAGTTCGACGTCAGGGCGAACGAGCTGCTTGTCGACGTGGACAGCAGCGTGCCGCCGGAGTTGTACCACCGCAGGCGCAGCGCGGCGGTGCCGGAGTCGGCGCGCAGCCGGACGAAGAACTTGTAGTTGTGCCCGACCGTCACCGACGGCTTACGGCTCACCAGCACCGACTTCTCCGCCGACTGCGGTGAGCTGACGAACTGCAGCGAGCGGCGGTTGTCGAAGTAGCGGGCGGAGATGCCGGCATACGAGCCCTGCGGCGTCACCGAGATGGCGGCCCCGGAACCGGAGGTGGTGAACCCGGTGGGGTTCGCGGTGCCCGGCGCCTGCGCCTCGATGGTCCGCTCCTGCGCGGTCAGCAGGTCGTTGTTGGCGCCGACGTCGCAGCAGACCGGCGAGGTGAGCAGCGGATGCACCGCTGTGTTCCTCGTCGTCGTCGACGGGTAGTTGTCCACATAGAAGGACGCGCTGGTCTCGCTCGGGTCGTAGTTCTGGCGGTAGCCCATATCGTAGGCCCACCAGTCGCTCCAGCACATGGTGATGTCGGGGCAGTACTGCTCGAACTGCCAGTTACCGTTGGAGTCCTGCCAGACGTGCTCGGACATGTAGGCGTGGCCGGCGCCGAGCAGGTGCGTCACCTCGTGCCCGACGACGCCGCTGTCCCACACCTCAACGATGGAGACGCAGCCTCCACCGCCACTGGTCGGACACCAGTATGCCGAGGCGGATGGCGCCGCGAACTCCGTCAGGAGCACGTACCAGCGGTTGCTGTCGTCGTACCCCTTGGCCGTGAGCTCGTTCGCGATCGACCAGTAGTCGGTGTTCGGAGTGTCGATCTTCTCCGGCGTGACGATCGCCTGCGCGTACTGGTTGTACGTGCTGGTGGTCGTCGATCGGCAGCTGAACTTGAAGTGCTGGTCGTAGTTGCTGGCCTGGTCGAGCAGCCAGTCGACGCGGTCCATGACGCGGGCGGCGTGCTCGACGTTCGTCGAGTACTGGTTGCCGGTCGAGTCGTTCCACGCGTAGATCACCTGCAGGGCCGCCGGACTGTTGACCGGCGGATTCTTCGGGTCGGTGGCGGTCGTGTCGCAGCCAGCCCTGGGCAGGTTGGTGTTGTTCGGCTGCGCGTAGGGCAGGGTCGGCTCGCTGCCGAGGTTGGCGGCGTAGACCGGTTGCCCGGACGACACCACCACCAACACGCTCACGAGCAGGGAGGCCAGCCCCAGACGGTGACCGCGCCGAATCCGGCGCCCGTTGCCAAGCATGCACATTCTCCCTCGCGTAGGTCGTTACCGTGGCGTGTCGTCGGGGTTTCGACCCGCCGGTTGCAGCAGACCCGATCAACCATATTGATCGCTATGTGTTCAAGCCAACACTCTTCGTTACGGCCGGCGACGGCATCTCGTGGTCGAATGGGACTTCGGTGTGCCCCCGCCGCGAAGAACGGGGATCTCCTAGACGAGGAGCGCCACCACCCCGAAGCCGATGCTCGTGGCCCCGCGCACGGTGCGCTCGCCGTGGAGGTTCGCGATCGAACCCGCACCAGCGGACTCACGACGGTCTTCACCGGCTGGTTGGCCCTGCTGGCGTCGGACCTGAACGCCCTCACCGAGACGGTGGTCCTCGGCTCGGTGGCGCTGACGGCCCTGCTGACCCTGAACGGAATCGCGGTGGCGACGACGGCGGTGATGATCGCCGGCACGGGAGCCGCGTGGGCCAGGCGCTGGTGGACCGTGCGGGGCCGAGTGGCGTACACGATCACGGCCCTCGCGGCCATCAGCTACCTGACGGTGGCCTTCACCTACAACCTCGTCGGAATCCCGGTCGGCTGAGGCGAGCACCGCCTGAGCAGGGTCGCTGGACAATGTCGGAAAAACTTTCTGGTCGACGGCAACCTGTGGGCGACGGATCGCATGTACCCGGGTGTAAGCGACGATCGCCACGATCCATAGGGGCCCGGAATGTCTTCACGTCACCTCCTGCTGCCTTCCGTTGTCGCCGCCCTGGTCGGGCTCGCTGGTTGCAGCTCCACGGCGTCGCCCGGGCCGAGCCCAACCGCACCTGCCCCGACGTCGGCTGCCGCGACCACCGGCACCGTCGGCGCCTCGCCCACGGTGGCTGCCCCGGCGGCCGGGAGCGCCGACTGTCCGTCGGTGGCGACCCTGCAGAAGCTGGTCGAGCTGCCGAAGGGTTGGACCTTCGGCGGTGTCCGGTGTGTGCAGGACTGGGCGGGTGCCGATCCGCAGGGCCCGACGGCCGGGGACGGCGTGTACCTGTTCCACTACGTGGCCGGCGCGGGCTGGAAGTACTACGACCAGGGCAGCGGATGGGACTGCGAGGATCTCGGCCTCACCGCGTCGGCGCCGTTCTGCATCTCGGATCCGGTGCCGGCGACCAGGCCGGCGAACGGTGCGGCCACGGTTGCCAAGTGCCCTTCGGCGAAGACTCTGGAGAAGTTGGTCGAGCTGCCGAAGGGTTGGACCTTCGGCAGTGTCGAGTGTGTGCAGGACTGGGCGGGTGCCGATCCGCAGGGCCCCAACCCCGGCGACGGCGTGTACCTGTTCCGCTTCGTGGTGGGTACGGGTTGGAAGTACTACGGCGACGGCAGCGGGTATGACTGCAAGGATCTCGGCCTCGCCGAGCCGGCGCCGTTCTGCATCTCCTGACCGGGGTGACCTCGGTCGACTGCCTGCGGCGCACACCCCGTACGGTGGGGGTATGGCGGATGCCATAGACGATCTTTTCTGCGAGTTCGTTCGGGCCCGTTCGTCGGCGTTGTTGCGGACGGCGTTCCTGTTGACCGGTGATCGGCATCTGGCTGAGGATCTGGTGCAGGATGCGTTGGCGCGTACCCATCGGGGTCGGCGTCGGCTGGATGATCCGGGGCACTTCGAGGCGTACACCCGTACCGCGATGTATCACCTGCATGTGAGTTGGTGGCGGCGCCGCAGGATCGTCGAGTCCCTGCCCGGGGAGTTGGCTGACGTGGTGCAGCCGGGCGGTGATCATGCTCGGCGTACGGATCTCAAGGTTGTCCTGTACCAGGCTCTTGCCCAGCTCACCAGGCGGCAACGGGCGGTGCTGGTGGTGCGGTTCTTCGAGGACCGTAGTGAGGCTGAGGCCGCGGAGCTGCTGCAGTGCTCGGTCGGCACGATCAAGAGTCAGACCAGCAAGGCGCTGGCCCGTATGCGGCAGATCGCGCCGGAGTTGCTCTCGGCCGTGCTGGAGGAGGCCTGATGACCGACGACCTTGGGCCGCTGCGTCAGGCCATGTCCGAGCTGAGCGAGTACGGCGGCACCGCCGACCTGTACGAGCGTGCCCTGCGTAAGTCGCGGCAGTCGCAACGGCGGATGGCGGTCGGCACCGCCGCCGCGGCCGCGGTGGTGGTGTTCGCCATCGGCGCTACGGTCGCCGTCGCGACCGGCCACCGCCCCGGCCCGTCGACGCCGCCGGCAGCCACTCCCACCGGTGACCGATCCCAGGATCCCGGTTGTCCGTCGACGCAGACCCTCGGGACCCTGGTCGAGCTGCCGCCGGGCTGGTCCTTCGCCCCCACCGGGGTGGAGTGCGTCGAGACGTGGGCCGCGGCCGAGGTGCGGCGCCCGGACACCACAGGCGTGATCTACCTGTTCCACCACACGGCCGGCGTGGGCTGGCGATACCACGATCAGGGCGGCGGGTGGAACTGCACGGAACTCGGCCTGACCCAGCCGGCGTCGTTCTGCACGTCCTGACCGCCCGGCTGGGAATCCCCGGCGGACGTCGCCCACGGGTCTGAGTATCAGTTGGCCAGGCTCAACGCCGTCGCAGGTGTTCGGGACTGTTCGACACAACTCGAATGCCTTGCCGACGCAAGCCCGCTTGGCGCACCCTATCCGCGATGACGGATTCGCCGTTCTCAGACGCCCCGCCTGCCTGAGGCGCAGGTCCCAGGCATCCCGCTTCCACTCACCGCAGGTCCGGCCACGCAGGTCAAGAGAGCCAGGAAGCACACCTGCCATCGACGCCGCTTACGCACCGGGAGGCGCAGTTGAGCGAGTTGTACATCGCGGTGCTGGGGCCACTACGGATCCAGGTCGGCCAGGCGACGGTGCGGATCGGGCCCCGGCTCGCGGCGCTGCTGTCGGTGCTCTTGCTCGAGGCCGGCAAGCCCGTCCCGGCGCAGCGCCTGATCGACCTGCTGTGGGACTCGTCGCCATCGGACAGTGCGCCAGTTACGCTGCGCAGCCACGTGTCGCACCTGCGGCGGGCGCTGACGCCACAGCGGCCGCCGAGCGGGGGAGGCGTCCTCGTCACGGTCGGCAGCGGCCGAGGTCTGGCCTACCGACTCGACCTGTCGGCCGAACAGGTCGACGTGCACCGCTTCGAGGAGGCCTGTGCGCAGGGCCGGCGTCTGCTCGTGGACGGTGGCCCGGAGCAGGCCGAACGGGCGGCCGGGCTGATCGGCGCGGCCCTGGCCCTGTGGCGCGGACCGGCATATCCGGAGGTGGCGGACCGGCCGTTCGCGTTGCCCGAGGTGGCCCGGCTGGAGGCACTGCGCCGCTCGGCCCGCAATGGCCATGCCGAGGCCCTGATCGCGCTGGGTCGGTACACGGAGGCCGTCGGAGACCTGACCCGGCTGGTTGAGGAGGAGCCGTACGACGAAGGCGCCCGGCGGCTGCTCGCCTCGGTGCTGCACGGCCTGCGACGTACGGATGAGGCCGTCCGGATCTGTCGCACCGGGTTGACGCTGCTGCGGGGCCGTGGCCTGGACGCGCCGGCGCTACAGCAGCTGCTGCGCTCGATTCTCGACGGCGAGGCACCGCTGACGGCCACCGGGCGACCTGCCACCGACGCCGGTCCGGCCCGCGCCGCGCGGGTCGTCTGCCTGCTGCCGCCCGATCCGCCGCGGTTTGCCGCCCGGGCCGCCGAGTTGGCCCACGCGGAGCAGGCGATCCGTGTGGGGGAGAGCCCTGCCACGGTCGTGGTGACCGGGCCGGCCGGGGTGGGCAAGACGACCTTCGCCGTTCGGCTGGGACACGCCCTCGCGGACCGGTTCCCAGACGGAAACCTCTACGTCGACCTGCGTGGCTTCGACCCGAACGGGCCCGTCATGACCACCGCCGAGGCGTTGCGTTGCTTCCTGGACGCGCTGGGCGTGCCCGTACACCGGCTGCCCGCGACCATCGAAGCGCGAGCCGGACTGTACCGCCGGCTGTTGGCCGACCGGCGCATGGTGGTCGTGCTGGACAACGCCCGGAACGCGGATCACGTCCGGCCGTTGCTGCCCGGCGCGACCGGCTGCGCGGTGGTGGTGACCAGCCGTGACCAGCTGGCCAGCCTGGTCACCGTCGACTGCGCCCGGCCGATCGCCCTGGGCGTGCTGTCGGCCGCCGGCTCCCGGGAGCTGATCCGCCGCCGCCTCGGAACGGCGGCGCTCGACGCCGAACCGGAGGCGACCGACCAGATCGTCGCCTCGTGCGGCGGGCTACCGTTGGCGCTGGCCATCGTGGCCGGCCGCGTCGCCGCCAACCCCGACGTCGCGCTGAGTACGCTCGCCCGCCGGTTGCGGGCGGCACGGGGCGGCCTCACCGAATTTGCCAGTGCCGACGCCGCCGCCGACGCGCGGTCGGTGTTCTCCTGGTCCTACCGCACGTTGGATGCAGGACCTGCGCGGTTGTTCCGGTTGCTCGGGCTGCATCCCAGCGCGGGGGTGACCGCCTGCGCCGCGGCGAGCCTGGCCGGCCTGCCGCCGGAGGTGGCCACGGAACACCTGGCCGTCCTGGTTCAGGCGCACCTGGTCACCGTGCCCGGGAAAGGCCGCTACCTGGTGCATGACCTGCTGCGCGGTTACGCCGCCGAGCTGGTCGCGGCCGACCCCGCCGCACACCGGCACGCGGCGCTGCGTCGGGTGCTCGACCACTACCTGCACAGCGCCGTCGCCGCCGACCGGCTCCTGGTGCCGGCCCAGGACCCGATCGCGCCGCCACCGGGCCCGCTGGCCCCCGGGGTGACCGCGGAGCCACTCGGCGACAACCAGCAGGCCCTGGCCTGGCTCACGGCCGAGCACGCGACGCTCGTCCACGCGTGCGACTGGGCGGGCCGGGCCGGTTTCGACACCCATGCGTGGCAGCTCGCCCGGGCCCTGTCGACCTATCTGGAGGATCAGGGCCACTGGTCCGACTGGGCCACCACCCAGCAGTTCGCGTTGACGGCAGTACGGCGCTCGGCCGATCCGGCGGCTGAGGCCGGAGTTCACTACCACCTCGCCCGCGCCTGCCAGCGACTCGGCCGACATGACGACGCCCACGACCACTACCGGTCCGCGCTGACCGGATTCGCCGCGGTCGGCAACCGTGTCCACGAGGCGCACACGCACCGGGGCCTGGGCGGGCTGTTCCAGCGGGAAGGCCGCGCTCAGGAGGCGCTGGGCCACGTCCGCCGGGCACTCGACCTGTACCGCGACGTGGGTCACCAGGCCGGGCAGGGGATGGCGTTGAACAACAT
Source organism: Micromonospora sp. NPDC049101 (assembly GCF_040648675.1). NCBI lineage: Bacteria > Bacillati > Actinomycetota > Actinomycetes > Micromonosporales > Micromonosporaceae > Micromonospora > Micromonospora sp. NPDC049101. The sequence continues at coordinate 16,234 of NZ_JBEZED010000015.1, read as the reverse complement.
CGGGTGGCTGCTCGCCCAGCGGGGTGAGTTCCCGTCGGCCCTGACGTACTGCCGACAGGCTCTCGCCGCGCTGCAGGAGGTCGGTGAGCGCCACGCCGAGGCCGCCACCTGGGACAGCCTCGGCTACATCCAGCACCGGCTGGGTCAGCATCGGCGGGCGATCACCTGCTACCAGCGGGCCCTGGCGCTCTACGAGGATCTCGGTGACCGTTTCGGCATGGCCGAGACCGGTCGCGATCTGGGCGACCTCCAGGCCGGTGTCGGAGACCGGGCGGCGGCCGTCCGGTCCTGGTCGCAGGCGTGGCGAATCCTCGACGAACTCGGTCATCCCGAGGCCGACGAACTGCGGACCCGGCTGGACGTACCGCCGGTGAGCTGAATCCCGGCCCTCGCCCGAAGGGCTTCCACCCAGTTTCCACAGCGGCGGTCAATCATCACCTCGGGCCGGTCGCTTCCGCCGGCATCGACACGGCGCAGGGTGGGGGATGCGGTGTTTCGGTTACCAGTGAGTTGGGTCGGTAGGGCTGCCGCCATTATCGCGATGTGCGGTCTGCTGGCCGTGGCCGGCGGTGTCCCGCCGGCCGATGCGGCCGGTCTCGTGACGGTGAGCGGGCCGGACGCCACGTTGCCGATGACTGGCACGCCGTCGACCCCGCTTGTGGTTTCCGGCGCGGCGGGCGGGACGGGGCGCATGACGGCGGCCGGTGGGTTCTCGAACTGGAGCTACTTCAACAAGCCGTTCAATGACAGTCGATGCAAGTACCAGAGCGTGTCGGTGGCCCGTATGCCGGAGAACAACCGGCTGGACGTGTTCGTGCACCTCTTCTGCGACATCCCGAACACCGCTCAGGCCTACACCTTCCAGGCTGTCCTCATCGGAAACACCTGGCACGGGTGGTACGGGATTATGACTCCGTCGTACGGCTACCTCGGCACGAGTGGGCCGAGCGCCACCTTCGCGAACCAGGACCGGCTCGACATCTTCGGCCAGAGCACCGACTCCCGGCTGCTCCAGTGGGGCTGGCAAAACCCCGACTGGTTCGGCTTCTACGACCACGGTGCCCCCAAGCCATCCGGTTACCACGAGGTTCTCACCAGCGGCCCGGCCGCCACCTGGACTCGCAACGGCAGCCAGTTGCACGTCTTCGGACGGGGCCCCGACTACAAGTTGCACTACACGAAGTACACCGCCGCCGGCTGGGAGAACTGGGTCAAGGTCGACGCCAACCTCAACAGCGAACCGAGCGTCGCCGCGCACGCCAACGGGAACCGCATCGACGTGTTCTACCAGGGTGGCGACAACGCGGTGTGGCAGGTGTACCACCTGGAGAACGGCGGCTGGCAGCAGCGGGTCTCCCTCGGCGGAAACATCACCTCTCCGCCGACCGCCACCTGGGTGCCGAACGGCAGCCGGCTCGACGTCTTCGCCCGCGGCACCGACGGATACCTGTACCAGAAGTTCTGGACGGCGGCCGGCGGCTGGAGTGGCTGGTTCAACCTGGGCGGTCAGATGGAGTGGGGCAAGGCGCCCGCCGCGTCCTGGCGCAGCGACGGGAACCGGTTGGACATGTTCGTCATCACCCCGGACGACAGGCTGGCCAAGAGCAACTGGATCTGCTGCTGATTCCGGATCGCGTGCAAAGAGGAGTTGGCGTGCACATCCGTCGTAGTCGCCAGGTGCGGGCGCTCACCGCCCTGGCCGTCGCCGCACTGCTCGACCCGTCGGCCACCCCGGCCCAGGCGCGGCCCGGTGCCGTACCCGCGCCAGCCGGGCGGCCGGCCTCCGCGCCGCACGTCCCCGAGCGGGACCGGGCCGTGGTGCTGGGCCCCGGATGGCGCGGCTCCACCGACCGCGCCGTGGTCGGCTCCGGCGACGCGGACGGGTTCCACCTCCTCGTCGCCGACGCCGCCCAGGGGTACGGCTGGTCGACGCTGGCCACCCTCTCCGAACCGGGACTGGACACCGACCGGTGGATCGGCAACGTCTGTGTGACCGGCTCCGGCCGGAGCGCGGTGGTGGTCTACGCGCCGCGAACCTTCACCAACCGGGCGGACCTGTTCGACCGGGGCGGGTTCACCGCCGTGGTCGACCTCCACAGCGGAGCAGTGCGCAAACTTCCTGTCACCTCCAGCCTCGCCTACTTCAATCCTGGCTGCGGCGCAGGCGAGAAGGCCGTCCTCACCCAGGCCGGCGGCGACGAGCTGGACCGGACCCGGCTGATCGAGGTCGACACGGTCACCTCCGCGCTCGGCACTCCCGTCGAGGTCCCCGGCGAGCTGACGTCGCCGGTACCGACAGCGGGCGGGATCGTCGCCGCCGACGCGGGGGCGGTGGTCCGGGTGGACGGCGCGGGACGTCGCCGGGTGCTGACCGCCGCCACCGGTGTTCCGTTCCGCCTCGCCGCCGACGCGGACGGCGGTGTGGTGTTCATGGAGCGCGCCGGTACGGACCGGGTTCTGGTGCGGCGGGCTCCGACCCGTGCGGTGACCACCGGGCGGGCGGTCGCCGCGACGCTGGCGACCGGCCGGCTCACCGACCTGAACGTGACAAGTGGCCGCGGCGGGCGGGTGTTCGTCGCCGGCGTCGGCAAGCTCGACCGGGGGCTGCGGGCCGACACCGGTGTACCCGGCGTGTCCCTGGTGGACGTGCCGGCCGGCGCCCAGCTCTCACTCTCCGGCGAACTCGCGATCACCTCGGTGCTGCCGGCCGGCACCGCGAGCGCCGAGGCCGGTTCGGCCGGGCAGGTCAAGCTGACCCCCGAGATGGACTCGACCCGGCCGGGCCACGCACCGAGACGGCAACCGTTGACGATCGCGGCCACGTCGCTGACCACCGGCCGCGCCGCGAGCTTCCTCGTGTCGGCGCAGGAGCCGGCAGCCGGCCGGACAGCCGACGGCGGCCGGCAGCTCAGCCCAGCGGTGCGGACCTCGGCATCACCGGCGACCCGGCGGCTGGCGGGGGACCCGAACGATCCGGGCGCTCTCGCCGAACGGGTGTGCGCGGTTGCCCGCAACGACCCCGCGAACCAGGCGGTGCAACCGCGGCCCCGGCAGGTGGAGTGGGCCGTCGACCAGGCCGTCCGGCACGCGTTGACGGTGCAGCGACCGGCCAACTGGAAGAACCTGGGCATGCCGGCGTACACCCCGCAGGGGCTCTTTCCGCCGGTGCCACTGGTCGGGGGTGGTTACGTACCCGCCCAGGTGATGCTCGGGGTGGCGGCGCAGGAGTCCAACCTGTGGCAGGCGCCGCGCTTCGTCGTACCGGGCGTGACGGCGAATCCGCTCATCGGAAACTACTTCGGCGTCGACATCTACAACAGCGACGAGTCCGACGACTGGACGATCAACTGGTCCGAGGCCGACTGCGGCTACGGCGTGACGCAGGTGACCGACGGCATGCGCCTGGCCGGGCGGGAACGACCGGGGGAGACCGCGCTGCCGTATCAGAAGCAGAGGGCGGTGGCGCTCGACTTCGCCGCCAACATCGCGGCCGGGCTGCAAATCCTCCAGCAGAAGTGGAACCAGGTCAGATCCGCGGGAATGACACTCAACAACGGCGACCCGGCCAAGCTCGAAAACTGGTTCTACGCCGTGTGGGCGTACAACTCAGGCTTCTACCCGGACAGGGGCGACGGGTCGCCCTGGGGGCTCGGCTGGGCGAACAACCCGGCCAACCCGCGCTACCCCGCGAACCGCACCGCGTTCCTGGACGTGTCCTACGCCGACGCCGCGCATCCTCAGCACTGGCCGTACCCGGAGAAGATCATGGGCTGGGCCGGGCACCCGGTAGAGGTCCTGGACGCGCCGAACACCCTGGTCTCCGGATTCCGCCCCGCCTGGTGGAACGGCACCGCGACGACCGCCCCGCAGAACCGCAGCGCGGTGAAGCCGCCGGTGAACCAGTTCTGTAACGCCTCCAACCAGTGCCAACCTGGGCAGGCGTACCCGCCCGACGCCCCGGACGTCATCGGTGAGCCGGCGGGGCCCTGCGCCCACCGGGACAGCGCCGGCCGGATCGACCTGCGCTGCTGGTACCACCAGTCCAGCACCTGGAAGTGGGACTGCTCGTACAGTTGCGGCAACGAACTGCTGCGCTTCGACCCCGGGTACGCGTACCAGGAGGACGGCACGGCCTATCCGCCGACGTGCACCCTGGACGGGCTGCCGGCCAATGCGCGGATCGTCGACGACGTGCCGGACGGGACACCCGCGGTCCGGCCCAACTGCGGGCGTCCATGGAACAACGCCGGCACGTTCAGCCTCACCTTTCCGGCGGACGCCGCCGGCCAGTATCCCGGCAAGATAGACACACATCAGCTTGGCGGCGGATTCGGCGGGCACTTCTGGTTCACCCACACCAGGACCGCCGACGACGAGGACGGCAAGCTCGCGGTCACGGCGAAGTGGCGGCTCAGCACGTCGCACAACGGGCCGATGCGGATCATGGTCGCGTTGCCGGACCACGGCGCGCACACCGCCCAGGCGCGCTACACCATCCGGACCGCGCAGGGGAACCGCACCCGGACGCTCAAGCAGCAGGGCAGCGCCAACCGGTGGGTTCCGCTGGGCACCTATCTGTTCAACGGCGTACCCGAGGTGACCCTGAGCTCGGTCACCCCGGACGGCGACGGCAGCGACAACATCGCCTTCGACGCGGTGGCCTTCGTGCCGGTCAGCGGCACCTACCGCGAGGAGTCCATCGAGGCGGTCGCCGTCTTCGACGAGAACCAGAACGTCGACGTGTCCGCCCCGGCCTCCTGGATCTCCGGTCCGATGGCGGGCCAACAGGCGCTCTACGACTGGGCGCTGCATCGCAGCGGGGACCTCCTGGCCCTGCCGATCTGTTCGACGCCGCCGCTCGGACAGTGCGTGACCACGCAACTGCGCCAGTTCGCCCAGAGGTGGCGGGACGAGGTGCTGGCGGCCGGTACCGACCCGGTGAACCACCCGCCCGGCAACAGCGTCGGCCGCTGGCTCGGAATCGCCCAGCCGTACACCGATCGGCCGACGAGCAGTCAACGACCTGCCCACTTCGACGACGACGACCGGATCAAGAATCGGGTGAAGGCGACTGTCTCGTTCGTCGTCGGTCCGGACGGCTTCGTGATCCCGGGCAGCGAGTCCGCGACGTACGAGCATCGCACCGGCAACACCCACCTGCCGCGGTTCGTCCGGGACCTGTTCGAGTCGATGCGGCACAGCTTCGGGATCCAGCCGCCGAATCTGCAGTACACGTTGCCGGACCTCAACGCCCACGACGGAGGCCTGACGACGGCGAATCCGGCCGTCGACGGGAAACTGCCCGGCCGGGCCTACGCCTTCGCCGGCCGAGCGCCCGCTCTGGTCGACGCCACCGGCGCCCGCTCGGACGCGCAGGCAACCTGCGTCGTCGCCCTCACCGTCGGCGGCGGGTCGATCGGCTATCGGCCGATGCTCGGCACGTCCGGGCCTCCGACGGCGATGGCCGACTGGGTGGGCCAGATCAACGCCCACCCGGTCGCCGCGCAGTCGGTCCGGGACCTCGCCGACGACATCCGGCGGCTCTTCTTCGACGCGGGTCTCGCACCGGGCGCCGACGCGAGCAGCTTCGTCCACGCGCCCCCGATCTGGCAGGAGTTGCACTTCAAGGCCTGCGCGAACGGGACGATGCAGCGGATCGAAAACCTACCGCTGCTGCGGTCGAGTTGGATGCCGGACCAGTACCTGTACCGCAACGGCTCCGCCATCAACCACGACGGCCAGGCCTCCGCCAGCAGCCTCCCGGTCACCCGGGGCGACTTCCAGATGTTCAGCAAGCTGCCCGACCTGCCGGGCAACCCCTGGTCACCCAGCCCGTTCGGTCAGTGCACCGAATTGACCGGCCAGTCCGGGAACCCGTGGGACATGTCCCCGTTCCCGTCGCTGGAGCAGCCGATCCCGGCACCTCCTGCCGCGAACCCGGACCGGGCGCATTTCTGCCTCAACACGACGCTGCCCAGCGATCCCGGGCACAGCAGTTACGGAGGTTGACGGACGGGTTCGGGGGGACCCGGGGGATTCGGCTGCCGTGGCGATCGCTGTGCTAGGAATCCACGGCGTCGCGGTGGCGGCGGGGGCCCGGTACGCCCTGGGACTGCGACATCGACCGCAGTCCCAGGTAGAGGAACGGCAACAGCAGGAACAGATCGGCCAGGTGCGCGATGGACGCCTCCCGGGTGATGCGGCTCAGCGGGAACACGACCGCGCCCAGGCTGACCATGATGCCGACCGGAAGTGGCGCCACGCGCGTCCTCGCCAGCACGAGGCCCAGGACGAACAGGCTGATGGGAAACAGCGGTCCGCACGTCCAGTACACCGCGAACGCGGCGAACGGGTGCTCGCCGAGTCGTTCGACCGCATCGGCGTGGGAGACGGCGAACAGGCCCTCGTGAATACTCTGTACGCCGTAGGCCACCCCGCCGATCGCGCCGAACACCGTTACCGGCAACCCGACCGCGACGTACCTCGGCGTGCTGGGCCGCAGCCGCTCGAACAACCCGATCAGCCCGATGAGCCAGCACGCGGTCGACAACACGATGATCGTGCCGGCGGTGCTGCCCTGAGTGTCGTTCTGCCAGAAGAAGCCGGCGAGCAGATTCAACGCCGGACCCAAGATGAGAAACATGACCGGAACGCTACGAGCGGCGTACCCGTACCGGATCTGCCATCGGTGGGCGTCGGCCTACCGCAGTCGCGGTAGGCCGGCAAGCCCGCTGCGGTACGCGAACACGACCAGCTGGGCCCGATCGCGCGCCCCGAGCTTCGTCATCGCCCGGTTGGTGTGGGTCTTCGCCGTGGCCGGGCTCATCCTCAGCCGGTCCGCCACCTCCACTGTCGACAGGCCGTCGGCGACGAGGCCGACCACCTCCCGCTCCCGCGAGGTCAGGCTGTCGAGGCCGGGGACATCTGGACCGCTGGCGAAGGCGGCGATCAGCCGTCTGGTCACGGCGGGCGCCAGCAGCGCGTCACCGGCGGCGACCAAGCGTACCGCCCGCCGCAGCTCGTCCGGCTCCAGATCCTTGAGCAGGAACCCGCTCGCGCCGGCCTGCAGCGCCGCGAAGACGTACTCGTCCAACTCGAAGGTGGTCAGCACCACAACACGTACGTCGGGCAACCTGGCATCGGCGAGGATGCGCCGGGCGGCCGTCAAACCGTCAGTGCCCGGCATCCGGATGTCCATCAACACGACATCCGGCCGGTGCGCCCGGGTGAGAGCGATCGCCTCCTCCCCATCGGTTGCCTCCGCGACGACCTCGATGTCCGGCGCCCGCTCCAGCAGGACCCGGAAGCCCGCGCGGACGAGGGTCTGGTCGTCGGCCAGCAGGACCCGAACCGTCATACCGGCAACCACCCCCGCACCTCGAAGCCGCCCCCGTCGGCCGGCCCCGCTCGAAGCCACCCACCCAGCCCACCGGCGCGCTCGGCCATGCCACGCAGCCCGTTGCCGGCTACCGGGACGCCACCCCGCCCGTTGTCGCGCACCGTGACCGACAGTCCGTCGGGACGGTATCCGACACGTACCTCGATCCGGGCCGCACCGGCGTGCCGCAACGCGTTCGTCACCGCCTCTTGGACGATGCGGTAAGCGGTGGTTTCCACGGCCCGCGGCAACGCCCGCGGCTCGCCATCGCAGGTCACGACCGCACCTGTCGACTCGGCCAGCGCGGGCAGCCGATCGAGCGTGGGCGTCGGCGGCTCCGGCCCGGCCGCCGGGGTGCCGTCGCGCAGCACGCCCACCGCCGCGCGTAACTCCACCATCGCCTCGCGGCTGGCCCGGCGCACCTCGCGCAGCGCGGCTCGGGCCTGGGCGGGATCCTCGTCCAGCACGTCGGCCGCGACGCCCGCCTGCACCGACACCACGGCCAAGGTGTGCGCCGTGACGTCGTGGAGCTCCCGGGCGATGCGGATACGCTCCTCGACGACCCGCTGCTCGGCGGCCCGGCTCTGGTCGGCCGCCAGCAACGCCAGCTGGGTCCGGCGCCCGCGCACCACCTCGCCGAGCAGCAACGCCGCCACGAACACCACAGTCGAGCTGTCCAGCGACGTGTCGAACGGCCGCGCGCCGGCCACCGCCACCCGCCCCTGGGCATCCAGGAGCACGAACAGGGCCGCGACGATGAGACCCACGCGCTGCCGCGACGCCGCACCGACGGAGTACAGCGCGACCCACGCGGGCACCGCCGTCGCGCCACCGGGGTAGTGGTAGATGTGGTAGGCCAGGTAGAGCCCGCCCACCAGGACCAGCACACCGACCGGCCACCGCCGTCGAACGAACAGCACGAACACCATCACGGCGGCGGCAGCGTACGCCCACAGGTCCGGCACTCGGTCACCCAGCGCGACCGGCGTCGTCGCGAGCCGGTACGCGGTCAGCACGCCCACGGCCGCCACGATCATCGTCTCCACGACCCAACGCCGCATACCGCCAGACAGTACGGACTGCCGGACCCGTCGACATACCACGAACGTCGTATCCGCCTCGGGTGAGCCGGTTACCGGCAGAACAGGACGCCTTGGCGAAGACCTCCGCGTATGGTTACTACTGCGACGTCAGGTGCCACAGACGCACCCTTCCTGTGCTGTCCCGAGTGAGGAGACGGCTTCCGTCGGGGCTGAAGGTCATTCCATTGATGGCCCGATTGATCCATGGTTCTGGGACCTGGGTTCCATCGATTTTGTAGAACCGCATACGGTCGTCCCCATCGGCAACGGCCAGGGTCTGTCCATCGGGCCGGAAGGCGACGTCGCCCCCCGGCGATCGCCTCGATCGTGACGACGAACCGGCTGGCCGAGGAGTTCCAGAGCCGGACGTTCTCACCGAGACCTGCGATGGCCACCAGCTGCCCATCAGAGCTGACCGCAACCGCCGGACGGGTTCGGTCGGAATCGATCCGGCCGATCTCGGCTCCCGTGCGTGTGTCCCACAGTGATGCCGAATACTTCATATGCTCGGAGAGGACCGGCTTGCTGTACTCGGAGGCGAGCAGTACGTGCCCGTCGGCGCTGAACAACAGCCCTCTGATGCCGTTGGTCGGCTGCGGAGGTCCAATGGTCTGGCGGCTCTGGACATCCCAGAGCTGCCAGCTTTCTCTGCCCTCCGTGACCAGGGTTCTGCCGTCAGGGCTGAAGGAGCCCGCGGACCAGACCGATGCCTCTTTTCGGCGGGGGTCGTCGTCAAGAACGGCAGACCACCGGGTGAAGGGGTTGAACAGTCGCAACCCATCCTCAACAGAGTCGAGAGCCAGTATCTGTCCATCTGGGCTCATGGCGACCACGCTGCCTGCCTCGCCTACGTCCGCGCGGGAGGTCACGGCACCGGCGTAGAGCAGGCCGAGGACCGGGTGATCGATGCGATCAGTAGCCAGCGGGGTAGCGCTGACCCCAGCCGCCACCAGTGCAGGTTGGGGTCTGCCGGTCCCGCCGTCAGACGCCGGATCAAAAACGCGATCCAGCGGCCAGCCCGGTCGGCACAGACCCACCGCGACCCTCGGCGACCGGTCCGATCTCACTCCGTCAGTATCGCCGACGTCGGCCTGCCCGTTGGCCTGCACTATCCGCAGAAACGGTCGGATTCAGGCATCGGCCTACGCCACACATCGGGCGTGAGCACCGTGAAGTAGGTCGGGTCGCGCAGGGCCACTGCGGGTTGGCCAGGAGTGCTCGGGTAAGCAGTTGTTGGGCTGGGACACCAGGCGTGGTCGGTCCAGTTCCTCACTGCTGCACGCCGGTTGCCGGCCGGCGTGTCGCAACGGCCGGGTGGCTGGGCCACCCGGCCGTTGCGACGTCAACCCGTCAACCCTCTAGATTCGTTGGAGTTTGAATCGCTGGTTGGCACCGGTGCCGGGTGTCCACTGGGAGATGCGGGCCCCGTCGGCGGTCGAAGCCTGCCAAACGTCCATTGCCAGACCGCTCTGCCGGTTGATGAGCCTGACCACCCCGGCGCCCTGGTCGTCGACCCGCCATTGTTGGCTCGCGGCGTTGGGAGCGTCGGGTTGTTGGGTGATGTCGGCGCCAGTGCTGTTGCTGGCCGCCTGCAGGAACAGGCCGCTGTGCCGCACCCTGATCCGGAAGTGGCCCCCGTCCGCCGACACGAACTCGAACTGCTGGTTCTGTCCGCTGCCGCTCTGCCACTGGATCAGCAATCCGCCGGCGGCGGTGGACGCACCGTTGATGTCGGCGGCCTTGCCGCTGTGCTGGGCCACGAGCCGGTAGTACGCACCGGCCTCGACCGGCCCCGAGTTGACCCCGGACGCGCGGTAGGTGTGGCCGGCCTGGCCGGTGAACTCCACGAGATCGGTCTCGATCCGCGTCGGCTGGACGGCGCTGCCGCTCGTCTCGTCGCGCAGTTCGAAGGTGCCGGCGAAGATCCGGTTGCGAACGCGGATGGGGCCGGCGCGGTCGGGAGTGACGACGAGCTCGATTCGGCTGCTGCTCCAGGTGGCGCCGACGGTGTGTCCGCCGCGGCCCCGGAGCCCGGTGACCTGACCGGCCGACCAGGCGGATGGTAGGGCGGGCAGGAGGTGCAGTTCGCCGGCGTGGCTCTGGAGCAGCATTTCGGCGATGCCGGAGGTGGCGCCGAAGTTGCCGTCGATCTGGAAGGGCGGGTGCAGGTCGAACATGTTCGGTGCGAGCCGGTCGGTGCGTACCAGGTCGCGGAGGAGCTTGTGGGCGCGGGTGCCGTCTTCCAGCCGAGCCCAATAGTTGATCTTCCAGGCGAGTGACCAGCCGGTGCCGTCGTCGCCGCGCAGTTCCAGGGTCTGTCGTGCGGCCTGGTGCAGTTGTGGTGTGCCGCGTTTGGTGATCTGGTTGCTGGGGTGCAGCCCGTACAGGTGGGAGACGTGCCGGTGGGTCCGCTCGGTCTCCACCCAGTCGGCGAGCCATTCCTGGACGTTGCCGCGGGACCCGACCCGCGTCGGGGGTAGCCGGTCCCGGGCCGTCAGTACCTGGGTGCGGTAGGTGGCATCCACGTTGAGGACTTCGGCGGCCCGTGCGACGCCGTTGAACAGGTCACGCAGGATCTGGTTGTCCATCGTCGGCCCCGCGCACACGCTGGCGTTCGTGTGGTGACGCAGCTCGGGCGAGTTCGACGGATTGGTGACGAGGTAGCCGAGCGTCGGGTGGCTGACCAGCGTGTCGAGGAAGAACTGGGCAGCGCCCTTCATGGCCGGGTAGTTGGCGCGCAGGAACTCGACGTCCCCGGTGAACTGGTAGTGGTCCCAGATCATGGTGGCCAGCCAGGCCCCGCCGGTCTGCCACATTCCCCACAGGGCTTCGTCGACCACCGAGGAGCCGCGCCACGCGTCGGTGTTGTGGTGGGTGACCCAACCCCCTGCGCCGTACTGCACCTGAGCGGTGCGGGCGCCGGTCACCGTCAGATCTTTGATCATGTCGAAGACCGGCAGGTAACACTCGGCCAGGTTGGTGGTGTCGGCCGGCCAGTAGTTCATCGGCAGGTTCGCGTTGATTGTGTACTTCGAATCCCAGGACGGGGCCATCTGGTCATTCCAGATCCCCTGCAGGTTCGCCGGCTGGCTGCCCGGCCGCGAGGAGGAGATCAGCAGGTAGCGACCGTACTGGAACAGCAGCGCGGAAAACTGCGGATCGTTGACGCTCGCGTGCTGCGCGATCCGCACGTCGGTCGTCTGGTCGGCCGCCGTCGTGCGTCCCAGATCGATCGACACCCGGTTGAACAGCGCCTGGTAGTCGGCCACATGTCGGCTGCGCAACTGGTCGAAGCCGACGGCGCGGGCCGCGTCGAGGTGCCGCCGCGCGATGCCCTGGTAGTCGCCGTTGACGGTCCGGTAGTTGACGTAACTGGATCCGATCGACACCAACAGGGTGACGCTTGTCGCGCCGGAGACCCGCAGCGTGCCGCCGGAACTGCTGACCGTACCGCCGCTCACGGAGGCATTGGCCAGAGCAAGGAAGCGGACCTGCCCGGTGATGCCCTCCATGTTGCCGGAAACACCGTCGAGGCCGATCGTGGCGGCGTCCGGGCTGGACACGGTCGTCCGTTGCGGGCTACTGAACGTGGCGGTGAACGTGATCGCGTTTGCCCGGTCAGCGGTCAACCGGATCACGATCACCTGGTCCGGTGCGCTGGCGAAGACCTCACGTTGAAAGCGCACCCCGTTGAGCACGTAGCTGGTGGTAGTGGTGGCCGTGGTCAGATCGAGGGTCCGCTGGTACTGCGACGCCCCGCTGGCACTGCCAAAAGCCAGCCGCAGGTCGCCGACCGGCTGGTAGGCCAACTGCCCGACCGGACTGCCCAGCATGGTCTGGTTGATCAGATCCTGCGCCTGCGTCCACTGATCGGCGAAGACCCGCCGCCGAATCTCCGCCAGGTTGGCCGCACCACGGGTGTTGGCCGAGTCATACGGGCCACCGGCCCACACGGTGTCCTCGTTGAGCTGCAGCCGCTCGGTGTCGACATTCCCGAACACCATCGCGCCCAACCGGCCGTTACCAATCGGCAGAGCCCGTAACCAATCCGTACCCGCCGCCTCGTCGTACCACAACGCCATGTCGTTGGCGGCCAGCACGTTTGGGGGTGCGGTCGACCCGGCCCGAGCGGCTGCGGTCCAACCCCCCGGCAGCAGCATGGCACCAGCCCCAGCCGCCCCGGCGCCGAGAAGTTTCCTTCGTGTCACTTCAGACATCTTGTCTCCTTCGCGCAGCCGAGCGACGCAGCGGCGGCCCCAGCCGCCCCCGGTGGTGACGACCCCAGGGCAGGAGAAGCGGAACGTCGACGAGGACGTCGCCTGAGTCCTTCGTGGGTGTCGCGGCGTCCAACATTCGTCAGACGTCACATGTTAACTACACAAATCGGAGACGGTCAATGCGTAACCGCAGGACCACACGCGATGCTGTCGTCCCGACCGTCCACCCAGCCCACACCGTTCGCGCCATCGCCCTGCGGAGTCGGCGTGCACGAGGCGATCGACTGACGGGTGCTTCCCTAAAGGTCAGACGTACCCTCCGGGCCGGGTCGGTCCCCGCAGTCGGCCCGGCGCCGCCGCCGTGTCCGGCACCACGCACGCCGGTGGCCGAGACCCACCCGGCGTGGCGGCGCTTGCCGTGGCGCAGGCCCTGGCGGTCCATCGCCCGGAGGCGCCGCGACCGGTGCCTCTGCCCCTCTGTCTCAGGCATCAAGGATCTGCCATTCCTGGCTGATCTCGCCGCTGACCGGTTGCTGGACCACCCTGGCGCCGTCCGCGGTGGAGCCGCCCTCGACCCCGACACACCAGCCATTGCTCACGTTGACGAGCCGGTGGTACCCGCTGGTCGTCGCCGGGACAAGATTCCACCACTGGTTACGTCCGCCGTTGTCGGCCCATTGCACGAGTGCCGCGCCCTGGCCCGAGCCACCTGGACTGTCCAGGACCTTCCCGCTTTTGACCCCGGCCAGCCGGAATGAGCCATCGCTGTTGGGCAGCAGCCGCCACTGCTGGTTGGTCGCGCCGGTCCATGGCCACTGGATGACAGTTGCCCCGTCCGTGGTGGAGCCGCCGTTGACGTCCAGGACCTTTGCGCTGCGCCGGTTGACAAGTCGAACGACGCCGCCGGCCGAAGCGGCGGGCAGACCTACGACGACCTGTACCTGTTGCCCGGCCGTCAACGAGATCACCCGGGCATGCGGGCCGAGCGGCGAGGGGGTGACCGTCGCGGACGTGGTGATGGATGCCATCCCGCGCCGGCTGAGGAGGGTGATCGCCTGGGTGATCGTCGAGGTGAGTGCCACGGTTACCGAGCGACCAGGCAGATCCCAGGTGAGGCTGTGAATGCGGACCTGGTTGCGTCCGCGGACCCCGGTGATGGTGCCCCTGGCGAGCTGGCCGGGCACGGCGGGCAGCAGCTCGATGATGCCGGGCCTGGTGTACACGAGCGCTTCGCTGAGCACGGCCGGCAGCGTGTTGGCGGCATCGGCGTTGTAGGTCTCCAGATTCGGGTTGTGCGCCGTCATCAGCGACCGGAAGATCATGTTGTTGCCGATGATCTTCCGGAGGTTGCTGTAGACGCCGGCACCGTCCTTCAGCCGAGCGGAGGCGAGGGCTCGATGCAGGCTGCCGTGCGCGGAGGTGTTCTCGTCACCGCGCAGCGCCAGGGCCCTGAGCGCGGCGGTGACCAGCCCGGGAGCCTCCTCGGGATTGATCTCGTGCAGGGGCCACGCGCCGTACAGGTGATGCACGTGCCGATGGTTGTAGCGATCCGTCAGGCCCGGCCAGGACCATTCGGCGAGGGCGCCGCTCCCGTTGACCGTGTAGGGCGGAAGCTTCGCCAGCAGGGCCGTCCAGCGTGCGACACCCTGGCCGGCGCCCTGTTCGACACCGAGCGCGTTGGCAGCCTCGACGGCCGCCCGCAGGGCGTGTCTGCCGGCCTGGATGTCGCCGGTGGCGTTGATCGCCAGCAGGACGTTCGTGCTGGCCGGCGAGTTCTCCATCGAGAACGACGGCACGAACACCACACGGCCGGCCGAGTCGGTGCGGGTCAGGAAGTCCTCGTAGAACAGCGCCAGCTCCATCAGCGCCGGTCCCAGCTTCTCAGCCAGGAACGTCCGGTCCCCGGTGACCTGGTAATACTCCAGCAACGGGTAGAGCAACCAGTCCGCGCCACCGGTCCAGCACTGGCCGGGGAAGCCGGGGTCGAAGTGCAGCATGTACCCGTACTCGCCGTCGGTTCGCGACGGGGCCAGGAAGCCGCGGGCTCCGTACAGGTTGCGAGCGTTGGTGCGCCAGTGCGCGAGCTGGCCGAGGATCAGGTTGAAGTAGCCCTGCATGGCATCGGTGAGGTCGAGAATGTTGCCGCCGGCGACCTGCAGGTTGATGTTGGCGTCGGTGGTGAAATCGTCGGCCCAGGCGCCATTCCAGGTGCCGGCCCAGATTCCGGTCAACCGCGGCGGCAGTACGCCGCTGGAGCTGATGAACAGGTAACGGCCGCTGTCGTAGAGGCGCTCCAGCAGGGCCAGATCGATGGTGTTGCGGTTGGCGTTCTGCCGGGCGATCAGCGCGGTGGTCGACAGCTGCCGGTCGGCGGCGGAGACGTTCAGGTCCAGGCGGGAGCGATCGAACATCGCCGAGTGCAGGGTGACGTGCCGGGCACGCAGTTCGGCATAGTCGGCGCGAACCGCGGCCAGCGCCGCGTGCAACGGCTTGCTGTCCCAGGCCGTCGATGACTCGTACCTGTCGAGTTTGGTCAGCAGGACGAGCCTGGTTGCCGCGGTGACGACGATGCTCGACCCGTTCGCGGCTACCGTGCCACCGGTGGCGACGACCCGGGTGACGCCCTCGAAGCCGAACGCGCCCTGCCCGGACGGGTAGGTGCCGCGCAGGTTCAGGTAGCCGGAGCCGTCAGTGACGCTGGCCAGGGTGGTGAAACGGACCGAGCCGGGGACGCCCGCGAGGGAGGTGTTGACGCTCAGCGTCGCGTCGATCGTTCGGCCGGATGCCGGGGTCAGTTCGTGTACGACGACGTTGTCGGCCCGGGAGGCGAAGGCGCGGCGAGTCCAGGTGCCGTAGCTGTCGGTCCAGGTGGAGGTGACCTCCCCGGTTCGGAAGTCGGTGCTGCGGGCGTACCCGTTGGCGGTGGTCATGCCTGGCGTGCTGATCTGCACCTCGAAGCCGGGGTGGTAGGTCTGGGTCCAGCGCAGGCTCCAGCCGGCCGCGAAGTCCGAGTTGGCTCCGGCGTAGTTCCCGGCCAGCGCCTTGTCTCGCACGCCGGCCAGCCGCCCGGAGATTACCGGCGGGGTCACGCCCCGGCTGCCGTTGGGCAGCACGAAGCGGTGGTGATTGAAGATCACCTTCTCGAGGGTCGGCGTTCCGTACAGGACGGCGCCGTACTCGCCGTTGCCGGTGAGGAACCCGTCCGTCCAGGTCGTCGCCGCGGCGGTGTCGTAGATCCCGCGCTCGGGCAGCGCGACCTGAGGCGCGACGGCGGCGGCCCGTCCGGCGCCCACGGTCGGGATCAGGGCCGCCGATCCGGCGGTCAGCGCGGTGGTGACGAGCAGGCGCCTACGGCTCACGGGCAGGTCTGACATCAAAGTTCCTCTCGACACCGAGGCTGAAGGGTGGTGCGTCATGTCGTGGTCAGACGCGTACGAACTGCCACTGTTGGTTGGTCCCGTTGTTGGCGGTCCACTGCACGACCTGCGCTCCGTCGCTGGTCGAGGCACCGGAGACGTCGGCTGTCAGTCCGCTGCTGCGGCTGACGATGGTGTAGT